>NZ_JBDNGN010000076.1:0-9887 GCF_041689225.1 Hyphomonas sp. | reverse complement strand
GGCTGGCGGAGAGACAGGGATTCGAACCCTGGGAACCCTTGCGAGCTCACTAGTTTTCGAGACTAGCCTATTCAACCACTCTAGCATCTCTCCGCGCCGTGGTAGGAAGCGTGGTGACCTATACTGGCTGGGCGAGGATTTCAACCACCTGAAATCGTCTGAAGATGACATTTGACAGCCGGTCCGCTTTGGTGTCTACCCCCGGTTCAGGCGCGGACCGGCGACGGTTTCGCGCATATTTCATTTCGATTTCATGCCGGAAGGATGAGACCCATGTTCGCGGTCATCAAGACAGGTGGTAAGCAGTACAAAGTTTCCGAGGGCGACACGATCGTCATCGAGAAGCTGGATGCTGAAGCCGGTAACGACGTGACGTTTGACAACGTCCTCATGCTGGGAAGCGGCGATTCCGTTACGGTTGGCGCGCCCCTCGTGGTCGGCGCCACCGTTTCCGCCGAGATTTCCGAGCACATGCGCGGTCCCAAGCTGATCACGCGCAAAAAGCGCCAGCGCCAGACATATCGCCGTACAATCGGCCACAAACAGCACCTGACGACCGTGACGATCACGTCGATCAATGCTGACGGCACCAAGCCAGCCAAGAAAGCCGCGCCTAAGAAAGCCGCTGCTCCGAAAGCTGAAGCTGCTACGCCCAAGGCTGAAACCGCTGTTGCCGAGGCTCCGAAGGCCGCGCCAGCAGCTGATGCAGCGACAGCCGACAATCTGAAAAAGATGACCGGTGTCGGCCCAGCCCTCGAAAAGAAGCTGAATGCTGCCGGCATCACGACGTTTGCGCAGATCGCGGCTCTGACGGCTGCTCAGATCACCGAACTCGAAGAACAGCTGAGCCTGACAGGCCGTTTCGAAAAAGACGGTTGGGTCGCTCAGGCCCAAGAATTCGCCAAGGACGCATAAGGGCGCTATAAGCCCTTCAGACAGGACAGGAGCACAGTATGGCTCATAAAAAATCAGGCGGCTCGTCACGTAACGGTCGCGACTCGAACCCGAAATACCTTGGCGTCAAGAAATATGGCGGCGAGCATGTCATTCCGGGTAATATCATCGTGCGCCAGCGCGGCACCCAGAAATATCCCGGCAAAGGCGTCGGCATGGGCCGCGATCACACGCTTTATGCGCTGACCGAAGGCAACATCGAGTTCGCCAAGAAGACCGGCGGCCGCATGTATGTAAATATTGTACCGCTCGCCAACGCAGCAGAATAGCGGCTGACAGCGCGGCCGCGGGAACGTGGCCGGATCGTATGTCGATCATTCCGAAGGGGAGGCAGGCCACTGCTTCCCCTTTTTCTTTGCCCTCCCCTGACCTTGTCCTGCCCCGAGGAGGCGATGATGAGTCAAGAGATCAGGACCGCGAGATTGCTGCTTCGCCCGGTGAGGCCTACTGATGCAGGCCCAATAACCGCCATCATCCAGGACCCGCGCGTGCACAGGATGCTGGCTCGGGTGGCACCCAACCAGTCCAAGGCGCAAACCCTCGCATGGATCGCAAGGCATGATGCCGGCGCGGCCCGCGATACCGATCATGTTCGGGCGATCGAGCTGGACGGTCAGTTGGTCGGCGTGACGGGCGCGAATCGCAGCGACACCAGTTCGCCCTTCGAGGTCGGATACTGGCTGGCGCCGCAAGCCTGGGGCAAGGGCCTCATGACGGAGGCTGTCGGCGCCTTGCTGGAATGGCTCGAACAGCGCGGCGAACGGGCCTTTGTGTCCGGTCATTTCGCGGACAACCCGGGATCGGGACGCGTGCTGCAAAAACTGGGCTTCATGAATGCCGGACGAAATCCGGTTTTCTGCCTCGGCCGGGGCGAAATGGTAGATCACTTGTACATGGCGCGGATCGCGCAAAACGCGTAAGAGAAACCGATGAAATTTCTTGACCAAGCCAAAGTCTATATCAAGTCCGGTGGCGGCGGCGCGGGCTGTGTCTCGTTCCGGCGTGAGAAGTTTGTCGAATATGGTGGCCCTGACGGGGGTGACGGGGGGCGCGGCGGGGATGTCTGGGCGGAAGCCGTGGACGGCCTCAACACGCTGATCGACTATCGCTACCAACAGCACCACAAGGCCAAGCGCGGCGGCCATGGCATGGGTAAGCAGCGCACAGGCGCCAAGGGCGACGACGTCACGCTCAAATTGCCGGTCGGCACCCAGATATTCGAGGATGACCAGGAAACGCTGATCGTTGACCTGACCGAATTAGGCCAGCGCGTGTTGCTGGCGACCGGCGGCAATGGCGGCTGGGGCAATCTGCGATTCAAATCATCGACCAACCAGGCCCCGCGCCGGGCGAATGCCGGCGAGGAAGGCGAAGAGCGCTGGCTCTGGCTGCGCCTGAAGCTGATCGCGGATGCCGGCCTTGTCGGACTGCCAAATGCCGGCAAGTCGACCTTCCTAAGCGCTGTGACTGCCGCCAATCCCAAGATTGCCGACTATCCGTTCACGACGCTGGACCCAGGTCTTGGTGTCGTCGATCTCGGCCCGAACACGCGCTTCGTGCTAGCCGATATTCCGGGCCTGATCGAAGGCGCGGCAGAGGGCGCGGGACTGGGACACCGGTTCCTGGGACACGTCGAACGCTGCAAGGTGCTGCTGCACCTGATCGACTGCACGCAGGACGATCCGGCAGGCGCCTATCGCACGATCCGCAAGGAACTTGAGGATTACAGCCCGGAACTCGCCGAACGCCCGGAGATCGTCGCGCTCAACAAGATCGACGCGCTGAATCCGGAACTTGTCGCCGAACAGGCCAAGCAATTGAAAAAGGCCTATAAGGGCAAGCCGCTGCTGCTGTCCGGAGCCACGGGTGCCGGCGTACGTGAAACCCTGTTCGAGATCGTGAAACAACTCGGCATGCAGGCCGAGCTCGACGCCTCTGGAGACGACGAGTCATGGGCGCCCTGACTGGCAGACCGGGTCAGCTAGTGATGATGGTGCGGCTCTGTGTTCAGCCGCCCACACTTGCCGCACTTCACGATGACACCGTGCGCGTCATGGTGACCGACATTGACCAGGAGCTTGGTCTTGCAGCCGCCACAGCGATACGTCTCGTCCCCGCCGCCTTCGCGCACGGGCGTGCCGGCCGTGTGCTCAAGAATGTCCGCGCCGGCTGCGGCTTCGCGCGAAATCTGGATCATGTCGAATTGGGGCATGGAACGGGCCTTGTCGAAAAAGGGGCTGGATTGACAGCCCACACAGCACAAGGCGACAAAAATTACCAGCACAGGATTGGGGGCATCGCATGACAGACAGTCCTTTCCAGGCAGCCAGGCGTATCGTCGTCAAGACCGGCTCGGCGCTGATCGCAGACGGCGGCGCCGCGCGAACGGAATGGCTCGCACGGCTCGCTTCGGACATTGCGGACCTGAGGGCACGGGGCAAGCAGGTGATTCTCGTCTCGTCCGGCGCAGTGGCCCTCGGCCGGGTCGATCTCGGTTCGCCCTCACCTGCCCGGCTCGACCAGAAGCAGGCAGCGGCAGCCATTGGCCAGCCGCGACTCATGGCGGCGATGGCAGGCGCGTTTTCGCCGCATGGCATCACGGTTGGACAGGCGCTGCTGACCCTCAGCGACACGGAAATCCGGCGGCGCTGGCTGAATGCGCGGGCCACGCTCGATACATTGCTGGATGCAGGCATTGTTCCGGTGATCAATGAAAATGACACGGTCGCAACAGACGAGATTCGCTATGGCGACAATGACCGGCTGGCAGCGCGGGTGGCACAGATGATGGGAGCCGATCTTCTGGTGCTGCTATCGGACATAGACGGGCTCTACACAGCCGACCCGAATTCGGATCCACACGCGACGCACATCCTTGTTTTGACATCACTTTCAGCCGAACATGACGCGATGGCGACGGGCGCTAACCAGGCCTCCGGCGTCGGCTCGGGCGGCATGGTGACCAAGCTGACGGCAGCCCGGATCGCACATGCGGCGGGATGTTCAACGATCATCACGCGCGGCAACCGGGACCACCCATTGCGGGCCATCGAGGATGGCGCGCTGGCAACGCTGATCGTTGCGGACATTACGCCTGCGCGGGCCCGCGAGGCCTGGCTGATGGGCCATTTGAAGCCCGAAGGTACGATTCGGGTCGATGCCGGTGCGGCGCGGGCGTTGCAGGGGGGCGCCAGCCTTTTGGCCGTGGGCGTGACGGGTGTGGATGGGGTGTTCGAGCGGGGCGCTGCGGTGACGGTAAGGCACGATGGCGGCGACGTCATCGCCAAGGGCGTCACCTCTTACGGCTCTGCCGACATCCTGCGCATTGTCGGCCTCCAGAGCGAGGATGTGGAAGCGGCTCTCGGGTATCGCGGCCGCCCAGCGGTGATCCACCGGGACGACATGGTGCGCGTATGAGTGATGCCGGACAGATGGAAATCCGACCCGCATCAGTCGGTGACCTCGATGATCTGGTCCGCCTTGAAGAAGCCTTTCCCGAGGAAGACCGGTTCCCGCGGCGCACCTGGCGGCGATTGCTGGACGGCAATACAGTTTCGCATGTTGCGGTATCAGGCGGAACCCTTGTCGGGGCAGCGGTGTTGCTGTTCCGGACGGGCAGTCGGGTGGCGCGTCTATACACGCTGTCAGTGACCCCGGACCTGCGGGGCAAGGGCATCGCCCGGCAGTTGATGGCAGTGGGTGAAGCAGCTGCGGCCGAGAAAGATTATGACCGAATGAGACTGGAAGCGCGCGAATCGAACCAGCATGCTATTCTGCTATACGAGCGCAGCGGATATCGCGTAATTGCGCGCGTCGCTGGCTATTACCCGAATGGAGAGACCGCAGTGCGGATGGAGAAGCCCTTGGGCAGTTCGGCGAGTTCAGGCCGATGACCGATTGGGTCATACTCGTCGAATCGGCGAGCGATATTTCGCAGGCCGAGACACCCCACAAAGTGCTGCGGGTGAGTGATTACATCTCCAAGCCGGGCCTGTTTGCCGGGCGGCGGCCCTATATCCTCAACCTGTCGCGCTCCTATTCCTACCAGTCCGAAGGCTATTACGCGTCGCTGCTCGGCGAAGCGCGCGGTCACAGGGTGAGCCCGAGCGTTCAGACCATGGTCGAGCTGTCGGCCAAGGGGCTCTATGCTCACGCCCTGCCCGACCTTGGCGAACGGTTGCGCGAGGCGCGGGCCAGGGGCGCACCGGAAATAGACAGCCTGTTCGTGGCGTTCTCCAAATCCGAAGTGGCTGGCTATGAGCGCCTGGCGCGGGAAGTTTCGGACTGGTTCCGGACCCCTGCCCTGGAAGTGGAATTTGACGACAGTGCGCCCAGCGGTATTTCACGGGTGCGCATGGTATCGCCGCACAAGCTGAAGGATGCGCGTCGCGACTTCTTCCTCGAGTCGATGGCGACTTATACGAGCGGCCGGATCAGTGCCCCAAAGACCAAGGCCCCGGCCAAGTGGTCGCTCGCCGTGCTGGTCGACCCGAAGGAACAACATGCGCCGTCCAAACCGGCGTCGATCAAGCGGCTGGCCGATGTGGCCGCAAAGATGGGTGTGGAAGTCGAGATCATCGAGCCGTCGGACCTGACGAGCCTCGCCGAATTCGATGCGCTGTTCATTCGCGCGACCACCTCGATCGACAATTTTACCTATCGGTTCGCACGCCGTGCCGAGCAGGAAGGCATGCCGGTAATCGACGACACGCACTCGATGATCCGGTGCACGAACAAGGTCTACCTCAAGGAAATCCTGGAGAAGGCCGGCCTGCCGATTCCCCGGACCGAAATCCTCGACGAGAAAACCGACCTTGCCGTCGTATTCGAACGATTGGGGTCTCCGGTGATCCTGAAAACGCCGGACGGTTCTTTCGGCAACCATATGGTCAAGGCGACGTCACTGGACGAACTCAAGACGGCTGTGAAAGGCATGTTCGATGACACCGCACTGGTCATCGCGCAGGAATTCATGCCGACCAAGTTTGACTGGCGCATCGGCGTGCTGAATGGCGAGCCGCTCTATGCCTGCCAGTATCGCATGGCACGTGGCCACTGGCAGATCGTCAAGCACGCCCCCGGCGGCAAGACGACTGAAGGCGGATTCACGACGATGCCTGTGGAAGACGCCCCGCCCGATGTTGTTGATGTAGCCGTGCGCGCAGCGCGCCTGATCGGCGACGGGCTCTACGGCGTGGACCTGAAAGAAACCGACAAGGGCGTCGTGATCATCGAGATCAATGACAATCCCAGCATCGACCATGATGTCGAGGGCGCGGTGATGAAGGATGAAATCTGGCGCCGCATCATCTCGTGGTTCTCCACACGCCTCGAACAGCGCATGGGCCGCACCTGACAAGCGTCAGAACTTGAAGGCGCCCGACCGGAGCGATTCAAAGCGATCGTGCGTAAACAGCACGTATTCCTTGCGCTCGGGATGATACATCCAGATCGGGTCGGTCACTTGGTCCAGATTATAGCCTTCCTTGACCAGTTCGACCTTGCGGTACTTGAACGTACCGGTCGTTTCGGCGTCGCGCTGAACACGGATGAAAACCGGGATGGCATAAGGCGGCAGCTTCTCGCCGAGCGCCTTGTAGAGATTGTCATAGTCGACGTCGCCGTCAGTCGTGATGGCGGCCATGCCTGCCTTGCCATCATATCCTTGTATGGCCACGCCGTAGACATTGGCCGTGGCAATTCCCGACATGGCGGACAGGGCCTCGCCGACTTCGTTGGTCGAGACATTCTCGCCCTTCCAGCGGAAAGTGTCGCCGATCCGGTCGATAAAATAGATATAGCCGTCCTTGTCCTTGCGCATCAGGTCGCCAGTACGGAACCACATGTCGCCCTTTTCAAACACGTCGCGCAGGATCTTCTTCTTGGTCGCCAGCTCGTCATTATAGCCTTCGAACCGATTACGCACATCGTCACCAATCAGGCCAAGCGCTTCCCCTGGTTCATCCACATCAGTGCGAATGCAGAAGCCTTCAGCATTGCGGACGGGCTCTTCTGATTCGATGTCGAACTTCACGAACGCGATGTTCGCAAACTGCTTCTCCAGCCAGCCCGGAATACGGCCGACAGCGCCGACCTTGCCGTCAAAGTTCAAGAAACTGACATTGCCCTCAGTCGAGCCGTAAAACTCGCAGAGATGCGGAATGTTGAAGCGTTCGAGGAACGCGGCCCAGACTTCCGGGCGCAGACCGTTTCCGAATCCCGTCCGGATCATGTGGGCGCGCTCTTTTGGATGTGGCGGCTGGTTCAGCAAATAGCGGCAAAGCTCGCCGATATAGACAATGGACGTGGCGCCCTCATCGGTCGCCTCTTCCCAAAAGGCACTGGCAGAGAACTTGCGCCGCAGGATGATCGACGCACCCGTCATCAGTGCCTGGCCAACACCGCAGAGACCGCCCGTGCCATGATACAGCGGCAAGGTGAGATAGATACGGTCGCGCTCGGTGATATGGCACGGCGCGATGAAGGTGCTCATCATGCCCAGGGTGCGGGCACTGGTGAGCTTCGCAGCCTTGGGCAGGCCGGTCGTGCCGGACGTGTAGACATAGAGGCAAAGGTCGCGGCCGCGCAGGGCGGCGCGATGTTCGCGCGAGGGCCGCGTCGCCGGTACGCCCGCCAGTAGCGCATCGAGGTCACTTCCCTCGCCACCGCCCTGCGTCCAGACAGGCGGATTCGCGGTGAACAGGCTTTGCGAGTTCCGGATCACATCATCCTGTTCTGTTCCCGTGATGATGAATTTGGCGTCGGAAATATTGATGCAATGGGCAAGCGAGTCGCCTTCGAGGTTTGAATTGATGAGCGCCACGACAACGCCGATCTTGGACATGGCGTACCAGGTAGCGACATAGTCGGGCCGGTTCTCCATGAACAGCGCGACACAATCTCCGGCTGCAAGTCCCTGCTCGAGTGCCCAATTGGCGATGCGATTGGCACGGGCATCGAACTCGTCATAGGTGGTGAGCGTGCCCTCGAACCGGAAAGCGACATTGGCGCCATGCCTGTCGACCACCGCTTCGATACTGTCCGCGACCAGGTTTTCGGAATCCGGGCTGATGTCGCCAGTCCATTTTGTAAGTCCCCGAACGGCGAGGTAATATTTGATTTCACGGGCGAGCATGGAGACGAAATTCATGTAGGAGACATCCTCGGATCAGGTCAGGCGGTTCATTTCATATGAAAACCGCAGCGTGACAAGGTGAACGCGGGATCACCGGGATTGTCAAAGGGCGTTCGCCAGCCGGAACGCAAAGACGGGTTTGCAGGTTGTGGCGTCTCTGGTAGTTGCTGCGGATGCGAAGCGGAGGGTGCGCAATGTCTGATCCTGTCGGAGATCTTTTGGAATTGCTGGACATCGAGCGCCTAGAGCATGACCTGTTCCGTGGCCAAAGCCCGGACGAGCGTGCCAACCAGCGTGTCTTCGGCGGCCAGGTGATCGCGCAGGCGCTGGTGGCAGCCCAGCGTACGGTATCGGACGACCGGGCGTGCCACTCGCTGCACGCTTATTTTATCCGGCCAGGCGACCCTAAAGTACCGATCATCTATCAGGTCGACCATGCCCGTGACGGCGGCAGCTTCACGACACGCCGCGTGGTCGCGATCCAGCACGGCAAGCAGATTTTCAACCTGGCCGCCAGTTTCCAGATGCCCGAGGATAGTTGGGAACACCAGCACGACATGCCGGACGTGCCACCCCCCGAGGCGCTGAAAGGCCTGCGCGAGCGGCGAATTGAAATCGCCGACAACGTACCGGAAAAGCTGCGCCATGAATTTACCCGCGAGCGTGATATCGAGATGCGTGACGTCACCCCGCTGGACCTGTTCCACCCCGAACCGGCCAGCGACACGCACCAAGTCTGGTTCCGGGTCGCCCGGGAAGTCGGCGACGATCCCGCGCTGCACCTATGCCTGCTGGCCTATGCCTCTGACATGAGCCTGCTTGGCACCGGCAATCGCCCCCACGGCCTGACTTGGTTCGATCCGAAGCTGATGTCGGCGAGCCTGGATCATGCGATCTGGTTCCACGCGCCGGTCAGGTTTTCCGACTGGCACCTTTATGCGATGGACAGCCCCTTTGCGGGCAGCGGACGAAGCTTCAACCGGGGCAGCATCTATAATCAGGACGGAAAACTGGTCGCCAGCGTGGCGCAGGAAGGCCTGATGCGGCAGAAAAAGCCGAAGAGCTGAGCTTTTCAGCCGTTGCGTCTGACAATATCGCCCTGTTTGAGTGGGATTTTCGCGTCCGCAGCAAATCTGTTGCGAATAACAGCTGAAAAGGGCTTGCGCCCGGCGGCGCTCCCATTATTACGGGACTCCGGAGCGTAGCGCAGCCTGGTAGCGCATCTGGTTTGGGACCAGAGGGTCGGAGGTTCGAATCCTCTCGCTCCGACCATTTTCTCAGCGGGCAGAACCCCCGCACTTCTTGAGATTTCCCTGTAAATACCAGCCCCTCCACGCGGAAGTCGCACCTTTCTGCTTTGCGACTAATTCGGACAAAGCCGGACAAATTCCGACTTCCCGAGGTGGCTTGGGTGGCTCAGGGCTTGAAAGCCGCCGTCTTCAGACTCGAAAGAGAGCAAGAAGACATGGCCAATAACAGACTCAAACTCACCCAAACCAATGTTCAGCGCCTTATCAGGGCGCATGACGGGGCGACAAAGGTGCGCCACTGGGACACGGAGGTCCCGAAACTGTTCCCGGCCATCACGCCGAATGGCTGTGCAGCCCACAAGCTCCAGATTGTGAAACCCGACGGCAGCAAGACGAACGCGAAACTGTGTAGATATGTACAATTCAGCGAGACACCTTCTTTAATATCCCCGCTGGGGAAGGAAGGTGGTTTCAATGAACAGCGATCAGCGAGAGATTGGGCGTAAACTTCGGGTATTGGAGCATGCCGACAGAAACGGTAATGTGAG
>NZ_JBDNGN010000075.1:0-31747 GCF_041689225.1 Hyphomonas sp. | reverse complement strand
CGCATTTGGCACCATCGAGCGAAGTTTGAAGCAGTTGAAGGTTTCCCCGTCCAGTCCATAGCGCCGCTGGAAATAGAAGGCGCGCCCACCGTCTTTCATGCGAATGACAATTGCAACGATGAGGATCAAGGGGGCCACAAACAGCAGCGCTGTGCCGGCGACAATAATGTCGAACAGGCGTTTGAACGGGGTGTGGTCTTGATCAAGTGCCTGGCTCATCCGAGCCGCTGCATAGGCGGTTGCTTCTGCCTGGCGTGACGAATTACTCAATCTCAAGCCCATTCTGGTCCCCTGTACTCTCTTGCGGTATTGCAAACCAAGCCGCGTCCACTCGACCCAATCGCCATTTTACTGCCGCATCTTGGATCAACGCTTATTGCGTTCGACCCAACCTTTGCAATCCTCATACCGTGATTTTAGCAAATAATTAACTCTTGGAATAACTTTTCACCTGTCGCGCGAAGTATTGTATAAATATTCATTCATATTCGGCTTTTTGCCAAATTTCGTGTATCGATACGAGACAGACCGCCTAAAATGCGGGCACTATTCGATTGCGCCCGCGAAGTTCAGTATCGAACGTCGCGGGCGCCAAGCAATCTGGGTGAAATGAGCTGATTCGCTAGGAAGCTAAAAGATGCGTTCGCCAATTCGAAGCGTGTCGCCAGGTTTGACGACTGTGTTCGTATCAAGTGCGAACGGTACTTCCTGATTGCCATTCGCGCTCTTGATGAAGACCACTTTCTTATTGGCGCGATACGTAAATCCTCCTGCAGCGGCTACAGCATTCAATACGGTAAGTCCGGAGTTGAACGGGTATTCTCCAGGCCGACCAACTTCGCCGAGGATGTAAAACGGGCGGTAGTTGATCACTTCGGCACTCACGCGGGGCTCGAGAAGAAACCCGCTGGAAAGATTGGCTGCGATAGTCGTCTCAAGGTCTTGGGTACTGAGGCCGACGGCTGTAACTTGCCCGATCAATGGGAGTGATATTGCACCTGTTCCGTCGACCACGAATTCTCCAGAGAGTTCAGGCTGACCGAACACGTTGATACGCAACTTGTCGCCCGTGCCCAAAGTATAAGCAATATTCGACTGGGTTTGGGCGGGAGTAGACGGATCCGCGACTTGCCGCGTCACCGGCCCGGCCGACTGGCAGGCCGAAACGAACACGAACATGGCGAGCGCCGACATGAGGACGATTGAACGAAATAGCGACATAGTAAATCTCCATGCGATGGCGACGAAACGCGGCCAAACTGTTTCAGTCTGACGCACTCACGTGGTCAGGAAGGTTATTTCCTCGCCGATAAATCGCGCCGCAGACAGCTTGCCGCTAAGAAACGCGCCAGTGTCGAGCCCAATGCGACGATTGTCGTGGAAAACGTCTTCGGCTGGGGTGTGTCCATGGACTATCAGATGCGAAAATTGCCTCGTGTCGTCAAGGAACTCATCTCGGATCCAGAGCATGTCGCGCGTGCTTTGTTCTGCGATCGATGTGTCGGGTCTCAGCCCCGCGTGGACGAACAGGTAATCGCCGGCGGAATGGTAAGGCTTCAGCGAACGATAAAATTCCAGATGCTCTTGCGGCAAGCGCTCGCGGAAGGCTCCCCACAGCTTGGTCCAGGCTGAACGGGCTGCTGCCATGGCTTCATGCGAACCCAGGCTGCCTCGCGTGTTGGGTGGCTGAAAGCCATAAGAATATAACGTTTCACCACCGCCGTAGCGCACCCATTGGCTGCCGAATGACTCGTCATCAAGGAATTTCAAGAGTGCCTCTTCGTGGTTGCCCATCAGGAACACGGTCTCGAATTTGTCTAGACGGTCGCTCAGGAAGAATTCAATCACGTCGCGCGACTGCAGACCACGGTCAATATAATCACCCAGGAAGACAATAGTGACGCGCGTGTCTGCGGGCAGGCTGGCTGCATCTGCTTCTATTTCGACGATTAGGCGCTCGAGCAAATCGTGTCGTCCGTGAATGTCGCCAATCGCATAGATGCACTCGCCATCGGGGGCGGCCGTGACTCGGGTGACTTCGCTTCGTTCAGGCGTGGCAACAACGGCTGCGTCATCTTTCGGTTGCCCGACTCGGGCGCGAATGCGTGCGCGTAGAGACGTTGCTGAACGGGTCATTCGCCCGAACTGATCGAGGAAAGACCTTTGCAAGAGTTGTGGCAATCTGGACATGGCGGCTTTCTGAATAGTCCCTCTGTATAGCGTTTTGTAGTAAAAACCAATTTCTTGCATAGCGAAATTATCGAGGCCCCGTAACGGATTGGATGATGAATCCAGCGGCCCAGCTCATGTGCATTGTGCCTGATGCCAGACCCGCCAGGAGGCCACAGGCAGACCTCTTGACCACGCCGATGAAGACAGAGGCTGCGGCAAGGATTGTGAGGTAGCCGGCAGGCAAGAGAATTGCGGGCGGATAGAAGGGGGCGGCGACCAGGCCGATGAGGCTGCCCAGCAAAGCGAATATGGGAAGCACCTGACGGACCTTCGGCCTCTGGCCGTGCTTGAATACGGTTCGCGCCCGGCCCTTCCCGTAATTGTAATATTGGCGTGCGAGTGCTGAGACAGAGCCGCGAGGGATGTAGATTTTGCGGATCGTGGCATCCAGGAAGATGCGGCCCCCAGCCTGGATGACTCGCTCGTCATATTCAGCGTCTTCATTATGGGAGAATGATTCATCGTATCCGCCAACAGAACGGAAGACCGATAGGTCAAATCCTGCGTGATGGCCGTGGTCGACATAGCCCGAACGCGTTCCGCCGCGGTGGGCTGACCCGCCCGAGCCGAGCGGCGTGTCGACGATCCAAGCGTTGGCTCTTTCGAAGCACGTCTCGCCCCGAGCGTCCATGGGGATCACGACCGAGGCGGCTTTCGTTCTCAGGAGGGCAGACGCGACTGACTTAATGAAGCCTGCCGGGAAAATGGAATGGGCATCGCACCTTACGAGGAATCTTGCACTTTCTCCGGCGCATTCAGCTACGGCGAGGTTGATCGCGGCAGATTGGAGCTTTTTACTATTGTGCACGAGGCGAAGATTGGGGAACTCCTGCATCATCGATGTGACGATCTCAATCGTGCCATCGGTGCTGCCGCCATCAACAACAACAAGTGGAACGCGGCGCAACCACTCATTGCCCGTCATGAGTGAGCGAATGCAGGACTCGATGTGCCGGGCTTCGTTGAATGCAGGGATAACCGCAAACACCCGGGCGGGGTCGAGAGCTTCGACAGCCTTGTCAAGAGTTTGGGCGTTGGCGTCCACTGCATTACCTGTGTGTTTGGTTCCTAACAGTCTCTAACAGCAAGTCTCGTTCCATTTTGCACCAAACAGGCGAGATTCGCTGCATCAATGGGGTAGGGGCCTGCCGCAGTTCGAGCCTTCTTGTCGACTGGAATGTTGCGGTCGGCGGCGTCGTCCTTTTTTGCTCACTCTCCCTTAGGTCAAGCTTGCCCAGCGCAAGGAAGCCCATAGTGTGGCGAGAACAACTTAAATTTATGGGAGAGAATCAATGATCGGTGTTGTAGCGAAGCTCAAGATCCAGGATGGCAAGCAGGCTGATTTCGAACAGGCCGGAAAAGACCTTATGGCCATGGTGAAGGCCAACGAACCAGGTTGCCTGACCTATCAGCTCTACAAGGAAAAGGGCTCTGATACCGATTACATCTTCATGGAGCAGTATGCGACGTCTGATGATCTGAAAGCGCATGGCCAAACCGAATATTTCAAGGCTGCTGGGCCGAAGCTCGGCGCCTGCCTCGCCGGCGCGCCGCAGGTGCAATATTTCGATATCGTCGAATAGGCGGGCGCTGAAAAATGGATTTGTCATTTACGGTTGAGGACGCCGCGTTCCAGCAAGAGGTGCGTGCATGGATCGCAAGCGCCTATTCGCCCGATCTCCGCGCCAAGATGGCCATGTCTAAAAATGGTTACCTCGACAAGGAGGGCCAGGTCGCCTGGCAACGCAAACTCCACGAGAAGGGGTGGGTTGCTCCGAACTGGCCGGTCGAGCAGGGCGGCCCGGGCCTGTCTCCGTCACAGCGATACATCCTGAATATGGAACTGTCGGCTGCCGGCACACCCACGGTCAGCCCGATGGGCCTGTCCATGGTGGCGCCCGTGATCATGGCATTTGGTTCTGAAGAACAGAAGAAGCGACACTTGCCGCCCATTCTGGCGTCGGACGTTTGGTGGTGCCAGGGCTATTCGGAGCCGGGCTCGGGTTCCGATCTCGCATCGCTCCAGATGAGTGCTGTGCGCGATGGTGACGACTACGTTCTGAATGGTTCCAAGATTTGGACGACGCACGCGCAATGGGCCGATTGGATATTCTGCCTCGTGCGTACGAAAAAGGGCGTAAAGGCTCAGGAGGGTATCAGCTTCATCATCTTCCCGATGACGCTGCCTGGCATTTCCGTCTCTGCACTGCCGACGCTCGACATGCCGGTCGAGGGTCAACAGGAAGTCAATCAGGTGTTCTTTGAAGACGTTCGCGTGCCCGTTGAGGGCTCGCTGGTCGGCAAAGAGAATGAAGGCTGGACCTACGCGAAGTACCTGCTCCAGTTCGAACGCGGAAATTCCTATGCGCCTGGTCTGCGCAACATGCTGAAGAAGGCAAAGA
Source organism: Hyphomonas sp. (assembly GCF_041689225.1). GTDB lineage: Bacteria > Pseudomonadota > Alphaproteobacteria > Caulobacterales > Hyphomonadaceae > Hyphomonas. The sequence continues at coordinate 27,113 of NZ_JBDNGN010000075.1, read as the reverse complement.
AGATTGCCAGCGCGGAACAGACTGACGGTGACGCGCTGATCCGGGACGCGGACTTCGCGCGCAAGGTTGCTGCACTTGAGATGAAGATCGACAGCATGGATGCGACGGAGCAGAGGATATTTTCCTCGCTGTCTGCTGGCCAGGCGGTTGGACCCGAAAGTTCGATGTTGAAATGCCAAGGATCAGAGACGCAGCAGGAAATCACGGAACTGCTCGTTGAAGCTGTTGGCGCCTATGGGGCGCCGTTCGTGCAAGACAGCCTCGCTATCGCACGGCAGGGGGCGAATGCCGACCTGCCAATGCCCGACTATGCGGTGCCGGTGACCCCGAGCTATTTCAACTATCGCAAAACGTCGATCTATGCCGGTTCCAACGAGATCCAGCGCAACATCATGGCGAAGATGGTGCTTGGCCTGTAACTGAAGATACCCAGAGAGGGTACAGCATGGCGACAGGATCTCAGGGCAAGCCCAGCATTTTGACGCGCCTCGCGTTTGGCGTCGGCGGTATCGCTGATGGCGTAAAGAACAACGGCTTCGATTACTTCCTGCTGTTCTTCTACAGTCAGGTGCTGGGAGTGCCGGCTGCACACGTCGCGACTGCGCTGTTCATCGCGCTTGTCGTCGACGCTGTCTCTGACCCGGTCGTGGGTTACTGGTCTGACAATTTCCGGTCCAGGCTCGGGCGACGGCACCCGTTCATGTATGCTGCGATGTTGCCGGTTGCGATCGCCTATTATTTCGCATGGAATCCGCCGGCGGGGCTGACGGGAAGCGAGCTCTTTCCGTGGCTTGTCGCGCTCACGATCTCCGTGCGGCTTCTATTCACCGTCTATGAAGTGCCTCAAAATGCTTTGGCGGCCGAACTGACCAGCGACTACGACGCGCGCACATCGCTGATGTCGTACCGTTACTTTTTTGGCTGGGTTGGCGGACTGAGCATTCAGATAGCGCTTCTGGCGCTGCTTTTGCGGCCGACCGAAGCAGATCCGTCAGGCTTTTTCAACTCGGACGGTTGGCATACTTACGGACTTTGGGCGTCTGTTGTGATCTTCCTTGCCGTGCTCGCCACCACCGCGGGTACGCATAGTCATATCCCGCATCTGAAATCTCCGCCGCCACAGCGCAAGTTGACCATCCGCAAGATTTTTGGAGAGATACTTGAAACGGTGTCCAATCCGTCGTTCAGGGCGCTATTCCTGGCAACCTTGTTCGGCTTGTTGGCATCAGGCATTTCTGCTTCGCTTAACCAGTACATCAACGGACTGTTCTGGGGCTTCACAACTGACCAGACCGCCCTCCTCACGGTAGCCGTCTACTTCTCGGCTGTAATAGCCCTGATCGTTGCACCAATCATCGGCAAGACTCTCGGAAAGAAACGCGGGGCGATCATCATTGGGGTTCTCGCCTTTACCATCGCGCCAGCGCCCGTCTTGGCACGAGTTCTGGGTCTGATGCCGCCGAATGGAACAGACCTGCTGTTCAATATTGTTATTTCCATCACGATCTTCGACCTGGCGCTGATTATCGCGACACAGATGCTGATGGGCTCCATGATCGCCGATATCGTGGAGGATAGTGAATTGGCGACGGGGCGCCGTTCAGAAGGTATTTTCTTCGCTGGCATCAGTTTCATACGAAAGCTCGCCCAGGGGTCTGGAGTCATGCTTGCGGCCGTCGTTCTTTCCGTGGCATCCATCACGCCGGGAATGCGACCGGGTATGGTGCCGGATTCGCAGCTCCAGTTGCTTGGCATTGGCTATGCGGCTTCGGTGCTGACAATCTGGATGCTCATGATCCTTTGCGTTTCATTCTACAAGATCAGCCGCGAGGGCCACGAGGCCAATTTGCGAGCGCTCGCTGAGCGTGCGGGCCAGAATGCCGCGGGGGCAGATTCTGACTGATTTGTCATGAACAGACGAATTGCCACCTGCGCGACGCCGCAATAGAGCCATAGTCATGATGCATACGATACACATGACAAAACACATCTCGAAGCTGCTGGCGGTCGTTGGTCTGGCAGTGTTGGCGCTCCTGATCGTGGCCGTCTTGCCGTTGTTCGCAGTGGCCCAGGAAGTGCCGCAGAGCCGCTCCGAGATGGAGCTCTCGTTCGCGCCGCTCGTTAAGCAGACCTCGCCTTCAGTCGTGAACGTTTACACACAGAAGCGTGTCACATCGCGGGTCTCTCCGATGGAGCAGTTCTTTTCCGGCGGTGTCGCACCGCGCGAGCGCGTGCAGAATTCCCTTGGCTCTGGCGTCATCGTGGGAGCCGATGGCGTGATCGTGACAAACAATCACGTTGTCGAAGGGGCTGAATCTTTCCGAGTCGTGCTTAGCGACCGCAGAGAGTTCCCAGCGGAGCTTGTCCTGGCTGATGAGCGTACCGATCTGGCTGTACTGAAGATCGACACAGAGGGTGCCCGGCTTCCGACACTGCCCTACGCTGATACACGTGGGTCAGAAGTCGGTGACCTTGTCCTCGCCATCGGTAATCCGTTCGGTATCGGTCAGACCGTCACCAGTGGCATCCTGTCGGCCACTGCGCGGACAGATGTGGGCATCTCGGACTACGCGTTCTTCCTTCAGACCGACGCGGCGGTGAACCCCGGCAATTCCGGCGGCGCGCTTATCAACACCAAGGGTGAGTTGGTTGGCGTGAACACCGCGATCTTTTCACGATCGGGTGGCTCGAACGGCATCGGCTTTGCCATTCCAGCAGAGATGGTCAAGCGAGTCGTGAACGCGGCAATCAATGAAGGCACGTTCGTACGCCCGTGGCTTGGCCTGGCGGGGCAAGCCGTCAGCTATGACATCGCCAAGGCGCAGGGGCTTTCTCGACCGATCGGTGTGATGGTAACGGAAGTCTACGAAGGTGGTCCAGCGGATCGTGCAGGCCTGCGGCGGGGAGACCTGATTACCGACATCGATGGACGCGAAGTGTTCGACGAGAAAGGGCTGAAGTTCCTGGCCGCGATCAAGAGCCCGGGCGAAACGAGCGAGCTGACCCTCCTCAGGGGCGGCAAATCTGAAACAAGGATTGTTAAACTGGCGCCACCGCCCGGAGCAACCGAGGCGGACGTCGTCCTGCTTGACGGCGAGACTGTATTTTCGGGTGCGCGCGTGGTGGAATTATCGCCACGGCTTGCCGAAGAGAACGGCCTTGATCCCTTCCAGAAAGGGTCGGGCATTTACATCCATTCCGTGCTGCGCCGGTCCGTTGCGCGCAATTATTTCCGGCCCGGCGATATTATCCGGTCGGTGAACGGTGTGTCGACGAAATCCGTAAAGGACCTGAAGGCAGCATTGAAACCGGAAACCCGCAGCTGGAACATCGAGCTTGAGCGCAACGGGCGCATGATCAAGGGCACAGTTAACCTCTAGTCCGCCCTATTTCGCGTGAACGATAACCGGGACATTCTCGTATCCGAGCACGAAGTTCGAGAGAACGCGGGTTGGCTCTCCGACGACTTCGATGTGTTCGAAGCGGGCGATAATTTCTTCCCACAGGATCCGAAGCTGCATTTCCGCGACACGGTTGCCCATGCAGCGGTGAATGCCAAAGCCGAATGACAGATGCCGACGGGCGTTCTCGCGGTCGATGAGGAACTGATCGGGGTCCCTGATCACCGTCTCGTCACGATTGCCCGACGCATACCACATCACGACCTTATCGCCCTTGTGCATTTGCTTGCCGCGGAATTCGAAGTCTTCCTTGACGGTCCGGCGCATGTGTCCGAGCGGCGTTTGCCAGCGGATTATTTCTGACACCATGTTGGGTATCAATCCGGGGTTGGCCTTCAATTTCGCGTATTGCTCAGGAAATTCGTTGAGCGCAACAACTCCGCCAGAAATGGAATTCCGGGTTGTGTCATTTCCACCCACGATGAGCAGCATCAGGTTGCCGAGAAGCTCCATGGGGTTGTTGATCATGTCCTTTGTCTCGGGGTCATGGGCAAACAGGGAGATAAAGTCGAATTTGCGCGGCTGGGCTGCGCGTTCCTTCCAGAGCCCGCTGAAGTAGGCGAGGCATTTGTGAAGTTCGGCTTCACGGTGCTTCATGTCTACTTCAATGCCGACAGTTTCCGACGTCGTCGTTACATCAGACCAATAGGGCAGGAGGTGGCGATCCTCGAACGGGAAATCGAACAGTGTCGCAAGCATCTGCGTCGTCAGTTCCTTGGAAACATGCTCGACCCAATCGATTTTTTCGCCGACCGGCAGTGCGTCGAGAATGTTGCACACGCGTTGGCGTATCAGCGCTTCAATATCGCTCAGTTGAGTTGGCGCGACAGCCGGCTGGACGGCTTTTCGCTGCACGTCATGAACCGGTGGATCGCTCGCGATGAACATGGGCGTGTCGAAGTCGGCCGGCGCATCGCCGATTACGATGTCTCGTTTCGATGAGAAGACTTGGTGATTGGAATCCACCGCCACGATGTCTTCATACCTGGTGATCGACCAAAACGGTCCGAACTGGCTTTCTTGGCAAAAATGGACGGGGTCTTCCTGACGCAGTCGACGAAAATACTCACCATGCTGGTTGTGCAGAAACAGTTCCGCGCGGGAGACGTCGAGCGTTTCCAGGGGCAGGTCCCAGGGATTGGGGATTTCAGGCCCCACGGTTTGGATCGTGTCAGCCAAGATTATCCTCCCTCATTGTTCTTATTGTTGTTGCATGCACGCTACGCCCGAATCTGCGGCCCGGAAAGGTGTCAGGCCGAACCGATTGTTGTGCGGTGCAGCAGGCGATCGAAGCCCTTGTAACCGCCTGTGGCCATGTGCAAGAGGCTGCGATTGTCCCACATCAGCAACATCCTTGGCTGCCACTTGTGGCGATATTGGAATTGCGGCTGCGTCTGCCAGCGAAAGATCTCGGTGAGCAGGTCCCAAGATTCTGCCTGCTCCATGCCTTCAATTCCGATGATGTAACCGGCGCATCCGAACAGCGCCTCGCGTCTGGTTTCGGGGTGCCTGGAGATGATGGGGTGGCGTTGCGTGGCCTCCGCGTCGTCCGAAGGACGGATGTCCATTGATCGTCCGGCAGCGCGATCAGCCGCACCGTAAAACCCTGTCGGCGCATAGGCGTTACGGGCTGAGTGGATTGCTTGCCTGCCTTCGATTCGTTGCCGCAAAGTGTCCGGCATGTGTTCGAGTGCAAGGTGCTGGTTCACAAAAAGCGTGTCGCCACCTTCAGGCGGGATCGTGATTCCGTAAAGGCACGTACCTGCCGGAGGTGCTTCCTGGAAGCTCCAGTCCGTGTGCCAGCTTTCGGCGAAAATCGGCGCAGTTTCGGCGGCGGCGCGCTTCACGGCAATGATGTGCTTGCGACCAGGAATGGGGGCGATGAAAGGATCATCGCCAAACGGTCCAAATAGCAGCGTAAATCTCTCGAGGTCATCGTCACTGATTGCCTGATCCGGAAATGCCAGAACGTGGTGTTGCAACCACGCGTCTCGAATTTCGGCCACAACGTTTGACGAAACTGCCATCGACAGGTTCAGGCCCGTAATCGACGCCCCGAAGGGTTGCCCTGACGGGCTGATCTCAAGCGACATGTTTTTTTCCTCCTAGTTTATCTTATCACGATGCCCGTTCCCGCATAGGAGTGCTGTATGTCCGACTTGTTTGCTGCTTCCGACCTCTCAGAATCTGCACCGCGCCCGCTGGCTGACCGTTTGCGTCCGGCCCGGCTGGCAGATGTCGTCGGACAGGATCACCTGATCGGCTCTGGCGCGCCACTGAGCCGGATGCTCGAAGCAGGCCGACTTTCATCAATCATCCTTTGGGGACCACCGGGCGTTGGCAAGACAACGATTGCCCGGCTCTTGGCAGCGGAAACGGATCTTGAGTTTGAGGCCATCAGTGCGATTTTCTCAGGTGTGAAGGACCTCCGTGCGGTGTTCGAGAAGGCGGCAGCGCGGCGCGATGTGGGGAAGGGGACCCTGCTATTCGTCGATGAGATCCACCGGTTCAACCGGGCTCAGCAGGACGGGTTCCTTCCCTATGTCGAGAGTGGTGCGGTCACGCTCGTTGGCGCGACAACTGAAAATCCTAGCTTCGAAATCAACGGAGCGCTGTTGTCGCGGTGTGCGGTGCTCACGCTGAAGCGGCTTGAACCCGGCGATATGGAGACGCTGCTCAAACGTGCTGAGGCGCTTGAAGGGCGCCAGATGCCGGTGGAGGAGCGAGCGCGCAAGGCCCTGATCGACATGGCGGATGGCGATGGGCGGTACTTGCTGAATCTCGCAGAGCAGGCCTTCATGATGGCGGAAGCGCCGCGCCTGTTGTCACTCGCGGAGTTGAGCGACGCTGTTCAGAAACGAGCGCCCGCCTATGACAAGGACCGCGAAGAACACTACAATCTCATTTCCGCTTTGCACAAGTCGATCAGGGGCTCTGATCCCGATGCTGCGCTATACTGGTTCGCTCGGATGCTTGAGGGCGGAGAAGATCCCTTGTTCCTTGCGCGGAGGCTGGTCCGCATGGCGAGTGAGGATATTGGACTTGCCGACCCGACGGCGCTGTTGATCTGCGGCGAGGCTGCGCGAACATTCGAGAGATTGGGAAGTCCCGAAGGCGAACTCGCCCTCGCCCACGCCGTGATTCACCTGGCCACCGCCCCAAAGTCAAATGCCGCCTATGTCGCCTACAAGGCCGCACGACGCGCAGCTGCTGAAACCGGCAGCCGGAAGCCGCCGAATCACATTCTGAACGCGCCCACGGCGATGATGAAAGAACAGGGGTATGGCTCCGGATACGAGTATGACCACGATGCCGAAGGCGGCGTGTCTGGACAAAATTATTTTCCGGACGGGATGGAAGCCGAGTTATATTACCGGCCGAAAGGGCGGGGTCGTGAGAGACCTATTGCTGAGCGACTCAAAGAAATCGCCGATATCCGCTCTCGTAAAAAGGACCAGGCGTGACCCGTAACAAGCCAGTGCCGTCCATCTCGCCAGAGGATAAGGTATTCATCAGGTCACTGATCGTGCATCAGGATGATGATATCATCGCATTCAACAAGCCCTCGGGCTTGCCCGTGCAGGACGGTCGGGGAATTGATCGTTCGCTGGATTCGCTGTTGGCGGCCTTCGCGCGCTCCAATGGTAAGCGACCCAAGCTGGTGCATCGGCTCGACGCGGGCACATCTGGACTCATTATTGTGGCAAAGACGCAGCCAGCGGCGGCGTTCCTGTCAGAGGAGTTCGCCGAACGACGGACGAAGAAGACCTATATCGCGGTCGTCCGTGGAGCTATTCCTAACGAGCACGCGGGTTCGATTGATGCGTCGCTGGTGAAGGTTCAGGAGGCGGGAAGAGCGCGCATGATTGTGGCGCGTCCTGATCGCAAAGGCGCGCTTCGAGCGAGAACGGACTGGGAGAAACTGGAAGTGAGCGGGCCTCATGCCGTCCTGCGGCTTTCCCCCGAAACAGGACGCATGCATCAAATCCGTATTCATTTGGCGCATCTCGGGTGCCCAATCCTGGGAGACCCCATTTATGGAACTGGTAAGCAGGAAGCGCCGCGTCTGATGCTGCATGCGCTTTCGTTGGAATTCAGACGCCCCTCGGGCGGTGTTTCGACTTTAAGTGCCGCTGTTCCAATGGATTTTGACGACGTGGCCCGCAATCTCGGATTTAAAACATAATCCGATTTGTTGTGATTTGTGCACCAGTCAATGCGCGGGTTTAGTCTAAGCTGTGCATCAGCGGTCGAAATATAATCTGCCTGCGCAAAGCAAGGAAGGCCTGCCAGGTAAGGGCAGGCCTTCAGGAAGTATCAAATGCGGATCACTGTTCGCGCATGCGCGGTCCGACGGCCAGCATCTGGCCCGAATTGACGGAATCTGCAGTGGCCAGGTCTTCGATGAGGATTTGTACCCGGTCGTTGTTTGCCACGGTGCCGAGCATATAGGCCACACGGGCGGTTTCTTCCGAAACCCCGAACAGACTTTCCAGAGCCTCAAAGCCCGTCTTTCTACGCGGGTAGTATGTGAGGCGCGGCGTGACATCTGCGTCGATGCCGCCCAGTTCCTTGGCCTTCTCGATCGCGTCGATGAACCCGCCAATCTCGTCGACGAGCCCCTTGTCAATCGCGTCTTCGCCGCTCCAGACTCGACCCCGAGCAACAGCATGGACTTCATCGTAGGTCATGCCGCGGCCTTCACCCACGATGCCGAGGAAGCGATCGTACCCGCGTTTCAGCCAAGCTTTGACTTCAGCTTCCTGTCCTTGTGTGAATTTTCCGGCTCCGTAGGCGTCGGCGAAATCACCGCCCACGCTCACCGTGTCGAAGGTAACGCCGATCTTGTTGAAGGCGCCCTCCAGCGCAAATTTTCCCCCAAAGATGCCGATTGACCCGGTAATGGTGGACCGGTCCGCCATGATATAGTCGGCTCCGGCCGCCACGTAATAGCCGCCCGACGCTGCAACTGACCCCATCGACACGACCACCGGCTTGCCATTTTCCTGAACGCGCTTGATGGCCCGCCAGATCTGGTCTGATGCCGTCGGAGAGCCGCCACCACTGTCAACGCGGAAGACGATCGCCTTCACCTTTTCATTATCCCCAGCATCAAGAATGGCGCGGGCGATAGCATCGGAAGCAAATCCGGCTGGGCTCGAAAAGGGCGAACCGCCTTCAGACCCGCCTGTCACGATCGCGCCTTCACCTCCAACGACCGCGATAAGCGGCGCCTTCAAACTGATCGAAGGCGGGATGTAAGATGCCAGTTCGATGATTTCGGAATCTTTGCCTGCGCGTTCTTTGGCTGCGTCCTCTGCTTCTTCCGGCCAGCCAAGCTTGTCCATCAGCTTGAGGTCGATTGTTTCCTGGGCAGTCTTCGGTCCACTTTCGAGCGCAGACCTAACCGCATCAACGGAAAGCCCGCGATCCTCGGCGATATCGTTCAGCGAAACGTTCCAGATCGATTCGGCGAGAGCCGTCATCGCCTCGCGATGAGGTTCGGTATAGGCCGCTTCATTGTAAGAATTGGGTGCGTTCTTGTATTCGTAAAACGGATAGATTTCAGATTTCACGTCAATCTTGTCGAACAAGCCTTTGAGGAATTCCGTTTCGAACGTCACGCCGGTTGCAAATAAATCCGTTCCCGGCTGAATCCATATCTCGTCAGCCGCCGTCAGCGAGTGCAGAGCAGATGGCCCGCTCATTCCGTAAGTACCTTGCGTGTGTGCTATTATAAACTTTCCCGAATCTCGAAAACGATGAAACGCATCACGCAATTCTTCCGCGCGCGCGCTGCCCACACCGATCATTGCGCCTCGCACATATACCCCTTTGACGGAATCGTCGGTCTCTGCTGCCTTCAATTTTGTCAGAAGGTCGATAAAACCGGGCGTTTGCGAAAATGCCGCCAATCCCCCGACGGCGTTCTGGTCGGAGAATTCCATGTTCAGGTCGAGGCTGAGTACAACCTTGTCCGGAGTAGGCGGGGCGGAACTAGTCGCCCCCGCAATGAGTATGAAAACGAATGCGACCATGAGCAGGATGAAGACGAGCATCGCGGTGAACGCGCCTGCCATGGACAAAAAGAAGGTTTTCATGAGTACGCAAACTCCGTGCGATGCGATCAGGGGTGTCGAAGTTGAACTTTGCCGATTATCGATAAAAATGTAAAGGGCCGGGAGCATGCGACATGGAAATTGGCGGCTTGTCACATGTTAGATGAGCCACTGCGACTGAAACAATGTCATCGGGTGTTGCCAGAGTCAGTAAGAGTGGCTATCTCGCCTGCTTCGCGTTGGGGTGTCGCCAAGCGGTAAGGCACCGGTTTTTGGTACCGGCATTCCCAGGTTCGAATCCTGGCACCCCAGCCACCTTTTTGGTGCACGCGATAAAACAATCGTCATCGTTACTGTATTGCAAGTGTTGCGTTCAAATGCGGCGCGGATATTTTCGAAACGAATCGTAAAGCCTTGTTGATCCTGCCGTTCAGGGTTGTTAGCGTCGGATTTCGCAAATAAGGGCGTTGCGGACTTGTTGCCAGAATGGCAAGGGTCAAAGCGAGAGAGCGAGTAGCGCTCCAAAATGGGTAGGTGTCGGGCGAATTTGCCTTGCGACTTCCAAATAACTCGGCCGGTGTGTTTTAGGCCAGGCATTGAAACCGGGACATCTTCGCTAGCAGGATGCCTGATTGTGGAATTTTCCGCGCAACAATGCGCGACCGTTCGGAGAGTGTAGAGGCAAACCTCATGAAGAAACTTCTGTCACCAGCACACGGCGTCATCGCCGCTGCGCTGATTGCTGGACTGGCCATCCCGGCCCAGGCTCAGTTGCGCGAAGCGCTTAACACGGGCGAGCAGGCCACACGGCGTGCTGAACAAGTCCAAGACCAAATCAACCAGCTTGATGATCAGCGCACCGATATGGTTCGTGAGTATCGCACGCTGCTCCAGCGCCGCGATGCTGCCGAGCTCTACTCAAAACAGCAAGAACTCGTTGTGAAGAGTCAGCGCGAAGAGATCGCGTCCCTGACCGAACAGCTCGGGTCGATTGACGACATCACCGCGCAAACCGTTCCAATGCTTCTCAGCATGGTCGAAGATCTCCAGAACTTCGTTGCGGCAGACCTGCCCTTCAAGCAAACCGAGCGCGAAGCCCGCCTCGAAGCGCTTGTCGGCATCATGCAGCAGCCGAACGTGACGGCAGCAGAGCAGTATCGCCTCATCATGGACGCCTACCAGGCAGAGATGGAATATGGGCGGACGATCAGCACTTGGCAGGAAGAAATCGACATCGACGGCAAGCCGACGACTGTGGACATGTTCCTCTACGGTCGTGTGGCGCTCGTCTACCTGACACCAAATGGCAAGGCTTCTCGTTACAACCGGGCGACCGGCGAGTGGGAAAGTCTGAGCGGCAAGTACGCGCCTGACATCGCGAAAGCGATCCGGGTTGCTCAAGGCAAAGCGCAACAGGATGTCCTGTTCGCTCCTGTTCAGAAGTTCTCGGTCGAATAGTCGGCGCGATCCAGGGAAATAGAGGTATAGAAGATGTTCAAGTTTAAATCCTCGCTGAAGGCTCTGGGCGCGGCAACGCTGCTCGGTCTCAGCTCAGTAACACTCGCGGCTCCGGCTGATGCACAGGCGACTTTGAAGTCGGTTCTGGATAGCATCCGCAAGGACTCGACTGAAATGTCTGCCGCTGATCAGGCTCGCCTTCGCGAGTTCCAGCAAGACAAGAATGCCCAGGAAGGCAAGATGACCCAGGCGCGCAACGCGCTCGGTGCCGTCGAAGCGCGTGGCCGTGCCCTTGGCGCCGAATTTGATGCCAACGAGGCAGAGCTCGGTGCACTTGAGGGCCAAGTGTCCGAGCAAGCCGGCGATTTCCAGGAGCTGCTTGGTCAGTTCCGGACCGCTGCGGGCGAAACGATGCCGGAAATTGCGAACTCGTTCGCAAATTTTGACTATCCGGATCGCGTTGAAGGCATTGCCGAGATTGCCGAAGCGCGTACGCTTCCCAATCGCGCGCAACTTGAGCGTCTGCCAAATGCAATGCTTCAGGAAATGCTGGCCCAGTCAGAAGTGAGAACTTTCACGGCAGTCGTCGACGGCATCGGCCCGGACGGGTCGAACGCCGAAGCGGAACTGATGCGTGTCGGCGTGTTCACTGCTGCGACGACCAACGGAAAGAAGTTCGTTGAAGTTAAGAAGCAGTCCGGCGGCGAAACTTTCCTTCAGGCATTCCGGCAACAGCCAGGCGGTGCTTTCAGCTCGTCGATGGGTTCTCTGATTAATGCGGGCCCTGACCAGCTGGTTCGTGCACCCGTCGATCCGTCGAAGGGTAACCTGTTCGGTATCCTCGGCGATCTGCCAAAATTCAGTGACCGCCTGCAGCAAGGTGGCCCGGTTGGCGCTGTCATCGCGGTTCTTGCCGCTGTCGGTATCCTGATCGGCCTCTACAAGATCTTCACATTGTTCACGATGGGTGGTGCGATGCGCCGCACAGCGAAGACTCGTCAGGCTGGCACCGGCAATCCTTTGGCGCGTGTGTTTGAAGCATACGAAACCAATCGGAAAGCCGATATTGAGACGCTCGAACTCAAGCTCGACGAACAGATTCTTCGCGAATCTCCGCGCATTGAGCGCTTCAACGACATCATCAAGGTGTTCGCTGCAGTGGCTCCGCTGCTTGGCCTTCTGGGTACGGTTATCGGTATGATCATCACCTTCACCACGATCACGATCTACGGTGCCGGTGATCCAAAACTGATGGCTGGCGGTATCTCGGTCGCTCTGATGACGACCGTGTTCGGTCTCGTGGCCGCCATTCCACTCTTGCTGATCCACGCTGTCGCGTCATCGATGGCCCGTGGCAACCAGCAGATTCTCGACGAGCAGGCTGCAGGCCTTGTCGCTGAGAAAGCGGAATCGCTTCATGGGGTGGTGGCGTAAGCCATCACCCTCGTTTCACTCGAGGAGGAGGAACCCGATATGGGTTTTGCAGATCTACAAGCTTTCCTCGATCGTGGCGGTCCGGTGTTGATTGTCATTATGGCAGCAACATTCTTCATGTGGGCATTGATCCTGGAACGACTGTTCTACTTCAGGTTCGCTCACAAGCAGGTGGCCGCAGAAGCGATCGCGGAGTGGCGTTCGCGCTCCGATCGGAAATCGACGTTCGCCCATTGGGTGAAGGACAAACTGGTGTCTGAGGTTCGCGCGAAAGCCGAACAGAATGTCCAGTTGACAAAGGCCATGGTGGCGCTCGCGCCGCTGCTCGGTCTTCTCGGAACAGTGACGGGCATGGTTGCCGTTTTTGACGTCATGGCCATCACCAACGGCGCTGATGCAAAGGCGATGTCTGCCGGTGTGTCGCGTGCAACAATTCCAACCATGGCCGGCATGGTCGCTTCTCTCTCCGGGATACTGTTCACATCGGGCATGGACCGTCGTGTGAACCGCTCTGTTCAGTGGGTTGAAGACGAGATGGAGATCGGCTGATGCGCGGACGCAAGGTAAGAAATCCTGACGAGGCCAATGTCGACCTCACGCCCATGTTGGATGTGGTTTTCATTCTGCTTATCTTCTTCATCGTGACGGCAACATTTGCCCAGGAGGAGGCATTGGGACTAGAGCCACCTCCGCCTCCGGCGCCGCAAGATGACATTCAAGAGCAGGTGCCAGCCATCTTGATACTTGTTGATGCGACCAATCTCATCTCGGTGAATGGTAGGGCAACAGATATCGGTTCGGTGCGGGCCAACATCGAGCGGGTTCGGGCTGAAAATCCCGAAAGCGCGGTGGTTATCCAGGCGCACCCCAAGTCGAAGAGTGGTGTCATCGTGCTGATCCGTGATGCAGCGTACAATGCAGGCTATATGGACCGGGTGAACCTTGTCCTTACAGCCGTAGAATAGAGGAGCGACAAACATGGCACGCAGAAAACGCCAATCCGTCGCCGGCGGGGGAGGAGCGGAAGACGATGTCAACCTGACGCCCATGCTGGACGTGGTTTTCATTCTTCTCATCTTCTTCATTGTGACGGCGCAATTCATCAAGGAGCCCGGCGTTCCGATTGTCCGTCCTGAAGTCGACAACAAGGCTCAAGTCAAGCCGCTCGCGATTCTGATCGCGATCGACGAAAATAGCGATATTTACATCGACAAGAAAAAAATCGAACCCGCCGAGATTGGATTCACGTTCAAGCAATTGCGTGAGGACAACCCGAAAGGCGAAGTCGTTGTCCAGGCCGATGTTGATTCCGAAGCCGAAGTTCTGGTCGATATCATGGAGACGATCAACAAGATCGACGGCTCTACGGTGATCAATATCTCGGCCAAGAGAGAGTAGGAGACCAAGACATGTTCAACAGTCCTTTTCTCAGATTCCTAGCGGGGCTCGTGATTGCGGTTCCGATCGTCTATGCCCTGTTCATTCTGATGAGTTCGCTGATTAACGTCACGGAGATCAGGGTCGACAAAGGTGAGCAACGGGTGCTGGCTTCAATTACTCCCCAGCAGCAGGATAGCGAAGTGCGGACACGCCAGCGGTCCAAGCCGAAACGCTTGGACTCGGCAGCAAAGCCACCACCACCGCCCAAGGTGTCTGCTACCAAGTCACAAATCAACCTGCCGACCCCACGGATCGCAGGTGCTGCGCCGACGGAACTGAACTTGGGCCGGATGCAGTCACTGGCAATCGATCCGGTAGCTATTTCCGACCGGGATGCCCAGCCGATCCGTTCGCCCACGCCATCGTTCCCGCAGCGAGCTGCAGAGCGTGGAATTGAGGGAACCTGCGATGTTCGCTTTGACGTGGACACACGTGGACGCCCGTACAACGTCCAGGCAACCTGTTCGAACGACATGTTCACGCGGGAAGCAGAGCGTGCCGTTTCACGCGTGGAATTTGCTCCGAAGATCATTCGCGGCAAGGCGGCAGAGCGCAAGAACGTGGTGTATCCGCTCGAATTCAAGCTTCAGTAGCCCGAAGTTTGGTGACGTTCGATCAAATAAACGGAGCGCCCTGGCGATGGGGCGCTCTTTTTTTGAAGGCGTATATGGAACCTGACCAGACACGACGGTCAGAAGGTGGCCGACTTGAGTTGCTGATCGAAAAATGATATAAAGTAACAAAATCCAGAATTGGAGTGAGTTGGATTTTGGACGACGCCAGGCCTTTGGCTGGAGCCAGATCGAGTGCCGAAGAGGTTGGCAGATATACGCCGAATGGAATTGAACGCGCCAAGTTGATCGTTGGTCTGGCGCGTCGCGAACTAAGGTAATTTAGGTGCCGAGTGGCATTGACGAAACCGGGCGTAGCGACCCATACATATGTGGCAAGCGTTAAACCTAACAATGAGCAGAACTGCGCTGCGGAAAAGCTTGAAATAGCGCGTAGAAGTTCTTGATCCCGCCCGTCAATTCCGGTTGATTGGGCCAAACCCCGCGAGCTGCGCGGAGAGGAGAGGAAACATGGGAATTAGAGCGACTCTCAAGGGCGCCGTGATCGTAGGCCTGATGGCGACGATGGGTGCTGGTGCCGCATTGGCTCAGGCTTGCACGGACACTGAGTTCACATCCAATACGGGGCAAACCTATCTCGAGGCTGAACAGGCCGCGATGGTGAAAAAGGACTTCGCGACCGCGATCTCCAAGCTCAACTCACTGCGCACGCAGACTCTCAACTGTTACGAAGAAGGCGCAGTGATCAAGCTGTCAGCCTACATCAAAATTGAGAATGGTGACCGTAGGGGCGCGGTGCAGGATCTGCTTACAGCGCTCAACAAGGGTTATATTCCCGAGGCTGACGCCGCACAGACATATTACAATATTGCGCAGATCTATCTTCAGGAAGAAGATCTCGCCAAAGCGCTTGAGTATATGACCAAGTGGCAACAGACAGGGGGCAAGCCGGATCGTACGCAGAAATGGCAATTCGCTGTTCTCAACCAGCGTGCTGACAAATTCAAGGAAGCGGTCCGTTGGGCAGAAGACGTTCGGCGCGACGACGGATCCAACTTCAAACAAGAAGTCTATGATCTTTTGTTGTTCCTCTACAATCAGACCGGCGAGAAGGCGAAAATGGCCGAGGTGCTGGAAGTTCTGGTTGAACGCAATCCGTCCGAGCGGAAATACTGGGATGCCATCGCTGGTAACTATTTCGCTGACAATGAAGAGCGCAAAGCGTTCGAAGTTCAGAAGGCGATGTATCTCGGAGGACTTCTGAAAACGCAAGACGAGCTCATGCGGATTGTGAACTTCTATAATCGTTTCAATGCGCCGTACCATGCCGCGCGCGTTCTTGAGAAGGAAATGAACGCAGGGCGCATCACCAGAAATCTGGAGCGGCTCGAACTGCTTGCGAACCTCTACCAGGTTGCCCGCGAGCATGAGAAGGCCATTCCAGTCATCAAGCAGGCAGCAGATGCCGGCGGTGGCGGAGCGATGTATGAGCGCTTGGGTCGTTCCTATGCCGACCTTCAAAAATGGAAGGAAGCAGAAGACGCACTCAACAAAGCAATCAGCATGGGCGGTATCAAGGATCGCGGCAATGCATACGTTTTGATTGGTCAGTCGCGTTATGAGCGAAGTGACCGGACTGGTGCGCGCGAGTCGTTCAAGACTGCAGGCAACAGTGCCGGACGTAGCTGGCTCGACTTCATGAACTCAGAAGAAAATACCAAACGGGCGCTGGTATGTTTCGAAGTTCAGTCAGCCTGGCTCAACATTGAGAATGAAGCCAAGATTTGTAAGCGTCTCGCAGTTCTGGGCGAAGAAAACCTGCCAGAGAATTGCAAAACGATCAAAGAGCGCCTGGACGCTGCAGAAGCGAAATACAATGCGACGCCGGAATGCAAGGGACAGGGGACCTGATTGCACGTCTAGCGCAGTTGATCGTCCTTACGGGCCGGATATGACATAAAGCCCCGAGCAAGATTTGCTTGGGGTTTTTTGTTGCGCTTCGTTGTCGCGAAGTGAGTGACGAGCCTCAAAGAAAAACCGCCGACGGGATGACCGTCGGCGGTTTTTCTTTAGCGTGAACTCGGCTGACGCGCGGCTCAGGATGCGGAAGTTGATATCCCGAACGATGCCGAACCAGAATGTCCGACTGGCGCTGCTGGTTCATTTGTGGCGGTTGGCGTGGCGCCTTTTGGCCCCGTGTCCTTCAATGGGTCGTCGGCGTGCTTAACTTGACCTTCAAATACTGCATTCGACTGGATTTGTAGAGATGCGTGTACGATGTCGCCTTTGACGTGAGCGCCTGACTCCAGCTCAACCTTGCGGGCCCGGATCGAGCCACGAATCTTGCCCTTCACCTTGACGACTTCCGCTTTCACTTCACCCGTGATGAAGCCCGATGCACCGATGGTGATGTCAGTCGCGCTGACGTCACCGTCAACGACACCATCAATTTGCAATGCACCCTCGGAAATTATCGAGCCATTGATTTTCATGTCTGCGCAGATGATCGATGCAGCGCGCGCCGCAGGCTTCATTGCAGCTCCACGTATGGCGTCCTGTGCAGACGCGCCTTTGGTCGGTTCAGGTGAATTGGTTTCTTGATTTTTGTTTTTAGTGAACATGACGGCCTGCTTTCAAAAATTTCGCTGGATCATAAGGTTTGCCGTTGAACCAGACTTCATAATGAAGGTGGTCACCCGTACTTCTGCCGGTTGTCCCCATCTTACCGACCAAGTCACCGATTTCGACGATGTCTCCCTTTGATACCGTAATCCCGCTCAGGTGACCATACCGCGACTTGAATCCGTGCCCGTGGTCGATTTCAACGAGACGGCCATATCCCGAGCTTGCACCGGCGAAAGACACTTTTCCAGGTCCCGCGGCGACGATAGGCGCTGCGTGATAGGCGGCCAAATCAAGACCATTGTGCCAGCCTGGACGCTTCCTGAATGGATCAATGCGCATGCCATAATCGCTGGTCTGCCGAAAGGGCACGCCAACCGGTCGGCCGAGCGGGAGAGTGGCGACGATTTGTTCGTAATATCGCATCTCCTCTACCCGTGCGCGCGTTTGGGTAAGTCGATTGTAGAAGGAGGCATCTTCAGCCGACAGATTTGATGTGCTTGACGTCAATGTTGCGATCGATACGAGCGGGCCGCCCATCTCTGCGCCAGACATGATCCGGTCGCTGCCTACGGACGTCAACTGAAGGACACCACGCGCGCGTTCAGCGCGGTCAATGGCCATGTCCTCAGCTTCGTCCAAAATTCGTTCCTGATCGTACTTGAGGTTTTTCAAGCTGACGCGGGTACCGCTCATATCGAATGATGCTGTAATTGGCTGATAGTTTCGCGACTGGCGATTGTCCGCTTCCTCGATCGATGCCTTCACAAGGAGGCTGGTGCCGTCGCCCTTGAGTGCCGAGACTTCGAGATTCTCGTCGCCCTTCAGTTTGTCAAAAAGCTCCTCAAGCGCCTTCTGGCGGTCTTCCCACTCAGCCGTTTCTTTCTGAAACGCGTCTGTGCGCTCTTCAAGCAGCGAGCGCGAAAGCGCATCCTTCGCACGAAGTTCCTGAACCCAACGCTCATATTTCGCAAGTTCACGGTCGTCGGGATTGCCGGCGATTGTACTCGTGGGACCACCGAGCACGTAGCTGCCCGTCACAAAAAGTGTCCAGCCTGCCAAGGCGGCGGCACCTGCTGCGATGATGGCTTGCTGCCAGGGTGAGACCGAAATGTAGCGAACTGTGCCACCGCTGCGATGATAGATCTGGCGTTCTGGGAACGCTCGATCAAACGCCGCTTTAACGTTTGCACTCCACTTCGTCATTCACGCCACCCGTCGACTGGAAATCACACCCCATACTGCAATAAGCACTGCAGCACGTTTCCCAAACCCGTGGAGGCCATAAATACCCATTTCGAACTGGGGTGAAAGCCCTACGGAACACAATTCATGCAATTTTTCGCCTAATTGGGTAAATACCCTGTTAAAGTTCGGAATTTGGGATGACCTGTGCGTAATAAACGGCCACCTGTCAGACATTTAAGGAATCCAGCACATCTTGGGCGTGCCCCTTCACTCTGACTTTCGGCCAGATTCTTGTCAGGATGCCCTTGGGGTCGATCAGAAACGTAGATCTTGCGATTCCCATATAAGTGCGACCGTACAAATTCTTTTCGACCCAGACACCGTAAGCTTCGCAAACGCTTCCACTTTCGTCAGACCCAAGTTCGATCTGCAATCCATGTTTCTGGGCAAATTTCTGGTGGCGGATAAGGCTGTCCCGTGAAACACCCAAGATCGACGCATTGGCGGCCTCGAATTGTTCCGCAAGATCGGAAAAGTCTTTGGCTTCGCTGGTACATCCGGGCGTGTCGTCCTTCGGATAGAAATATAGGATCAGTTGTTTGCCTCTAAACGAAGCGAGTTGCTTGGTTCCCAATGTCGTTTCGATAGAAAATCCAGGAGCTTTGGCGCCTGGTTCGAGTGATCGGGTCATGTAATCCTCCTATGGTGCCTGAAAAGGACTGTGCTTATATCCAAGTCCTGCAGCAAAGCTGTTCGATACGTGTCGCATAAAGCTTAAGGAGCGTGCCGTTGGTTCGCCAGACCGCCTCGACGGTTATTCTTGAAATACTTGGAGGCCTGATTCTGCTCGTTATGGTCGTGGCAGGCTTGTTGGCATTCCGGTTGGCGAGCGGCCCCCTGGAACTGGGTGTATTCAAGGACGACGTGGAACTTGCGCTTACCGACGCTAGAGACGGTCGACCGGTACGGATCGGCGAACTCTTTCTGGAATGGTCACAGGCTGATCGTCGCGTCCGGGTCAGCGCGAGCAATGTCCAACTTTTCGACGACGCAGGCGTTTTGAGCGCAGAAGCCAAACGCGCCGACCTGATTTTGGCGGGCTCATCGCTGGTATTGGGGAAGGTCGAAGTGCTTGCGATGGATCTGGATGAAGGCTGGATCAACGTCGATAGCTTGACCGAGACAAAGTGGAAGGTGGCGGGTGATCCGCTGCCGGAAATACCCGCAGGAAAATTGCCGACGACGCCGGCCGAATGGCTTCAGCGTGCGAACGAAGTCTTGCCGCAGTTGCTTGTTTCGCTTGAGTACGCGGAATCGATAGTTGACCTGGAGCGCGTGTCATTCGATCGTTTTGAAGTTCGAGTCCGGGGCTCTGACGGTTCGAACTTGCTTACACTCAAGTCGGCGAAAGGACGGCTGGCTCGCGAAGCCGGGGGGATAGTCATGTCGGTTGCCGGTAGTGGGATTGGCGAAGGACTTCCAGCGGGACTGGCGGCAACCCTTGCGACCTCCAATTTGGGCCAGCGCCTGAAGGCGGAGTTTGCCGTTGCGCAATGGCCGCTTGCCGACTTGGCGATAAGACTTGGGATGAGCCGCGCGCGATTTGAAGGGCTGCCAGCAAATGTGGTGGTGTCATTCGACGTATCGAAGATGTCTGGCGTCGAACAAATCCTTGTAGAAGTGGATGCGGGCCAAGGCCGTCTTCCCGTCGGCGCCAATGGAATACAGGTTGAGAATCTTGGTCTGCGAGCTGCCTATACGGCCGCGACCGATGCTCTGTCGATCGACGTGAGCAGCACGAACGCAGGACCGCTCAAGGGGCGGGTGGTCATAGATGTGCAAGACGCCATGCAGGGGCAAGAAGGGCACAAATTCAGCCTAGTAAGCGAGGGGCTTGAACTCGATTTTACCCCATCGTTCGAGCAAGTCATTCCGATCAGTGAGTTGAGAGTTACAGGCGAGGTGGATCTGTCGCGCTACGCGTTTCGAGATGCCGAGATCCAATTGCAGACTGGCGCTGATCAATTGAAGGCGTCGGGTTCATTTGAACTTACGCCAGATCGCCAGCCGGGCGAACCGCCGCTGATCGGCAGCTTTGACGTCGCTTCGGAGGGTGACGTGAGCAAAGATACCGTTATGGCGTTCTGGCCGGTGGGCTTGGGAGCCGGGGCTCGGCGGTTCGCGGTCAAGCGGATTCCAGAAGGCATTGCATCTTCGGTGACGGGGCACCTCGACTTGCGGCGTGACAGCTTCTCCGAGGGCTATTTGAAGGATGAGCACCTTCAGCTAGATTTCAAAGTCCGCGATGCGGTTGTTAAGTTCATGGACAGTTTGCCCGCAGTTCAAAATGCAAGCGGAAAAGGCCATCTGTCTGGAAATGGCTTCAAGGTGATTCTGGAGAGTGGTGAATTTGGCGGCTGGTCTGTAGATGACGGCGTCGTGGATTTTCCCGCATTCAATCCGCCCGGCGTGCCATTCCGAGTGTTCGCTAAGGGGCACGGGCCGGCGACCAACATCATGCAGACTCTCGCCGAGTCCAGCCTGAAGATCGAATTTGACCCTGTGCGACTGTCTGGCGATGCCGAAATGACATTTGAAATGTTCCGGCCGGCCCGGGATAATGTGCCGTACAAGGATATTCGATTCTCGGCCCTCGGAGCAGTGGCGAAAGGCGGGTTGAAAAATGCCGCGCTCGGATTCGATCTGACAAACGGAAATTTCAAGATTGATACCGATCAGGCAGGCATCACCGTCAGCGGATTTGGCGACCTGGGTCCATCTCCAGTGCAGTTCACTTGGCGAGACGCGTTCAACGACGGTGACCAGCCGTCAAACCTTTCTGCAACAGCGGTTGTAACGCCAGACGTGCTCAATCGGTTCGGTATTTTGGGGCGGGCCTATCTATCTGGGGAGGTTCCCTTGGAGCTTCAGGCGCGCCTGCAAGGAGAGCGCCTCATTTCGGCCGACACGGCGCTTGATCTCAGAGACTCTCGAGTCGACATTTCCGAGATTGGCTGGGTGAAACCCAAGGGCGTTCCTGCGAAAGCGTCAGTCCAGTATCTAAAAACGGGAGATTTGGCGAAATCCACAGTTCTCTTCACCTCAGAAAATGCGCGTCTTGATGGCGACTATATCCTTGGCGACGATTCGAAACTGGTTTCGGCCGTACTGAGGCGCGCTTACCTGAAGAACAAGGCAGATTTTGGAGGCGACATGGCGCGGTCACCTGACGGTGGCCTGATGCTCCAGCTTGACGGAACCTACCTCGATCTGTCTGGACTGATGTCAGGGCTTGGGGCCGTAGGGGACGCTCAAAACGTCAACAAGACTCCCATGAATATCAGCGCCAATCTTGATACGTTGACGCTGAGGCCAGGCTTGGACATGCGCGATGCCAAACTTAATGCCCAGACTGGTGTCAGTGGACTATCGCTTTTCACGGCAACCGGAAGCGCTGATGACGGATCGCCGCTCTCGGCGACATATGACGCGACGCAACCCGGAGGCGCCACCGTCAATGTGGAAAGTGGAAATGCCGGGTTCATTACGCAGGCGCTGATTGGCGCGGATTTTCTTGAAGGCGGGAAATTGGAACTGACAGGAAAATTCACGAAAGATGCTTCGCCCGCGACGTTCGATATCGCTCTGACGGATGTAAGAATGCGCAACGCACCCTTCCTGACGCAAATACTGTCGCTGGCGTCACTTCGGGGCCTGGCCGACACATTGGGGGGCGAAGGCGTACTATTTTCCCGGATCGACGTGCCGCTCAAGCTCGCGAACGGACGGTACGTCGTTACGGGCGCGAAAGCGCAAGGGCCAGCGCTGGGCCTGACAACAAGCGGGTACATGGAAGGAAAAAGCGGCGCTATCGAGTTTAATGGCGTGCTTGTGCCCAGTTTCGGCATGAATTCCGCGCTGGGCGGGATTCCGATTATTGGCGACCTGGTGGTCGGCCGCGACGGCGAGGGCGTGTTTTCACTGACATACGCGATCAGCGGGACGTTGGAAAAGGCCAACGTATCGGTCAATCCTCTATCAGCGCTTGCTCCAGGCGTAATCCGGCGGATTTTCGAGAACCCGTCCGATACTAGGATCCCGGAAGCCAAACTTCGTACGCCCGATGAACCCGTTCCGTCGGAGCTTCCTCCCATTCCGGAAGAGCGTTTCGAATAGCGGTGACTTCCTAGTTCGCTTTGACCAATGCGTGGCGCTTCTTGCCAGCAGACAGCTTGATTGCCCCGTCGATCAGGTCAGCCGCGCCGAGCGTACCGTTCTGGTCGCTGACCAAGACATCATTCACTTTGGCTGCGCCCTGTTTGATCAATCGACGCGCCTCGCCGTTCGAGCCTGCAAGTCCGGCCGCCACGAAAGCCGCTGCCACGAGCATGCCTGCGTCAAGTTCAGATTGTGGAACCTCAACAGTCGGAAGCGCATCTGCCGACGCGCCAGCGCCGAACACGGCTTTAGCGGCTTCAGCCGATTCTGAAGCCGCGTTGGCACCGTGCAGTAGCGTCGTGGCCGCATTCGCCAAGGCGATCTTTGCGTGATTGATCTTGGCGCCCTGAAGCCTTTCGAGCGCCTCGATTTCGCCGAGTTCCAGATCGGTGAACAGGCGCAGGAACCGGCCCACGTCCGCGTCTTCAGTGTTGCGCCAGAACTGCCAGTATTCGTATGGGCTTTTCCTGTCAGCATTGAGCCAGACAGCCCCATCAGCCGTCTTGCCCATCTTTCCGCCAGACGCGGTCGTGATGAGTGGGGATGTCAGGCCATACGCCTCACCGCCGGCAACCCGGCGTGTGAGTTCGACCCCGTTGATGATATTGCCCCATTGGTCCGATCCGCCGAGCTGGAGCCGGACGCCGTATCGCCTGTGAAGTTCAAGGAAATCATAGGCCTGCAAGAGCATGTAGTTGAATTCGAGGAATGTATATGGCTGTTCGTTGCGCAGGCGGCGCTCAACGGTTTCCTGCTTGATCATCGTGTTGATCGTGAAATGCACGCCGTAATCGCGCAGGAATTCCACGTAACCAATCTTCGACAACCAGTCGTCATTGTTGACCATGATCGCGTCGGTAGGCCCGTCACCAAATTTCAGGAAGGGTTCGAACGCCTTCTTGATGCCTGCAATGTTCGAAGCGATCTGCTCATCCGTCAGGAGCGGGCGGGACTTGTCCTTGTCGGTCGGGTCACCGACCTTGGTCGTGCCGCCGCCCATCAGCACGACAGGCTTGCCACCGCAGCGCTGGAAATGGCGCAACATCATGATCTGGAGCAGCGAACCGACATGCAGGCTGTCGGCGGTGGCGTCGAACCCGATATAGGCGGCCGGGGTTCCTGTGGCGCAATAGGCATCGAGCTCGGCAGAGTGGGTCACCTGCTTGATGAAGCCCCGTGAATCCAGTGTTTTCAGGAATTCCGACTTGTATTCGGTCATTGTCTCGTGTCTCCGTAAGCGCAGGCGCGTAACACGGAAAGTGGAATTCTTGAACCATCCAATTCACGATAACGAACCGCAATGGGTTGCAGGTTTCATGTCCGGAACGTCACTGGATGCTACAGATGCAGCGCTGATTCTCACAGATGGCGAGCGCGTTCTGGAGTTCGGGCCGGTCGCCGAGCGCAAATATACAGCCAAAGAGCGGCAGGTATTACAGGATGCGACGGATGCGGCGCGGGCCTGGAACTGGACCGGACCGGCGCCGGAAGAGGCATTTGAAGCGGCCCGCAAGGTGGTTACCGAGACCCATGCAGAGGTGTGGCAGGTACTGCGGCAAGGGGGTGGTAAGGGAGTGGCTGTACCGTTGGCGGGCGTCCATGGGCAGACGGTTCTCCACAGGCGGCCCCGCCCAGACGCGCCCGGTGCGACCCTTCAATTGATCGATCCGGTCGCGTTGCAGACCGCCCTTGGCATCCAACTCGCCTACGATTTCCGGAGCGCTGACGTGGCAGCCGGAGGGCACGGCGCGCCCCTGGCGCCGGTCTACCATGGCGCGCTGCTGGACCGCGCCGGCGACGGAGCGAGCGCAGTGCTGAACCTTGGCGGTGTGGCAAACATTACGGCCCGCATGGCGGACGGCACCCTGTTCGCTTTCGATACGGGACCTGCCAATGGTCCGATCGATGAATGGGTCGCGGCGCATGGGAAAGGCACGCATGATGAGGGCGGTGCGTTTGCGTCGGCGGGTCAGGCGCAGGAGGGGCTGCTAGCGCAGTTGCTGGACCATGACTGGTTCAGGGAACTGCCGCCGAAGTCGCTTGATCGTTATGATTTCAATGCTGGCATGGCGCGGGGCCTCTCGTTCGAGGACGGGGCGGCAACGCTGACGGCCTTTTCAGCGCGGGCTGTGGCAAAGGGCGTGGCCCAGCTGCCGGATGCGCCGCAGCGGGTGATCGTATGCGGTGGCGGGCGTCATAATCCGGCGATGATGGCCGCGCTCCGTGCGGCGCTGCCGTGCCCTGTTTTGAGCGCGGAAGACGCTGGATGGCGGGGCGATTCAATTGAGGCGGAGGCGTTTGCCTTCCTGGCCGCGCGGACCGTGCGTGGCCTGCCGCTCAGCTGGCCGACCACGACAGGTGTTCCGGCCGCCATGACGGGCGGCCGGCTTAAGGGCTAGTGTTTCTCGGCTTCGATACGCAGTTTTTCTTCTGCTTCTTCGAGGCGCTGGTGCAGGTATTGCTCGCAGAGGCCGATCAGTTCGTCGTGCTTGTCGACATAGAAGTGATTGGCGCCCTTTACGCGGGCCCGTTCAATGATCTCGCCCTTCTGGACGCGAACCTTGGTGAGGGAGCGTTCGATATCTTCCGGGCTGGCAATTGCGTCTGAGTCGCCGCAGACGATCAGGCCGGACGCCGGGCAGGGTGCCAAGAATGACAGGTCATAATGGTTGGCCGGCGGAGAAATGGCGAGGAAGCCATCGATTTCCGGGCGGCGCATCAGCAGCTGAAGCGTGATCCAGGCACCGAAACTGTAGCCGGCACACCAGACGTAACGCGGGCTTTCGCTCAGGTTCTCGATGTAATCGAGGACATAGGCAGCATCTTCCAGCTCGCCGATGCCCTGGTCATAGACGCCCTGGCTGCGGCCGACACCGCGTGAATTGTACCGCAGGACACCGAATCCGGCCCGCTCAAACATCTGGTACAGCATGATCGAGATCGGATCCTGCATCGTGCCACCCGCCTTCGGGTGGGGGTGCAGGACCAGCGCAATGGGTGCGCCCGGATGTGGCGGCTCTGTGTAGCGCGCCTCGATACGGCCCTGTGGACCCGGAATAATCAGTTCTGCCATGACACCCTCGGAGTGAATTCTCTTGTAAGGGCGCGGTCATAATCCAAATGAACCGGGAAAAGCAAATTTTTCTGCACGTGCACACTGAACCTTGAGCGAGTATAAAAGAATCCATGATCTATGCTGACCACAATGCGACCTCGCCGCTTCGCCCGCAAGCACGCGATGCCATGCTCGCTGTATTCGACCTTGGGGCGACGAATCCATCGTCTGTGCATGCGAAGGGCCGGACAGCCCGCGGCGTCGTCGAGGCGGCGCGGGTGCAGGTTGGCGGCGCGATTGGCAGCCGGGCGGCAGATATAATCTTCACGGGTGGCGGAACAGAGGCCGATGCCCTGGCCGTTCAGGGCGTAGTGGATGCCCTGGAGGGCGCGTGCACGCTGATCGTATCGTCGATCGAGCACGAGGCGATTGCCAAATCGGCGGGCCATTCGGGCGCTGCGCTGCAAACGGCCTATGTGACGCCTGCCGGGCTGCTCGATCTGGATGATTTGCGCGCCCGCATGGCGGACTGGGATCAGGACACCTTGGGCACGCCGATATTGTGCCTGATGCTGGCCAACAATGAGACGGGGATAATCCAGCCGGTCGCCGAAGCCGCCGCGATCATGCGCGAGGCCGGGGGCCTGACGGTCTGCGATGCTGTGCAGGCACTGGGCAAGATACCCGTCAATGTCGGCACGCTCGGGGTCGATTACCTGTCCCTGTCGGCGCACAAGATTGGCGGTCCGCAAGGGGTGGGCGCACTCTGGCACCGGTCTGGAGCGCCACTGAAAGCCATCCTGTATGGTGGCGGACAGGAGCGCTCGTTGCGGTCGGGCACAGAAAACGTGGCAGGGATTGCCGGTTTTGGCGCCGCCGTCGAAGTTGCCGTCCGGGATTTGCCGAAATATGCCGCGTTGGCCAAGTGTCGCGACGCCATGGAAGCGCGCCTGAAGGCGGATGGCGGTATAGTGGTCATTGGTGAGGGCAGCCCACGCCTCGCGGGCACATCGAACTTTGTACGTGCCGGGTTTCGGGCTGAAACGCAGGTCATGGCGCTGGATCTGGCAGGTGTTTGCGTGTCTGCAGGTTCCGCTTGCTCTTCGGGCAAGGTCAAGCGATCTGTCGTTTTGATGGCTATGGGCGCATCTGACGCCCTTGCGGAATCAGCAATACGCACCAGCTTTGGATGGAATAGCGTGCCTGCCGATTTTGACGGCGTGGCCGATGCGTGGCTGGAAGCGGCACGGCGCATGGTTTTGAAGTAGAATGGGTGATGGACTGCTGCGGCGGGACCACCGAACACGAGGATGAGTGCATGGAAGTCCTAGTCAAAGACAGTATCGACGCAGGCACGATTGCGGCCGCCAAGGCTTTGGAATCTGAAAACTATTCGGCCGGATTCACGACCGATATAGAAATGGACATGGCGCCCAAGGGGCTGTCTGAAGACACGATCCGGTATATTTCAGCGGCGAAGAATGAGCCTGAATGGCTGCTCGAATGGCGCCTGAAGGCGTATGAGCGCTGGCTGACCATGGAAGAGCCGAGCTGGGCGATGGTTCGCTATCCCAAGATCGACTACCAGGCCTATTACTATTTTGCG
>NZ_JBDNGN010000074.1:0-32344 GCF_041689225.1 Hyphomonas sp. | reverse complement strand
TGTGGACGCGCAGGTAAATCGTGCGAGATTCCTGCGCGGGGATATCGACTTCAAAGGCAGGGAAAGGATCCAGGATGGCGATTCCATCACGAGCCACCGCGGCACCGGCGCGGCCCGTCTGCGTGACACCATGGTCGTCGACTATGTATGCCTCTACGACCTGCAGGTAGGGAAAGCGGATGACGGCGTTGCCGCGGAGGTCTGACTTGCTGGAATTGACCAGGTCCGCCTTGATCCAGATGTCGCCGGTTTTTCCGGAACCGATGAAGATGTCTTTCCTGCTCGGCTCGAAGACGGCATGGCTGGTCCCGCTGAGAATGTCTTCGATTTGCGTATCGGGGGAAACAGATTCGGCAATTTCGATCTGCCCGCCGATCGCGATCCGGCCGTCGAGGTCGCCAACCTGAATCGTGCCGGCGTCGGATGGAAACGTCAGCGACGTGACCACAACCACAAGCAGGCTGACGAATCGGCTGACAAACCGCATGGAATTCTTTCCCGATAAATAACCCAAGCGGAGCCTTTTGCTCCACCCGGAATTTATCCCACAAAAACAGCTATTTATGGTTAGTTCTCCACGGGGAATTTCATGCGAATGTCGGGGAACGCGTATACGGTCTGTTAAGCCGCAGGCGTGGCAGCGCCGGATATAGGAAAGCCCCCGACGGAGACGGGAGCTTGTGTTGCGCCGGGCGGTACGGGTGGTTTTAGCGGGGCGGGCGACCGCCACCGCCGCTGGGGCGCTGTCCACTCTCGGACGTGGTGCGGGATTGCGACCGTTCTGGGGCTTTGATGAGCAATTCGGCGCGCGTTAGCTCCTGGTCGCGGTTCGCGTCGAGTTGGGCAAACTCGCTGATCAGGCGCGCGCGGAATTCGGCCTCAGTGACCTGGCCGTCGAAATTCCTGTCAAACGCAATATGATTGGGCAGGGCGTCCGCATCGCCGAGGGCGTAGACGGACCATTCTGTCAGAGAAAGCGCCGAGACGGTTCGTGTGCCCGTGGCCTGCCATTCCCGCGTAATCCCATTGGCCAGTTCGGCCTCGTCGATGACATGGTCGTGATCGACATCCATACCGGCAAAGAGGAGTGCAATCGGCCTTGCGATCATGCCACCGTGCACGCTGGGACGTTCGCGCTGCGCGTCATCATGGCGCTGTAGCTGGGGACGCGATGCGCAGGCAGTGGCGAGCAGGGCCGCAGCCAGGCAGGCGGCAGGCACCGCGATGCGGGATGGAAAATGGTTCATGTTCGGGGAGACCTTCAAGCGGATTTTGTATCCGGCTTGAACGGTGATTGATCCGCGATCCGTCGGTCACTTACGTATTTGTAATTCTGTCGGCCGGGATGAAAGCCCAACGCGGGGTCAATCTGGCCTGCATTTTGTGCTAGGTTAGTCTCATTACGCGCAGGTGGTCGTGGGCGGACGCTGACGGGCCTGCAAAGAGGGAACGAAACATGACAAGCAGACATATCCTGATGGCGGTCAGCGCCATTGCACTCACAAGCTGTAGCCATTTCCGGCATCACCAGCGCGGGCCGGATATAGCCGAGACCGCCGTGCCGGTTGAGCTGACGGCACCGGCTGACGAAACGGTCGATGTGGCGACGCTGGCGGGCGCACCCCTGTTCGAGGGTATGGGCGATTTCCACCGCGAGATCACGACATCAAGGCCGGACGCGCAGGCATATTTCGACCAGGGCATGGTGCTGGCCTTCGGCTTCAATCATGCCGAGAGTATCCGCTCGTTCCGTGCTGCGCAGAAACTCGATCCGGACTGTGCGATGTGCTTCTGGGGAGAAGCGCTGGCTACAGGCCCGAACATCAACGTTACCAGCAAGGGCAAGGCCGTGATGTCTGAAGCCGATCGCGTGTCGGCCTTTGCGGAGATTAACAAGGCGCAGGCCTTGAAAGATACGGCAAGTCCGGACGAGCAGGCGCTGATCGCGGCGCTGGCGACGCGCTATAATGGAGACGCCACGACACCGCGCGAGCCGCTGGACGTGGCCTATGCCGAGGCGATGGGACAGTATGTGGCAGACCATCCCGAGGATGATGATGTCGCCGCGATGTATGCCGAAGCCTGGATGAACACGATGCCGTGGGATTATTGGTCTGCGAATGGCGAGCCGAAGCCCGAGACGGTGAAAGTGATCAATACGCTGGAAGGTATCATCGCGCGTTCGCCTGAGCACCCGCTGGCGCTGCACCTTTATATTCACGCAGTCGAAGCCTCGCACAATCCGGGGCGGGCAGAAGATGAGGCCGACATGCTGGCCAACCTGGTTCCGGGGTCAGGTCACCTCGTGCATATGCCAGCGCACATCTACTGGCGTGTCGGACGCTACGACGACGCGGCGACTGCCAATATACGTGCGGCCAAGGTGGACGAGGACTATATCGCCCAGTGCAATGCGCAGGGCTTCTATCCGGCGCTCTACTATCCGCACAATATCCACTTCCTGTGGGCGGCCTCCAGCATGGCCGGCCAGCGCGACATGGCCATCAGTACGGCGCATAAACTGGCCGACAATGTGAGGCTGGAACAGATCGAGCAATTCCCGACGATCGAGTTCTTCAAGACGGTGCCGATGCTGGCGCTGGTACAGTTCGGGCAGTGGGAGGACATCCTCGCGCTGGAGCAGCCGCCGGAGTCGCTCGATTACTCCAATGCGATCTGGCATTATGCGAGGGGCGTCGCAGCGGCGCGGACGGGCAATACGGAAACCGCGAACGCGGAACGCGAGAAGCTGGCGACCCTGAAAGGCAGTGTGCAGATCAGCTTCCTTGATACGGCGGACTATCCGGCGAGCACGCTGCTGACGATTGCCGACGAACTCCTGCTGGGCGAAATTGCCAGTGTCGAAGCGCGTCACGATGAGGCGATCGCGCATTTCTCGGCAGCGGTCGATGCGCAGGATTCGCTGCCCTATACCGAACCGCCCTTCTGGTATTACCCGACGCGGCAATCGCTGGGTGAGGCCCATATCGCGGCAGGCCAGTTTGCCGAGGCCGAAGCGGTCTATCGCAAGGATCTTGTCGACTATCCGCACAATGGCTGGTCGATGTCGGGACTCATGAAAGCGCTGACCGCACAGGGCAAGACCAACGAGGCCGCCGAAATGAAGCACATGTTCGACATTGTCTGGCGCAAGTCGGACGTGACGCTCGACGGGTCGCGGCTCTAGGTCAGCGTTGCGGCCACCTCGTCACAGGTTGCGAACAGGCGGGCAATGTCCTGCTCGCGGCTGAGGCGGTGGTCGCCGTCCTTGATGAGGGTGATTGTCAGGTCGCTGGCGGTCAGGGCATCGACGAGGCGGGCGGCATGGGTCCATGGCACGTCGGAATCCTGCATGCCCTGAAGGATGCGGACCGGGCCGTCAAAGCCGATAGGCTTGTCGAGGATCTGCCATTGGCGGCCATCCTCGATCAGGGCGCGGGTGATCGTGTAGGGTTCATCATAGTCTGACGGGCGTAGCGTGAAGCCATGTTCCATGATTTCGGCCTGGGCCTCGGGTGAGAATTCGGGCCACATCAGCTTTTCGGTAAAGTCCGGCGCCGGGGCGATCAGGACCAGGCCTTTCACGCGGTCCGGGCGGGCGAGGGCGGCAAGCAGCGCCATCCAGCCACCCATGCTGGAGCCGACGATCACGAGCGGCCCGTCTGCCTGGCTGTCGATGGCGGCGAGGGCATCGTCGCGCCACTGGCTGACCGTGCCGTCTTCGAACGTGCCGTCTGACTGGCCATGACCGGAATAGTCGAAGGCCAAAATGCCATGGCCCGTTCGATTCGCCCAATCTTCGAGCCGGAGAACCTTGTTGCCGCTGATGTCGGACTTGAAGCCGCACATCCAGACGAATGTCAGCTTGCC
The DNA here is from genome assembly GCF_041689225.1 of Hyphomonas sp. Taxonomy (GTDB): domain Bacteria; phylum Pseudomonadota; class Alphaproteobacteria; order Caulobacterales; family Hyphomonadaceae; genus Hyphomonas. The sequence goes on along the minus strand of NZ_JBDNGN010000074.1, from coordinate 28,474 downwards.
TGTGCTGGCGGGATTGTGACGAAAGGCGAGGCGCCTGCCTTGAGGGCTGGTGAAATAGGACGTTGTCATAGCCCTTCCGTTCCTTCATCTGTTTCCCCTGTCAAGCGAGCGAGGGGCAAGAGCGGCTTTGGACGATTTCCCGGACATGACCGGCAAGACCATCCTGCAGGTGGCGCCAGAGCTTTCAGCCGGGGGCGTGGAGCGCACCGTGCTGGAAGTGACCGAGGCGATCATCGCGGCCGGCGGCCGGGCCCTGCTGGCGAGCAAGGGCGGACGACTGGAAGATGAGTTTGCGGCGCTGGGCGGCGAACTGTTCCCGATGGATGCCAAATCGAAGAACCCGATCACGCTCAAGCTGAACCAGCGTAAACTGGAGCGCCTGATCGCGCGCGAGACCGTCAGCCTTGTGCATGCCCGGTCGCGCGCGCCGGCCTGGAGCGCCTACTGGGCTGCGCAGGCGGCAGGTGTGCCCTTCGTGACGACCTATCATGGCGCCTATTCGGGCAAGACGAGGCTGAAGCGGGCCTATAATTCCGTCATGGCGAAAGGCGACCTCGTGATCGCCAATTCGAACTGGATCGCGGCGCATGTGCATGCCGAGCACGGCCTCGCAGAGGACAGGATTGTCACGATCCCGCGCTGCGTGGACCTTGCCGTGTTCGACCCGGTGGCTGTGACGCCGTCGCGGATCGCGACGGTCAGGCAACGCTGGGGCATTGTGGACGATCCGCGCGTGACGCTGCTCTTGCCGGGCCGACTGACCGAATGGAAGGGCCAGCTTGTGGCCATCGAGGCGCTGGGGCTGATGTCGGTGCAGGAGCTTAAGGGCCTTGTCCTGGTGCTGGCGGGCGATCCGCAGGGCCGGGCGGCCTATGTCACCAAGCTGGAAGATGCGATCCTGGACTACAAGCTGGGCGGTACGGTGATCCTGGCCGAACATGAACGCGACATGCCGGCGGCCTGCCTGGCGGCGGATATCGTGCTGACACCGTCGATACGGCCGGAAGCCTTCGGGCGTGTGGCGGTCGAGGCCTCGGCCATGGGACGGCCCGTGATCGTGGCCGATCATGGCGGCGGACGTGAAACGGTGATCGAGGGCGAGACGGGCGCGCGGGCCGAGCCGGGCGATCCGGCGGCGCTGGCCGGGGCGATCCGGGCGTTCCTGGACGTCGGTGCATCGGCCCGGGCGGGCATGGGAAAAGCCGGTCAGGCGCATGTGCGCGCGCATTTCTCCAAGCAGGGGCTTCAGGCGGCGACGCTTAATGTCTATAAGCGTTTGCTGGAGTAGGGACCTAGTAAGCAGGGATGGCGAAAGCAGACGTACCGATGAGCCCGGTCAACCCCGGCGCCAAAGCCAAGGAAGTGCTCGTTATCAAGCTGAGCGCGCTGGGTGACTTTGTGCTGGCACTGGGCGCGATGAAGGCCGTGCGCGAGATGCACCCGTCGGCCCGGATCACGCTGCTGACGACGCCTTTTTTCGAGGAATTCGCGAAACTCTGCCCCTATGTCGACCGGATCGAGACCGATGGTCGGCCGGAAGGCATGAAGGCGACGGGCGCGCTGATCCAGCGTATCCGCAAGATGAACTTCGATATTGTCTACGATTTCCAGACCAGCGGGCGGACGAAGAACTATTTCACCGCGCTGAGCCGGTCGGGCAAGACGCCGCTCTGGTCGGGCCACCATGAGCGGGCGGCCTTCTTTCATGACAATGTCGAGCGCGGGAAGATGCACTCGATCGACCGGCTGGCCGAGCAGCTGGAAGTGGCGGGTGTTGCGCCGGGCGGGCGCTGGCTGGGCCCCAGCGCGCCCTTCCCGGACCTGTCCTGGGTGCGCTACAAGCTGGGCGACACGCCGCGCCTGCAGCCGGCCTATTTCGCCCTGACCGAGCCCTACATGCTGCTCATTCCGGGCGCATCGGAGCACCGGGAGGCCAAGCGCTGGCCGGAAGAGCACTATGCCGAACTGGCGATGCGGATTGCCGATGCGGGCATCATGCCGGTGATCATTGGCGGCAAGGCGGAAGGCCCGCTGGCGCATAATATTGCGCGCCGGGAACCCCGGGTGAAGAACCTGGTGACGCGCACCGACCTGTTCCAGATCGTGACGCTTGCCGAGAAGGCGCTGTTCGTGGTCGGCAATGATACCGGGCCGATGCACATGGCCACGCTGGCAGGCGCGCCGGGCATTGCCCTGTTCGCGTTGACCGAAAGCGATCCGGACCATTCAGCGCCGCGCGGCCCGAAAGCGCCGGTGATCATCAACTCGGCGCCGACGCTGAAGGAGCTGAGCGTCGATGACGTCTGGCAGTCCGTGCGGGCGCTTGGACTGTTGCCCGCTTGACTTCACCTGCGATAGGGCACAACCGAAGCGCCTTGTAGAATTGGCCAACGAATGGCATATTCCCCAAGCCTATGAACAGCCACAAAGGAGACAGGCCATAGCTCGCAGACCAGACCAGGGTGGACCACAGAAACAGGTTGGCCCCCGCACCAATGAAGATATTACCGCCACCAATGTTCTCCTGATTGATGAGAACGGTGAAAAGCAGGGCGTGATGCCCCTCGCAGCAGCCCTTGATGCGGCGCGCGAGGCGAGCATGGACCTTGTGGAAGTTTCCCCCGACCAGGAAGTCCCGGTCGTGAAAATCCTCGACTATGGCAAGCTGCGATTTGAAGAGCGCAAGAAGAAGGCCGCTGCCAAGAAGAAGCAGCGCTCCAGCGAACTCAAAGAGATCAAGATGCGTCCGAACATCGACACGCATGATTACGAGGTGAAGTCGCGCGCGATGCAGCGTTTCTTCGAGGACGGCGACAAGGTGAAGGTGACCCTGCGCTTCCGGGGCCGAGAAATGGCGCACCAGCATCTCGGCATGCAATTGCTTGAGCGGGTGAAGACCCAGTTCGAGGAAACCACGAAAGTGGAAACCGAACCGAAGCTCGAAGGCCGCCAGATGACCATGGTGCTGGCGCCGCGCTAGGGGTCGCTTCCTTCAAAGCAACACGGAAAACCGGACGGGCGATTTGCCCTCCGGTTTTTTTTGTGGCGGGCGGAGGGTGCGGGTCCGCATCGCATTACTATGATCACACAGGAAAACAGGGTCGCTAGCCCGTTCCCTCCGCTAGCCGGGGCTTTTGACCCCCATGGCGCGCGTATTATGAACTGAAAACGCCTACGGTCGGACAGGATTTGCGCGATCCGGCATGGCTGCAGGCCACGGGGCTGGGACAGGGCCGCGCGAATCCCCCCGTTTCGCGCCGGACCGCCTGCAATAACAGGCATCCGACCCCTTGATTCTATCTCTCCGATCCGTCATAAGCCGCCTCTTCCGAGCGGTGCGGGCGAACGGCATGCCCCTCAGCTCATGAACAGACCAAGGGCCGCCCACGGGTGTGAGCTCGCACAAGGAGACCAGAAATGCCGAAGATGAAGACCAAGAAAGCCGCTGCCAAGCGGTTCAAGATCACGGCCACCGGAAAACTGAAGCATGGTGTCGTTGGCAAACGCCACCGCCTCAGCAGCCATAATGCCAAGTATATCCGCCAAAACCGAGGCACGAAAGTTGCCTCGAGCGCCGATGTCGCCCGCGTCATGAAGAAGTTCCTGCCTTACGGCCTGTAAGCTTTTCCCGTTTTCCCCAAGATCTTGACTTAGGAGGCTCAAATGCCCCGTTCACGCAATAAAGTGCCGGCCCACGCCCGCCACAAGAAAATCATCAAGCAGGCCAAAGGCTTCCGCAACCGTTCGAAGAACACGTTCTCGAACGCGCATGCCGCTGTCTGGAAAGCCGGCGAGTACGCCTATGTTGGCCGTAAGGTCAAAAAGCGGAAATTCCGTTCGCTCTGGATCCAGCGTATCAACGCCGCTGTGCGCATCCATGATGACGAACTCACATATAGCCGCTTCATCGACGGCCTGACCAAGGCTGGCATCGAAGTCGACCGCAAGGTCATGTCAGACATCGCAATCCGCGAGCCGGAAGCGTTTGGCGCACTGGTCAAGCAGGCGAAAGCCGCGCTCGCCTAGGCTGCACCCAATTATGCTGCACAATGGAGAGCCCGGCCCTTAAAGCCGGGCTTTTCCTTTAGGCGTTTGCATGATGTCTCGAAGCGACTAGAAAGCGCGCAGAATCCCAAGAGAGGCTGAAACCTTGTCCGATATCAAAACGATAGAGAAAGAGGCCCTTGCGGCGATCAATGCCGCGACGACGCTTGACGCGCTGGACGCCGTGCGCGTGGCCGAGCTTGGCAAGAAGGGCCGCGTGTCCGGCCTGATGAGCGGCCTGGGCAAGATGAGCCCCGACGAGCGCAAGGAAAACGGACCGAAACTGAACGCCCTCAAGGTGACGGTCGAAGAGGCCGTGCGCGCCCGCAAGGCCGCGCTTGAGGCCAAGGCGCTGGAAGCCCAACTGGCGACCGAGAAAGTCGACCTGACGCTGCCGCCGGCGCTGGGCCCCCGCACCGGAACGCTGCATCCCGTGATGCAGGTGTTCGAGGAGGTCGCGGCGATTTTCGGCGACATGGGATTCACCGTGGCCGAGGGCCCGGACATCGAGGACGACTGGCACAATTTCACCGCGCTGAACTTCCCTGAAGGCCACCCGGCGCGCGAGATGCACGACACGTTCTTCCTGGACGCGCCCGAAGGCGGCACGCCGAAAGTCTTGCGTACGCATACGAGCCCGGTGCAGATCCGTACGATGATGAAGAAAAAGCCGCCGCTGCGCATTCTCGTGCCGGGCCGGGTTTACCGCAATGACTGGGACGCGACTCACACGCCGATGTTCCACCAGGTCGAAGGACTGGTCATTGAGGAGGGCATCCATATGGGCCACCTCAAGGGCTGCCTGATCGATTTCGTGAAGGCTTTCTTCGAGGTCGACAATGTCGTGGCGCGCTTCCGCCCGCACTTCTTCCCGTTCACCGAGCCGTCGGCCGAGATGGACGTGCAGTGCCTGCGCGAAGGCGGCATGGTGGAAGTGGGCAAGGGCACCGACTGGCTGGAAGTGCTCGGCTGCGGCATGGTGCATCCGAACGTGCTGCGCAATTGCGGGTTGGACCCGGCGACGCATCAGGGCTTTGCCTTTGGCATGGGTGTCGATCGTCTCGCCATGCTGAAATACGGCATGCCGGACCTGCGTCCCTATTTCGAGGCCGACCCGCAATGGACGCGCCATTACGGCTTTGCGCCATGGACAACGCCGTCCGTCAGCGGAGGGCTCAGCTGATGAAATTCACGCTTTCCTGGCTGACCGATCACCTTGCCACCAAGGCGGAGCTCGATGAAGTCCTGGCGCTGATGCTGAAAGCAGGGCTGGAGGTCGAAGAGGTTGTCGATCCGAACCAGACCCTGAAAGACTTCACCGTCTGCAAGGTGATCGCCGCCGAGCCGCACCCGGATGCGGACAAGCTACGCGTGTGTACGGTCGAAACCGTGGACGGCACCAAGCAGATCGTTTGCGGTGCGCCGAATGCGCGCGCCGGCATGACGGCGATCTATGCCGGCCTCGGCACCTATATTCCGGGGCTTGAGTTCGCGCTCGACAAGAAGCCACGCGCCATTCGCGGCGTCGAGAGCCACGGCATGATGTGCTCGACCAAGGAGCTGAATGCCGGCGAGGACCATGACGGCATTGCCGACCTGGACGAGTCCCTGCCGCTGGGCATGCCGGCGGCAGAAGCGCTTGGCCTGAACGATCCGGTGATCGATTTTGAAGTGACGCCGAACCGGCCGGACTGGCTGGGTGTGCAGGGGATTGCGCGCGACCTGGCGGCGGCGGGTGCTGGCCGGTTCATCCGGTCTGATGCGAAAAAGGTGCCCGGCAGTTATGATTGCCCGGTCGAGATCAAACTGGAGGCATCCGACGCCTGCCCGATGTTCGCGGGCGCGATGATCCGCGGCGTGACAAACGGTCCGTCGCCAGACTGGATGCAAGCGCGCCTCAAGGCGGTTGGTATCCAGCCAAGATCACTGCTGGTGGATGTGACGAATTATATCTCGCTCGACCGCGCGCGGCCATTGCACGCCTATGATGCCGCCAAGCTGCGCGGCACGGTCGTGGCGCGGCTGGGCAAGGCGGGCGAGAGCCTTGAAGCGCTGGACGGCAAGACCTACAAGGTGACGCCGGAAATGTGCGTCATTGCGGATGCTAGCGGCGTGATCGGCTTGGGCGGCGTGATGGGCGGCGCATCGACGGCGGTGTCCGACGAGACCGTCGATGTGTTCATCGAGAGCGCCTGGTTCGATCCGCTGCGCACCGCGCGCACGGGTCGCGCGACGGGCATCCATTCGGATGCGCGCTACCGGTTCGAACGCGGTGTCGATCCGCAGAGCTGCGTGGATGGGGTAAACCTCGCCCTTGAATTAATTTTGGAACATGGCGGCGGTACGGCGTCGAAGCTCAATGTCGCCGGATCGATCCCGGCGCGTATCGACAAGGTGACCTTCTATCCTGCGGATGTCGAACGGCTGACAGGCCTTGTCGTGAAGCTGCCGGAGATGCGGCGGATCATCAAGGATCTCGAGTTCGATATCGAGGATGCGGGCGATGCCTGGTATCTGCTGCCACCAAGCTTCCGGTTCGACATGGAGCAGTCGGCAGACCTGGTCGAGGAAGTTGCACGCTTGATCGGCTACGACTCGCTGCCCGTGACATCCTTGCCCGAGCCCGTCGGTGGCCGCCGCGCCATCACGACGCCGATCCAGGAACGTGTGCGTGTGTCCCGCCGGGTTATGGCCGCGCGCGGCTTTCTCGAAGCCGTGACATGGAGCTTCATGGCGAGGGATCATGCGGCACTGTTCGCCAAGCATGACCCGGCGCTGGCGGTGGCGAACCCTGTGGCGAGTGAGCTCAACCAGATGCGGCCTTCGATCATTGGCAACCTGGCCGTGGCCGCGCAGCGGGCCGCCAATCATGGCGAACCGGGCGCGTGCCTGTTTGAAGTCGGGCCCATCTATCTGGGCGACGGTCCGAAGGACCAGCGCACGGTTGCCTCAGGCGTTGTACGCCCTGCCAATCAGCGCCACTGGCAGGGCACACCACGAGCCTATGATTCCTACGCCGCGAAGGCAGACCTGTTCGCGGTGCTGGATGCGCTCGGCCAGCCGGGCGAACGCTTCCAGGTGAGTGCGCCGACACAGCCGCACTGGCATCCGGGGCAGGCGGCCTGCCTGAAGCTGGGGCCGAAGGTGACGGTCGGCCATTTCGGCGCGATCCATCCGGGCGTGCTCAAGGCGATGGGTGTTGACGGACCAATGTTCGGATTTGAGCTCAACCTGAATGCCCTGCCACAGATGAAGACACGGCCGACCAAGACCAAGTCGGTGCTGCAACGCGCCGACCTGACGCCAATCCGGCGTGACCTTGCCTTCCTCGTGGACGAAGCCGTGCCAGCGGGTGACCTGGTGAAACATGCCGTGGCCACCGACAAGCAGCTGATTGGCTCAGCTGACGTATTCGACGTCTATCAGGGCGCAGGCGTGCCCGAGGGCAAGAAATCAGTCGCTTTCGAAGTGACGATCCAGCCGCGTGAAAAGATGACGGATGAAGACATCCAGGGCCTGGTGGACCGGATCGTGGCATCTGTCGCCAAGGGCGCGGGCGGTGTGCTAAGAGGCTAGGCGGTTCGCACATCCGGAAGGGCCCGAATGACTGACACAACACTCCCCAGCGCCTTGAGCGTGGCGATTGCCGGCGTCGCCGGGCGCATGGGGCGCCAGCTCGTGGCTGGCGCGATCGACGCAGGCCTGTCGGTCGTAGGCGGGACGGAGGCGCCCGGCAGCGGGCCGTTCGACCGGGATATCGGCGAACTGGCTGGACGCCGCTTGCTGGGGATCCGGCCTGTAACCGATCCTGTTTCGGCGGCGGCAAACGCGGATGTCTGGATCGATTTTACGCGGCCTGCGGCCACGCTGGCGGCACTTGACGCGCTGAAACATACGCGCGTCAGCGGCGTGGTGATCGGCACGACCGGGCTGAGCGCCCCACAGGACGCGGAAATTGCCCGTGCCGCCGAGCGGCTGGCCATCGTCAAGGCCGGAAACTTCTCTGTCGGTATCAACCTGTTGCAGGCCCTGACCCGAATGGCGGCGAGCCGCTTGGGCGAGGGTTGGGATATCGAGATCCTGGAAACACACCATCGGCGCAAGGTGGATGCCCCTTCAGGTACGGCCCTGATGCTGGGGGAGGCGGCGGCCGAAGGGCGTGGCGCTTCGCTCGATACACTGCGCAGCCCGCCTTATGACGGACCGGACAGCGCCCGCGTGCCCGGCCAGATCGGCTTTTCCGTGCGTCGCATGGGCGATGTGATCGGCGAACATTCCGTCAGTCTCGGCTCCGACATGGAAATCGTCACGCTCAGCCATCTGGCATTGGACCGGGCCGTGTTTGCCCACGGCGCCATGCAGGCTGCGGCCTGGGTCAATGGTCGCAAGCCCGGCCTTTATGGCATGAATGACGTGCTGGGCCTGCCGGACTCCTGACGCGACGAGCTATCTGCGCAACGGCTGAATCAGGGTTGACGCCGCGCTGATGCGTGGCAGCATGACAAGTTCGTTAAGAATGGCCCTGGAAGGTTCCGGCATGATCGGCATTGTTGTCGTCAGCCACGGCAAGCTCGCACGTGAACTGGTCGCCGCCACGGAACATGTGGTCGGCGAACAGCCTTGCTTTCGTTCGATATCCATTGAGGTCGAGGATGATATCGAGGCGCGTCGCGACCAGATCCGGGAAACGGCCAAGTCCTGCGACCGCGGGCGGGGCGTCATCATCCTGACGGACATGTTCGGCGGCACGCCGTCTAACCTTGCCATGTCGGTCATGACCGCTGGCAATATCGAGGTACTTTCGGGCGTTAATCTGCCCATGCTGATCAAGCTGGCCGAAGTGCGCAACGAGCTGTCTTTGGCCGAGGCCGCGAAAGTGGCCGCCGAAGCAGGCCGCAAATATATCAGTATCGCATCTGACCTGCTGACGAAGTCATCCTAGTGCATCCGGCGACGACAACGGCGACCCAACGCGTGATGATCGTGAACCGGAAGGGCCTGCACGCGCGCGCTTCTGCTCGGCTGTCGCGGCTTGCAGGCGAGTTCGACGCCCATGTCACCGTCCATCATGAGGCCGAAAGCGCGGACGCGCGGTCGATCATGGACCTGTTGATGCTGGTGGCGCACATGGGCTGTGAAGTGGAGCTGCGCGCGGAAGGCCCGGAAGCGGCGGAAGCCGTTACCGCGATCGCAAGCCTGATTGCCGAAGGCTTCGGTGAACAGGGCCAGGACGACGAAATCTGCTGATACTGCACGGATTCCGTAATCGTTGAGCCGGTCAGCGCCGGGTTGGCGTATCCTCAGCGTTCACGTCGGTCCACAGGCGCTTGCCAGCCTCCTTGGATTCAGGCGCAGCAAGCTTGGACAGGTAGATGTTTCCGTCCGGATCGGCATGGTCGACGGTAAGCTGGGCGACCACGGAAACAAATTCCGTGACGCTCACGATGCGGTCGAGATTGGGATCGAACCGGACAGGATTGGCCAGCGTATCGTCGCGTGCCGGCAGGTTGTTGGCCCAGTCCTGCTGCTCAAGGGCGCTCAAGGAGCCATCAGCATTGGCGTCGGCGACTTTGAACGCGGCGATCGCCCCTGTTCTGAGTTCGTCCGGGGTGACGTGGCCATCATCATTGGCGTCGAAGCTTACGATCAGGCCGCCGCCAGGGACGAGCCTGCCTGAAGCGTGGCGTCCATGCGGCGCATCCGGTTTGAGGTGGCCCTGGCCGGGCAGGCGCTCGATATCGTCGGCGTCCTCGCCGTCCGGAATGTCCGATTCGACCAAGCCTGCCGCTTCCGTTGCGCTGACGCTCTGCGCCAGGCATGGCGCGCCAAGCCAGACAAGCGCAGTCAGGGTAGATGCCAGATAGCGTGGGCGCATGAGCGGTTCCTGTAGAGTGACCAGATAGGCAGACTATGCCGCTGTGGTTTATTTGCAACATGACGTTTCAGTTACCTTGCATGGGCTGGGCGCGCGTCTTACCGTCACGTTAACGCTGCCTTAATGGAATGGGAGCATTCCGTTAACCTCTTGCGGCTGTCGGAAAAGCGGCCGATTCAGGCGATGGAATTGGATGACAATGGCGATAAGTGCAGACCAGGTGCCGATCATCATGTCCGCAGGCGCGGCCTCGCTGGGCCTTGCGGCCCTGTTGTGGGCATTGCGGGTTTCGGATGGGGCAAGGGGTGCTGCGCGCAAGTTTCGCGACCGGTCTGCCGAGCTTGAAACGACGCTGGCTGAACACAGATCGGTGCTCGGCGCGCACCCCGGGGTGATTCTCGTATGGCAGGGCGAGGCCCTGGAAGCCGATGGCGACGAGATTATCCCGCCGGAACTTTACGGGTCACCCGTGGCGCTGGCCGGCCTGCTCAGTTTCACGGACGATGCCATTTCCATGAACCCCGCCGTTCGCATTATCGAAGGCCTAGCGGACCTCGAAGCGCGTGACAGCGCCGGGCAGGACACGACGCTGCGCATACGTCTGCGCGAACTGCGAGAGACCGGGCAGGCATTTTCGCTGACAATTATCGGGCCGTCCGGCCGTTTCCTCGAAGCAGATGGCCGCACGGCCGGCGCGCGCGCTGTGGTTTGGGTGACCGATACGACGATCAAGGGGCTTGAGGAAAGCTCGGCCCGCGGCAAGCTGGAAGAGGCCCGCCAGGTGATCGCGCGCGACCCGACTGCATTTCTCGACATGCTTGGCAAGTCGCCTTTCCCGGCTTGGCGCGTGTCGGGCATGGGCAAGCTGCAATGGGTAAATCCGGCCTATATCGAGGCGGTCGACGGTATCAACCTGGACCGCGTGCTCGACCGCCAGCTGATGCTCGACCAGGCTGCCTCCGAACAGGCTCGCAAGACGATTTCCGAAGGCGCCGATATCGACGAGACGCGCCATATGGTGATCAAGGGTGAGCGCCGTGCAATGCGTGTTCTGACGTTCCCGCTGTCGGGTGGGGCCGGGGCGATGGCGTTCGATGTGACCGCGCAGGAGAATGCGCGCGACGAACTCAACCGCCATGTCCGCGCGCATGACGAAACGCTGAACCATGTTGCAGATGCCGTCGCGATCTTTGGCGCCGACCGTAAGCTGAGCTTTTACAACAAGGCGTTCCGCGATATGTGGGACCTCGACGAGAGCTTCCTACTCGACCGGCCAAACCACGGCCAGTTGTTGGACCGGCTGCGCGAGCGCCGCAAGTTGCCGGCCCGGACAAACTATGCCGAATGGCGCGCCGAGGAACTGTCCTACTATCTCGATATTGACGGGGTGAAGGAAGACATCTGGTCGCTGCCGGACGACCGCACCCTGTCGGTCACGCGCCAGCGTCACCCAATGGGCGGGCTGTTGCTATTGTTCAAGGATATTACCGGCGAGCTCGATCTCAAGACCAAGTTCAATGCTATTGTGAAAACACAGTCCTCGACGCTCGATAACCTGCATGAAGCGGTTGCCGTGTTCGGCGGCGACGGACGCTTGAAACTGTTCAACCACGCCTTCGAGCGCCTCTGGGGCCTGTCGCATGACTTGCTGAAGGACCAGCCGGATTATTCCGCCGTGATCGAAGCGTGCATACCGCTGTTCCATGATGTCGAGATTTGGGATGCGATAAAGGGCCACATTACTGATCCGTCCGCACGCGCGCGCCAGTCGACAACCGGCGAGATGCGCCGCTCGGACGGATCGATCCTGACTTACCTGACCCATCCGTTGCCGGATGGAAACACGCTGATCGCGTTTGCTGATGTCACCGCCACCCGCCGCGTTGAATCCGCCTTGCGCGACCGCGCGGAGGCGTTCGAAGCCGCCGACCGGTTGAAGACGGAATTCGTGCGCAATGTCAGCTACCAGCTGCGGTCGCCGCTGACCGTGATCTTCGGTTATGCCGAACTGCTCGAGACCCAGCGCAATGGCGATCTGACCGATCGCCAGTCTGACTATGTCAGCGCGATCCTCTCGGCCTCGGATCACTTGTCCAAGCTGATCGAGAATATTCTTGACCTCGCCATGATTGAAGCCGGGCGCATGGATCTCGACCTCGAAGATGTCCAGCTTCAGGACGTGATCGAGGAAAGTATCGAAATGGTCGTGTCGAAGGCCGAGGACACGGAGATCACCGTTCGCGCCGAGATAAAGGGCAAGCTAGGCGTCATTCGGGCCGATCAGCGCCGGATTCGCCAGGTACTGTTCAACCTCATCTCCAACTCGCTCCGCTTCACCGAATCGGGTGGCGAGATCGTGGTGTCGGCGCAACGGATAGGCGACATGGTCACCTTGTCGGTACGTGACAATGGCAAAGGACTTGAGGCTGACAAGCGCGCGACAAGCTTCGACAGTTTCGTTTCAGGCGACCAGCGTGGCGCCGGCCTTGGCCTGGCGTTGGTGAAACATTTCGTCGACCTGCACGGCGGCACGGTTGGGATGAAACCGGTCGAAGGCGGTGGGCTGGAAGTGACGTGCTGGTTGCCGGCGCAGGCTGTCGTTCATGGTGGCGCGCCTGAGCTTATGCTGGCGGAAGCCCGCGCCTGAACCTGGCTCAACTTGCCAAGGATAGGCCGTCGTCCGTGCTAATGCAGGCAATACCGACCTCGTCGCTGTGCTTGTGGCTCATCAGCGCCTTTTCCGTTGCGACAAACATTTCCGACGCTGAACTGAATGCTACAGAGTAGAAGCCAAGGCTGATGCTGGATCGCGCCACAAGAGTTTCGCCGCGATAGACATGTGGTAGGGCGAGGATATCCTGCAATTCGGCGGCAAACGCGGCGACGTCGGCGCCATCGAGCGTTTCCCAGAGCAGTACCGCGAATTCATCGCCACCCAACCGGGCGCCGAAACTGGCTCGATCACCTATCGCCTTGCGGATACGCACCGCGACGTGTTGCAGGACCGCGTCACCGGCATCATGCCCATGGACATCATTGACCTGCTTGAAATTGTCGAGATCGAGAAGGATTAGCGTGAACGGTGATCCGCCAAGACCAGCAGCGCCGACGGTTTGCGAGACCGGTGAGAAAATCGGAATTGGCCAGTTCGGCAAGTCGCATCTGAGCGGCTTCCAGCTCCTGGTTCTTGCTGATGATGTCCTCGGCATTGCGCGTCGCGACGCGATAGGCGCTGCGGAACGTCCGCTGGAGGATGACGTTCTGGCGCAGGACCGTGGCATTGTAGAGAAAGGTCGGGAAAGCGATGAACATGCCGCGCGCCAGGTCGAGCCACAGATTTGCTCCGGTCAGGGTCGATATCGTCAGTTCGCCAAGCGCGATGATGGAGAGAACAATAAGCGTTGAGCCGATCGCAAGGCGCAGGGCGTCGGTGCCCGACTCGATTTTTGGCTGCATTCTTTCGCGCACCCACTTGGTCAGGAATCCGTTGGGATTCAGCAGCTGTCCCTCCACGATCTCTCGGAGGAGATTACTTGATTGGCGTTCAGGCGACCTGAAGAAGACGTAAAGATTTGTCCGATCTCGGTTAACACTTGCGAAGCCACAAAGCGCGGGCTGACCAGAACCTGGGGCGACGTGGCTGCCGCTACAGGTCCGGAGCCTGGTTCTTTTCGAACCTGAGGAGAAAACGATCACTCTTGCGCCGAATCGAGGGGTCGAAAACATTTATCGTTCTGTCATCTTCCGCGTTGGCGAACAGGTCGCTTTCCTCGGCGAGGCGGAAACCGTGTGCCTCGGCGAGGGATATGACGATGGCCTTGTCGATGCGGTGTGTGTCGCCACCGGTGGTCGCCGGTGCGCCCACAGGGGCCATGTGATCGAGTACGATAAAATGCCCGCCCGGTCTGGTTACACGGGCAATCTCGGCGAACGTCGCGTCCGGATCGCCGAGGGCGCCGGGTTCAGCCCCGTCAGGTGTGTACCAGAGTTCGTGCGGGCCCAGGCAGCCACGTGACCCGGTCGGCTGTGCCGTCCGGCACGGCTGACAGGTCGTCGAAATTCGACTTGAGCTTGACCACGTTGGACAGCCGCCCATCGACACGGGTCGAAACGGCGTCACCGAGGAAGGCATCGAACGCGGCCGGGTTCTGCATGTAGACCTTGCCCGCATCGCCGACGACGCGTGAGAAGAGCTCTGTATAGACACCGCCACCGGCTTCGAGATCAACGACCGTCATGCCGGGAGCGACTCCGGCAAAGGCGAGGACCTGCGGCGACTTGCGGACTTCGTATTGCTCATAGTCGGTGGCTGGCCGGTCATCCTGTCCGAACATGCGGGCATAGTCGAAGGCGACCGGGGCGACCGCCGAGGGCGCGGCGGCCCCTGGCATCAATGCTTCAGCGGCTGCCACGTCTAAGGACGGTGCGGCGCAGCCAGCTGCCAAGCCGCTGGCGATGATTGCTGCAAACACGTATTTCATGGATTTTTCCTCCAATGCGCCTGTGGTCAGGCGTCCGCCAGCATTTTCTCACTCATTGTCCAAAGGCGTTCGGCCTTTTCATCGTCGCAAATCCACGGGCGGGCGTGCTCCCAGCGCTGGCTTTCTGCCGTTGCAAGCTGGGCGATGTCGCAATCTTCGCAATAGACGCCGCCGCGGCCATCGAGTTTTGGCGAGGTCGCTGCCCAAACGCTGGTCGCCGCGCCCTGTTCGGGTGTCTTGAACATGGCCTGGACCTGGGGCGGGATCGTTCCGTCGGCCGCCTTCCATCCGAGCGCCACCATTTCCTCATCTGACAGGTGGCGCTGAAGGGGCGTGAAGATCCCGCCCGGGTGCACGGAAAAGGCCCGGACACCGACGCCGCGGCCACGGTGATCGACACCGAGCGCGAACAGGGCATTGGCCGATTTGGCCTGTCCGTAGGCGTCCCATTTGTCGTAAGGGGTCTGGGTAAAGTGGGGGTCGTCCCAGTGCACATCGGAGCGAACATGCCCGGTGGAGGACAGGGCGACGACGCGGGATGACTCGGCGCGCTGCATGGACGGCGCCAGCGCGAGGCTCATCGCCATGTGACCGAGATGGTTGACGCCGAACTGACGCTCCCAGCCAGGGCCGACGCGGCCCTCAGGGCAGGCCATGATGCCGGCATTGTTGATCAGGATGTCGAGGCTGCGCTTGGTCTCGTCATACTCGCGGGTGAATTTCTCGACGCTCTTGAGGTCGGCAAGATCCATCGCGGCGATTTCGATCTCGCCCGCCACATCCGCTAGGGCCGCTTCCGCCACGTCGACCCGCCGGGCCGGGACAGTGACGCGCGCGCCAGCGCCTGCGAGCGCGCGGACGGCTTCAATCCCGATGCCCGAATACCCTCCGGTGACGATCACATTCTTGCCTGTCAGGTCGATGCCTTCGAGCACCTCGGCGGCTGTCGACTTGGCGTGAAAGCCTGATCCGATGGGTAGCTGGTCTTGTGCGGCCATGCGCTTGATGTCTCCCGAAAATGTTTCTTGTTGAGAGCAGTTTGCGCCGGGGACGGCGTGGCGGCAAGGGTGGGTTACGGTTTCTTAAGCAGCGGGCGACGTGGACGCCGTCCGGGTCGAGGCGTATATGGTGAGTGTTATACATTACCATTCAGAGAGTGACCCCATGCGCCGTTTTGCCAGCCTGATATTGATGACAGCCGCCAGCCTGACAGCCGTGCCCGCCCTCGCGCAGGGCAATCAGTTTGAGCGCACGCAAGCCGAAATCGTGGTCGAACAAGCCACTGAAAACCTGGCAAGGGATCGTGCCGGCCGGGCAGATGCCATTCGCGACTGTGCAACGAAGGATTACGCAGCCTGCACGAGGTTGGGCGATTATTACCGCAAGGGTTGGGGCGGCGTGCAGGATTACACGGCGACCGCGAAAGCCTATCGCAAGGCCTGCACGGGCAAGGACGCAGTTGGATGCGCGACGCTCGGCTATCTCGCCACCAAGGGATACGGCATGGAACAGGACCTGACCGAAGCCCGGCGCCTTTACAAAGTGTCGTGTGACCTTGGCGAGGTCAGCGGCTGTGCCGGTTATGGCAACATGGTGTTTGCGGGTCAGGGTGGCCCCAAGAATGTCGCCGAAGGCACACGTGTCCTCCAGTCAGCTTGCGACACCGGATACAAATGGGCCTGTGACCGGATAACGGGCCTGGCCGCCTATGACCCTAACGATGACACATGGGAACGCCTGAAGGACGGCGCCGGACGCTGAGGCTCAGCTGCCTGAGACGGATTTTTCGGGAGGGCTGAACATCGTGTTGACGAATGGCGGCGTCGGGCGCGCGACAGGTGCGTGAGGTGCCGCAATCGCTGGCGTGGATGCTGGGTCCTCGACGGGTGAGAACCAGTCCGCCGGTTGCTGCGGCGCGATCAGGAGATCGGCAAGGATGTTGGCACCTTCCTCAACCCGCATGCTGGGCGCATAGGCGCGGCCTTCCAGGCGACAGCCCGGCCAGGCTTCAATCGTTTCGCTGGCACTGACCGAGCCCTTGATTTCACCATGGACGATGATGACGGTGCCGGAGACATTGCCCTCGATAACCGCGCCAGCCTCGACGACCAGCAGGCTGTCTGTGGAGATGTCGCCTTTCAGATGGGCTGACAGCATGGTCGGCCCGGCAAAGGCGAGCTTGCCCTCCAGCACGGACCCTGCCGTGATGAAGCTGCCTTCTTGAGACCGCGGCGCGCGCGATGATGCGGGTTGATTGGCCAATGTTTTCGTCCCTTGGTGACTGAATACTTTGGGAAAAAGAAGCAAAATACGTGCCATACGCGAATTAGGCTCCAGGCGTGCTGCGTAGAAGTTGAGCCGCGGAAAGGTATTTCTTTGACCGCGACGGCGCCTTGATTGCATGCCAGATTGACGTGGATGAAACTCGTATTCCCAGTATTCGCAGTGCTTTTGACCCTGGTCGCGTGTGCCCCCACAGAGGCGCCAGCAGCAGGTGGCGGACCGTTACCGCCCGGTGCGCGTGGGATCGACCTGTCGCATCACAATGGACAGGTGGACTGGGACGCCCTCGATACTGAGGGGCTTGATTTCATGTATCTCAAGGCCACCGAGGGACGCGACTGGAAGGACGCTGACTTCCAGATGAACTGGCGCGAGGCGACGCGGCGCGGATATGATGTTGGCGCCTACCATTTCTACATCCTGTGCAAGCCGGCAAAGGAACAGGCGATCAATTTCATCCAGTCCGTCGAGGTGCGGAACGGCACACTGCCGCCAGCGGTCGACCTGGAATACGCGCACAATTGCAAACCCTACCGGGACGAGGCAGGCACGCGGGCTGAACTACAGGCATTTCTCGACAGGCTGGAGGCTGAATACGGCGCAACTCCAGTGATTTACACGACACCGGAATTCCACGCCGACTGGATCGCCGGACATTTCGATCGCTACCCGCTCTGGATACGGAGTGTCGATGGCGCGCCGAACGTGCCTTACGCGATCTGGCAGCATTCGATGAAAGGCAAGATGGCGGGCATTGATAGCGACGTGGATTTGAATCTGGCAGCTGAGTGAGCGGTCAGGCGGAGATTGCCTGCCAATCGAAATCGACCAGAACACCGAAATGATCGCTGCGCGCTTTGCCAGACGAATCCTTGCGGTCGAGCGCCCGCACGTGCGTGGCTGAGAGCGCGCCGCTGATCGCGATGTGGTCGATTGTCATGTCGTCGAGGGGCGATAATGACCCGCGTGTGACGACGTCGAACCCGGTCATTGCTGTTTCGAGATTTGCTTAGGACCTGTGAGGCCCCCAGGCTCTCGGCATGCGCCGGTTGAAGTCTCCGGCTACGATCAGGGGGCGCAGGTGACCGATGCATGCCAATGCGGGGCCCAATTGGTCGAGAAAACGTTCATGCTGTTTCCATGGTTGAAACTTGTCGGCGGGCGGTGTGTCCGGTGCCATGTGCCAAGGGATGCAGATGCCGAGGCAGAAGACGGCGCGCCCGTTCACAATTGTTTCGCCGAGAACAGCGCCACCCAGCATGGCGAGAGAATCTGGCAGTGGACCGGCTTCCAGGGTGCCTTGCTCCAGATGACGACGAGCTGTTCGCTGTCGGCCTTGGGGCCGTGATCGTAGCCGCGATGGGAAAGCGTGTGTCCACCGAGTCGGTCCAGAAAATGGGTGTGCGCTTCGGTCAGGACCACGAGATCGGGTTCGAGAGACTGGATCTCAGAAACAAGAGACGCGGCCTGCCATATATGCGGGCCGCGTCTCTCAATGTTCCAGTTATTCAGGCGCATAAAGGTTCGCGCGTTAGTTGCGGGCCTTGTCGACCAGGCGGTCGTTCTGGGCCCAGTGCATCATGCCGCGCAGTTTTTCGCCGACTTCCTCGATCAGGTGGTTGTTCATGCGGGCACGCTTGGCGTGGAAGCTTGGGGCGCCGGCCTGATTTTCGAGCACCCAGTTGCGGGCGAACGTGCCATCCTGGATATCGGTCAGGACGCGTTTCATCTCGGCCTTGGTTTCCGAATTCACGATGCGCGGCCCGGAGACGTATTCGCCATACTCGGCCGTGTTCGAGATCGAGTAGTTCATGTTGGCGATGCCGCCTTCATAGATCAGGTCAACGATGAGCTTGGTTTCGTGCAGGCATTCGAAATAGGCCATTTCCGGCGCATAACCGGCTTCGACCAGGGTTTCGAAACCGGCTTTGATGAGCTCGACGATACCGCCGCAAAGCACGGCCTGTTCGCCGAACAGGTCGGTTTCGGTCTCTTCACGGAAGGAGGTTTCGATGACGCCGGCACGCGTGTTGCCGATGGCTTTCGAATAGGACAGGGCGACGTCCTTGGCGGTGCCGGTTGCATCCTGATGGATGGCGATGAGACCCGGCAGGCCAAAGCCCATCTGGTACTGTGCGCGCAACGTGTGGCCCGGGCCCTTGGGCGCGGACAAGGAGATGTCGACGCCGGCCTTCGGACGGATCAGGTTGTAGTGAATGTTGAAGCCGTGGCCGAACATGATGTGCTGGCCTTCGCATGTATGCGGCTCGATCTCGTTCGCCCAGACGACAGCCTGGAGTTCGTCCGGGATCAGGATCATCACGACGTCAGCCCATTTCGTGGCTTCGGCGGGCTTCATGACGGTCAGGCCTTCGGCCTTGCACTTGGCGCGGCTGGCGGAGCTTTCCTGCAGGCCGACAACAATATCTTTCACGCCGCTGTCGCGCGCGTTCAGCACATGCGCATGGCCCTGGCTGCCATAGCCGATGACGGCAACTTTCTTCTTCTGGATCAGGGAAAGGTCCGCGTCCTGCTCGTAATAAACTTTCATTGGCTTCAAAAAGCTCCGCTTTAGGGTGGGATTGATAGGATAAGGTTCAGTTGGCGTTGCAGGTCCAGCCAGCGCTGATATTTGCAACACTGATGATCATCTGGTTGATCCGGGCAATGTCGTCAGACGCTTTTGCATGACGCGAGAAATGCCGGACCTTGCCGGGTGTTTCAATTGTCGTGACAATGTCATGTGTATCGAGCAGCAGGACGACACGCCGGGAGCCATCAGGGTTGATCGTAACTTCTTCGCGGCGACCGTACTCCGGAAGAGCGATCGAACCGATCGTCGCCAACATGCCGACCAGGGGCTTGGCCACATCATCGGGAAGGGCCGTGCTCAGCTTGCAGACGGGCACACGGCTGCGTTCATTGCCTTCGCTTGGTACCGAGCGGGCCTCGAGCCAGTAGGACGGTCCCGCACCGATGACATCGTAGATATAGGCCGCACCGCTGGGCGATGCGGTGTCAACGATGCGGATCGCCGGATGCAAGGTGGTTGGCTGCAAGCGGGCAGACCGCGCCACGAGATGGTTGGCGCGATCGATATCGCATTGCAACTGCGCCTTTTCGGCTTCGCCGGAGAGCGTCGGTGCTGTCCCGGCCACTTTGGGCCGGCAGCTTTCAGGCGGCTCTTCGTCCGCGCTGGCGGCACCAGCACACAGAAGGCCGGCGAATAGAAGGATATGGAATGCCTTCATCCCTGTTCCTTTCCGCGCTTGATCGAGAGCACGCCGGTCCGGCTGACTTCCACCAGTCCGAGCGGGCGCATGAGGTCGATGAACTGACTGATCTTGTCAGAGGCTCCGGTGAGCTCGAAAATGAAGCTCTCATTTGTCGTATCAATGACCTTGGCACGAAAGATTTCGGCAATGCGAAGGGCTTCGACGCGGACTTCGCCGGTGCCGGCAACCTTGATAAGGGATAACTCGCGTTCAATGCCGCGTTTCGACTTGGTGATGTCAATCACTTCGCCGACAGGCACAATGCGCAGCAACTGGGCTTCGATCTGCTCAAGGATGTGCGGCGTGCCCTGCGTCACAATGGTGATGCGCGAGCGGCGCTGGCTGGAATCGACCTCGGCAACCGTGAGGCTGTCGATATTGTAGCCCCGGCCTGAAAACAGGCCGACGACGCGCGCGAGCACGCCGGGTTCGTTATCGACAAGCACGGCCAGTGTGCGCCGTTCGACAGCTTCGTCAGCATGCGACAGGAAATAGGCCGATTTCGGTCCGGTTGGTGTGTCTCCGATTGTACCGTCGCTCATTGCATTGTCTCCGATTGCGTGTCCAGCGCCCGGGGTGCGTCGAGCACGAGCCCCGGCCTGCGGGTTTCAAGGCGGGCCTTCAGCGCCGTGGCGCGGTCGATGGCGTCGCGCCGGTTTGCTTGGGTCTGGTCGTCATACCGCTCGACAACCTTGTCGAGGCGGCGGGGATCGAGATGCGCCTGCAATTCCGACACCATCAGGCGACGGCAATCTTCAATGAATTCCGCGCTGTTATCGCCCGTCGGGCCGCCTTCGCGGTGCATGGCGTCAAGCTCGAAATAGGCCCACATGATGGCATCCAGGATGGGTGGGCGGTGGCCGCGATAGGCCCCGTCCTTGTCTGCGCCCTTATTGTCGGCATTGAGGTTCGGAAAGAACATGCGGCCGCGTTCGACGAGGGCCGACAGGCCGATCAGGAGGCTTGTCTTACCACCCGCGAAGGTCGCGTCATTGGCCTGCAGATGGCGGGTGCGTGCAAACATCGCGGCGCGCCCGAGCGCGTCGATTGCGTGGTTGCCCCATTCGAGGCTGGCCGCGTCGATACTCTGGCGCAGACGTTCGGTCTGTAGCCGGCGCTGACGACGCGTCTCGGTGCGCGCGGCGAAGGCGCTGACAAGCGCAACCAGCGCAGAGCCGATCGCGATCACCACATCAAGGTGTTCGCGCAGCAGGGCGAGGATTTCGCTCATACTCATCTACACAATCCGTCCCAAAACCCGATGCCTGTCCGGCTGCTATACCAGCTTCTTCCCGGCGTCACTGACCTCGTTACCAGTTATCTCCCCGAGGATCATCTCATTATGAGCAGACCCCGACGGAATCATCGGCAGGCAATTTTCGGCCTTTTCGATGCGGCAATCGAACAGGACCGGACCGTCATGGTCGATCATTTCCTGGATCTTCGCATCGAGTTCCTGCGGCCTGTCGCAATGAATGCCATGGCCACCAAGAGCCTCGGCGAGTTTGACAAAGTCCGGCAGGCTTTCGGAATAGGAATGTGAATAGCGTTCGCCATGCAGCAATTCCTGCCATTGGCGCACCATGCCCATCCATTCATTATTCATGATGAACACCTTGATTGGCAGGCGGTGCTGAACGGCCGTGGAGAATTCCTGCATCACCATCTGAACCGAGGCTTCGCCCGCGATATCGATGACGAGGGCGTCCGGATGCGCGACCTGGATGCCGACGGCGGCGGGCAGGCCATAGCCCATCGTGCCGAGGCCGCCACTGGTCATCCAGTGGTTCGGTTCCTCGAAATGATAGAACTGGGCGGCCCACATCTGGTGCTGGCCGACCTCGGTGGAAATATAGGTCTCCCGGTCCTTGGTGAGTTCATAGAGACGCTGGACCGCGTATTGCGGCTTGATCACGGTGTCAGAGTTTGCGTAGGCGAAGCAATCACGCGCCCGCCATGTGGCGATCTGCGTCTGCCATTCGGAGAGATTGGGTTTCTTGCCCTTGCGAGCGGCAAGTTCCTTCAGGATCGCTTGCAGCGTGGCAGCGCAATCGCCGACCACAGGCACGTCGACGCGGACGATCTTGTTGATCGAGGACGGGTCGATGTCGATGTGGACTTTCTTGGAATTCGGCGAGAAGGCGTCGATCCGGCCCGTGACCCGGTCGTCGAACCGCGCGCCCAGGCAGATCATCAGGTCGCAGTCATGCATGGCGTTGTTGGCTTCAAAACTGCCATGCATACCGACCATGCCGAGCCAGTCGGGGTGAGAGGCCGCAAAGGCGCCAAGGCCCATCAGCGTGGACGTGACCGGTATGCCGGTTGCGGCCTGCAGCTCGCGCAGCAGTTTCGAGGCCCGCGGTCCTGAATTGATAACGCCGCCACCGGTGTAGAAGATCGGGCGCCGGGACGTCATGATCAGGTCGACAATCGCGGACACTGCTTCGGGCTGGGGAATTGTGCGGGGGTTATAGGTCGGCTTGTGGACGCCTTCCTTGCCGATATAGGTGCCGGTCGCGAACTGGACGTCTTTCGGGATGTCGATCACGACCGGGCCCGGCCGACCGGATGTCGCGATCAGGAATGCCTCATGGATGACGCGTGCCAGATCGTTCACGTCGGTGACGAGGTAATTGTGCTTGGAACAGGTGCGGGTGATGCCGATCGTGTCGCATTCCTGGAACGCGTCCGTGCCGATGAGATGGGTCGGGACCTGGCCGCACAGGACAACCATTGGGATGGAGTCCATCATCGCATCCGTGATCGGGGTCACCATGTTGGTTGCGCCGGGACCGGAGGTCACAAGGGCGATACCCGGTTTGCCGGTCGAACGGGCATAGCCTTCGGCGGCATGGCCGGCGCCCTGTTCATGACGGACCAGGATGTGCCGCAGGTCCGGCGCCGCGAACAGCGCATCATAGATCGGCAGCACAGCGCCACCCGGATAGCCGAAAAGCGAGTCCACACCCTGTTCGCGCAAGGCCTCGATAACGATCTGGGCCCCTGACATCATGCGGGGTTCAGTCGGGGTCGGGCTGGCGGCGCGCGTCTTGGACTTGGTGGCTGTGGTCATGAGGCTCTCGGATTGTCTTGGAAAAATGGGTCGGGGCTGAATTAAAAAAGGGCCCCCTGAGGAGACCCTTTTGTGCGCGCACCCGCAACCGGCTGAATGGTCAGCCGACTACGGATGCGAAATAACGAGTACTTCTGGTTTGCGCACGGTGCGTTTCCTCCAACGTCGGGGTTAGGGATAATCTGCCTCTTTGGCGCTGTCAATCTCCCTATAAAGGGCATGAATGACCCTTAGGCGGTTTTCCGGCTCTGGCGACGGGATACGCGGCCAAAACGGAAATTGCCTTCCGATCCACGTAAACTGCCTTTTTGCGTAGCGCCTCGTATCCCGCTTTGCATTTTCGGCCGCCAGTTCAGCGCTGATTTCGCCGCGCGCAAAGGCTGTCAGCCACGGCATGCCGTGCGCTTTCATGGCCGGGAGTTCGGGATCGAGGCCACGTTCCATCAGCGCGCGGGCCTCATCCATGGCGCCCTGCATCAGCATACCTTCGAAGCGGCGGTCTATCTTCTGATAAAGACGCGCCCGCGGCGGGGTGAGCGCAAAACCGATCCATTCGCCATCTTGCAGGACAGGCGGTTGGCGTTCCTCGTGGAAGTCGCTGATCGGGCGCCCGGTCGCGAGCCAGACTTCATAGGCCCGTGAGAGGCGCTGGCGGTCGCCAGTGCCAAGCCGTTCCGCTGTTTCAGAGTCGACTGGCGCCAGCCTGTCGCGCAGGCCTTCGGCGCCTTCGGTCTCGGCAATGGCGCGGACATCGGCCCGGATATCCTCCGGCACCGGCGGGATGTTCGACAGGCCCTGTGTCATGGCCAGCAGGTAGAGGCCCGTGCCGCCGACGAGGATCGCACGCTTGCCTTTCAACTCCACGCGCTTGATTTGGCAGCGTACATCTTCCAGCCAGTCACCGGTCGAGTAACGTGTGGCGGCGTCGACATGACCGAAGAGGTGATGCTCAACGCCGTCCATTTCCGCTTCGTCGGGGCGGGCGCTGATAACCTGGAGGTCCCTGTAAACCTGCATGGAATCAGCGTTGATGACCTCACCGCCCAGTCGCCGGGCAACGGCGATGGCGAGAGCGGTCTTGCCGCTGGCGGTCGGACCGTGAATGAGGATTGCCGGATGCATGCTCCAGACCTAAGGGCTTGTCGGGCGCGTGGAAAGACACCAAGAGACTGAAAACATGACCCAGAACCCGGATACTTCCCGCAATTTCCTTGCTGTCACGGCTGTGGCAGCACCATCAAAGGCTGATCTTGCTGGGCAACTGGGGGACATTCTTGCTGCAGCTGGCGTGGGTGACATGCAGCTGCGGATTCTGTCGAACACTGGCCCATGGCAGGCGTGCGAGTATGTCTTCGAGGCAGGGGCCCAGGCCGAGATCGAGGCGGTTCGCGCCGGGGTGAAGGGGCTGGAAGCGGATGTTGCGGTTCTGCCTGCCGCCAACCGGCGCAAGCGTCTCCTCATCTCAGACATGGATTCAACCATCATTGGTCAGGAATGCCTCGACGAGCTGGCGGATTTCGCCGGCCTCAAGGCCGAGGTCTCGGCGATCACCGAACGCGCGATGCGCGGCGAACTCGATTTCGAAGGCGCGCTAACGACGCGGGTGGCCATGCTCAAGGGGCTGGAACTGTCGGCCCTCGAGGCGGCCTATCGCGAACGCATCACGCTGAATCCTGGCGCGCGAACGCTGACGGCCACGATGAAGGCGCATGGCGCTCATGCGCTGCTCGTGTCGGGTGGTTTCACATTCTTTACGTCGCGCGTGGCTGAAGCATCCGGGTTCGATGCCCATCGCGGCAACACGCTGAGCGATGATGGTGCGGTCCTGATGGGTGACGTTGGCACGCCGATCCTTGGGCGAGAGGCGAAATTGACAGCGTTGGACGAGGCGGCAGCGGCGCACGGACTTGTTCGCGACGATGCGCTGGCGCTCGGCGACGGCGCGAATGATCTCGACATGATCCGCGCAGCCGGCCTCGGTATTGCCTACCGCGCCAAGCCCATCGTTGCCGAGCAGGCGACGGCGGCGATCAATCATGCCGACTTGACAGCCGCCCTGTTCTTCCAAGGCTACATGGCGAGCGAGTTTGTCGAAGTTTAGGCCTGCTCGTTTTGCAGGCTTTTCACCCCGGAAATCGCATAGTCTGCGAGCCTGCGTGAACGCTTGGTGGGCAAGTCTCGCCAATTCCGTGCGTCGCCACCGATAAATGTTGCGCTGCACCAAGCGTGATTGCGAACTGATTTCACTCGCGGGTGCACATCATTAGAGTTTCGCCAAACGCCCGCTCCATGTCCCGGAGGGTCCTCTGATGAAAAATCTGTCTGATATTAACCTGATATCGCCATCGCGCCGCAACCTGATGAAACTCGCCAGCGTTGGCGCACTGGGCGCTGCGACCGGCCTTGCCGCCTGTTCGGAGGCCGCGAGCGCCGTCACTTCAACGCCCGCAGCGACAGTGGCGATTGATCCCAATGCCATCGCGATCATGTCGTCGAACGAGAACCCGTTTGGCCCATCACCGAAAGCCATGGAAGCGATGCGTGCTGGCGTGGGAAATATCTATCGCTATGCGCGGCCACAAACGATGGCTTTTGCCGAGATGATCGCCAAGCGCGAAGGCGTGGCCCCCGAGCAGGTCCTGGTGACCAATGGATCAGGCCCGATCCTCGCGGCGTTTGCTGACTATGTGCACGTACAGGGCGGGGACCTTGTCACTTCGGCGCTGACCTATGAAGGCGTGCCGCGCGTCGCACAGAACATCGGGACCAATGTCATACAGGTGCCGCTGGCCTCCGACCTGGGTTTCGATATGGACGCCATCGCCGCCGCGATCGGTCCGAACACATCCGGGGTCTATATCTGCAACCCGAACAACCCGACGGGCAAAGTGGTGGCGCCGGCCGTCCTGAAGGCGTTCGTTGAAGAGGCCTCTGCAAAAGTGCCGGTCTTCATCGATGAAGCCTATCTCGATATGTCGGATGATTATCCGGCGGGCATGATGACCGAGTTCGTCAAGGCGGGAAAGCCTGTGATCGTGGCGCGCACGTTCTCGAAGATCTATGCGATGGCCGGCCAGCGACTTGGGTACGGCCTGATGCAGCCGGAGATGGCGATGACCATACGCAAGACGGGCCGCCTGTCTGATGTGAACTATCTTGGTCTTGTCGGAGGCATGGCCGCGCTCGACGACACGGCGTATTATGAGGAGATGCGGGTCAAGACAGCCCGTGGCCGGGCCAAGCTGATCGCCATGGCGAAAGACCTTGGCCGCCCGATTGCTTCCGATCCGCAGGGGAGCTTCATCTACATGGACGTCGGCATGCCCAACGGCGAGTTTGCAGCGAAAATGCTGGACAAGGGCGTCAAGGTTGTCGGTGCCCGCTGGTCAGAAAAACCGGAATGGACGCGCATCTGTATTGGCCTCGACCATGAGATCGAGAAATGCCACGCCGCAGCGAAAGCGATCCTGACCTCGATCTGACCGGGGCGGTGCGAGAGCGGCGCCTATTTCGCCAGTTCGATCGACAGGAACTGGTCGAACCATCCGGCATCGCCCCGGCGTTTCACGCGAAGGAGCAGGGGCTGGAGCGGCGTCGTCATGGCCGTTTCCACACGAGAAACCGTGTCTGTGACCGTCGACACCTTGGCGAAGTTAACCTCGACAATGACATCGCCCCGGCTGAGTTTGCCGAATGCACGTCCGCGCGCACTGACGCTGGTGACCACGACCCCTTCGACATCCTTCGGAATGCCGAAGCGGCGGCGGATATCGTCGTCCATGCTCTGGAGTTCGGCGCCGAGATCATTGCTGCTGGCGGGCATATCCGGCAGCGTGCTGGCACCCGCCGCGTCATCATCGTCCGCGAGTTCGCCGAGGGTTACCGACACATTGCGCGCCTTGCCATTGCGAATGATCGACAGCGCCACCGTCTTGCCGATCGGGGCATCCGAGATCAGCCGCGTCATTTCGCGGACACTGGCAATGGCCTTGCCGTCGAAGCTGAGCACGAGATCGCCGACCTCCAGCTTCGCCTTGTCGGCTGGGCCATCATCGGTGATGCGTGTCACGATGACGCCGCCCTTGCCCTTGGCCTTGTAGGCCTTGACCAGGGCCGCGTCCGCGTCCTGGACGTTTACGCCCAGCCAGGACCTGCGCACCTTGCCATGCTCGATCAGCTGTTTCGAGATGCGCTTCACCAGATTGGACGGAACCGAAAAGCCGATGCCGACCGATCCGCCGGTGGGCGAGATGATCGCGGTATTCACGCCGACGACTTCGCCGCCGAGATTGAACAGCGGCCCGCCGGAATTGCCCCGGTTGATCGCCGCGTCGGTCTGGATGAAATCATCAGAGCGCCCGGAATTCAGGTCGCGGTTGCGGGCCGATATGATCCCGGCAGAGACTGATCCGCCAAATCCAAACGGGTTGCCGATGGCGATGACCCAGTCGCCAACTTCGGCATGGTCGCTGTCGGCCAGGTCGACAAAGGGCAGCGGCGTCCGGCTGTTCACTTTCAGCACGGCAAGGTCGGTATCGCGGTCGCGGCCGACAAGCGTTGCTTCGAGCACGCGGCCATCGGAGAAATTGATCTCGATCTCATCGGCATTGTCGATGACGTGATTGTTGGTGATGATGATTCCGTCAGGACTGATCACAAAGCCCGAGCCGAGCGATCCTTGGCGCTGGAAACCATCCTCGTCACGGCCGAAGAACTCGTTGAAACGTTCCATCGGCGAGCCTTCCGGAAAGGTCGGCAGGCCGTTGGGCGCAATTGTCTGCTGTGTCGAGATGTTCACGACAGCCGGCATCAGGCGTTTGGAGAGGTCGCGAAAGTTCTGCGGCTGCACTTTCTCGTCCAGGCCATCAAGGGGCCGCGACAGGCTGCCCTGAGCCGAAACAGGTAGGATAAAAGCGGCAATGAAACCGAGGGCGGCGAGTGCCGGAATGCGCATGAGGCAAGAGGCTCCTGAGAGTCGAATATTGTACTTAACGTCTTCAGTATGGCGCTTTGCGCCCTTGTTGCAACAGGTTCAGAAGCCTCTGACTGCGAAGACAAGCAGGGCTGCGCCGACCACGGCGGATGCCAGCCCGGCAAAGGCCACATCGCGGCTGGACATTTCCGACAGGCGCGCCGCCATGCGCCGCATGAAGTCGGGGGCGACCGCATAGATCGCCCCCTCCACAAAGAACCAGATTCCGGCCGCAGCCAGTATCAGATAGAGTTTTGACACGTACCCTGCGTCCTAGCGGCTGCCGCCATTAGCACGGGCACTTTCGATGAACTGGTCGCAGATCCCGAGATTTTTCGGGCTGACGATCACCTGGGTGCCTTCCTGAATGGCCTTGTCGCAGGCGATCAGGGCACGCTGGAACCGGAAGAATTCCGGGTCCTTGTTGTAGGCGTTGGCATAGACCTCTGTCGACTTGGCATCGCCTTCACC
>NZ_JBDNGN010000073.1:0-69734 GCF_041689225.1 Hyphomonas sp. | reverse complement strand
TACCAAACCTTGTGATGCGGTTAACCAAAGTGAATCGGCCATGATATCCGAACTACCAATGTTTCAGATTCTCGGCGCCATGGCGCGCCACGCGGCAGAAAGCCAAAAGGTAAGTGCGACCAACATCGCGCATGCCGATGTGCCCGGCTACAAGGCCGCCAAACTTGAGTCTTTCGAAAGTTACATGGCGCGCGCGACGTCAGGTTCCTCCCCCGACGCAATGTCGACGCCGTTTCGAACAGTTGAGACGGATACGAACGGCGCGCCGAATGGCAACACTGTCAGTCTTGAAGCGGAAATGCTCAATTCGGCCGATGCCATGAGCCAGCACCAGCTCGCACTGACTGTCTATACGAAATCGATCAACCTGTTGCGTACCGCGATGGGCAAGGGAAGCTAAGGGAAGACGACCATGAATCCTCTCAAGGCAATTATGCAGCAAGCCGTCTCCGGGATGCAGCTTGAGTCGCAACGAATTATCGTTGCTGCCGAGAACATCTCCAATGTCGATACGCCTGGCTACAAGAAAAAAATGCTCCTCATCGAGCCGCAGGGCACCTCGGCCGATCAATTCGCGGCGATGAAGCAAATACTCGACGAGTCTCCGGGGCAGCGCGACTATAACCCGTCGCACCCCATGGCCGACCAGGACGGCTATGTGACAATGTCGAACGTGTCTCTGATCATGGAAATGGCCGACCTTCGGGGCGCCAATCGCACCTATGAAGCCAACCTCAACGCGTTCCAGCAGGCGCGTTCGATGTACACGTCTCTGCTTGATATTCTGCGTCGCTAGAGAGGCAAAGTGAAGTCATGTCTACAGTAAGTTTCAATGCCTACACGGCTCTGAATACCACGCGGCCCGCGGACACTGCCAAGGTTGTGGGAAAGACGGACGCTGACAAGAACGTCGTCGCCGAGGGCGTATCGGATTTCAGGGCCGCCCTTCAGCAGGCGGAAAATACCGCAATGCAAACGGCCGTTTCCGGGGCGGATCCCCATGCCATGGTGGCAGCGCTGGCAAACGCCGAACTGATGCTCGATGCCGCTGTCACCATCCGGAACAAGGTCGTCGAAGCCTATCAGGAACTGCTGAGAATGCCCGTTTAAGCCCTGGGGGTCGTTATGTCCGAAGCAGAAATCTTCGAGGTATTGCGCGCCCATATCTGGGCAGCGGCGATGATGGCTATGCCTATTCTGGCGTGTACGCTGGTCGTTGGCTTCGCTATCGGCCTGTTGCAGGCACTGACGTCTATCCAGGAAGTCACTCTGACCTTCATCCCAAAGATCCTGGCGGTCATAATCGTATTTTTCATTTCGCTCGGATACATGACCAGGATCTGCTTAGACCTGTTCAATAATTCGGTATTACCTCTCATTTCCCGATAGGTCGCCCTGTGCAGACACCCAAGAACTTCGGCCTGGCCCGGCCCACGTCGCTCCTGGCCATCGGCTTGATGATGGTTATCCTTGTGATGATCCTGCCGATCCCCGCATGGGTGATGGATGTCGGCCTGACCATGTCGTTCGCCTTCGCAATCCTGATCTTTGCCACCGCGGTGTTCATCGAACGGCCGCTGGATTTTTCGTCCTTTCCAAGCGTGCTCCTCGCGTCCCTGATCCTGCGATTGGCGCTTAACGTCTCCTCGACGAAGCTGATCATCGGCGAAGGCCATACGGGAACACAGGCTGCCGGCGGCGTCATCGAAGGCTTCGCCATGTTCATCATGGGCGGCAACCTTTTCGTTGGTCTGGTCGTGTTCAGCGTTCTCGTGATCGTCAACTTCATGGTTATCACCAAGGGTGCCGGTCGTATGGCCGAAGTGGGCGCGCGGTTTGCGCTCGATGCCATGCCGGGTAAACAGCTTGCGATCGACTCCGACCTTGCTGTCGGCGCCATCACGCACGAGGAGGCGAAGAAACGTCGCCAGACGGAACAGGAAGAAGCCGCGTTCCTCGGCTCGCTCGATGGTGCATCGAAATTCGTCAAGGGTGACGCGATCGCCGGCCTGATGATTACGGCTCTGAACCTGGTTGCGGGAATCGCGATTGGGCTTTCCGTCCATCACCTCAGCTTCTCCGAAGCCCTGAGCAATTACTCCATTCTCACAGTCGGTGACGGACTTGTCTCGCAGGTGCCCGCCGTCATCGTGTCTGTGGCGTCCGCGCTACTCCTGTCCAAGGGACGTGAGGAAGGCGCCATCGACCTCGCACTTGTGGCCCAGCTCGGCAGCAACGTGGCCGCCTTGATGATCGTCGCCGGAATCCTGTTCGTGTTTGCGTTGTTTCCGGGGCTTCCTTTCGTGCCATTCATGCTCGCGTCTGCAGGTTTTGCCACGGCTTCAGTCCTTGTGCGCCGGAAAAGCCGTGAGGCCGATGCGGAAGCCGAAAAAGTGCCGGAGCTGACTGTCGACGAGCCTGTGAAATTCGGCGATTCCATCCATTCCGACGAAATCCACCTCGAAGTTGCCCCAGATCTGGTCAACCTCGTTCTACTCGGCGAAAACGGGTTCGAGAGTCGGATTCACAAGATCCGTCGCTACATCGCGGAAGAATACGGGTTCGTCCTGCCCGCGATCCGGATGACGGATAATCCGACATTAAAGCGGAACGAATACCGGATCCGTATCCAGGGCGTTCGACTTGACTCTGGCTTGCTGCGTCCGGGCTCGATCCTCGCGCTCATGGAAGACGACCAGTCACCACAGCTGCAAGGCGAGAAGGTAAAGGAGCCCGTCTACAAGGCTGCCGCCCGGTGGTTGCCCAACAGCAAGAAGCAGGAACTGGCCGCAGCTGGCATTCCGGTGGTCGAGCCGATTGAGGTTCTCGCCACCCACATGCTCGAAGTGATCCAGTCCAACTTTTCACTCATCTTTACACGAATGGTCATGCTCGAAACGCTCGATGCGTTGACGACCGTCAGCGACAGTGACCGGGCTGCCGCTAACCGCCGCTTCCTAGATGAGTATATCCCGGCGAAAGTCACGCCTGAAATGCTCTTGTCGGTCGCGCGATTGCTGCTCGAGGAGCGCGTTTCGATCCGCAATCTGTTCCTGATCATCGAGGCGATTGCCGAAGTCAAAGTCTCATCGCCGGGTCTGCCAAGGATCGTCGAGCTTGTGCGCCAGCGTCTCGCATTCCAGATCGTGGACCGGCTTCAGGACGATCAGGGTCGCCTGCCTTTGGTTCAACTGTCCACGGCCTGGGAACAGAAGTTTACCCAATATGAGGTCAACAATGAGAATGGCAGCAGCGATATCGCGCTGCCGCCGGAAATGTTTGGCGAGTTGACTAATGAAGTGCAGTCCAAACTGAACGATGCTGCGAAGAAGGGCGTGATCGCGTCCGTGGCGACATCGTCACGTCGCCGACGCTTCCTGCAGACAGTCCTCGCTAGTAAAGGCATTCGCAATTCGGTTCTGGCCTACGAAGAAATAACAGCAAAGACCAAGCCGTATATTATCGGCGTTGTCTAATGGCCGACCTCGCGTCACTGGCGGGTCAGCTGGCGCCCCTGCTGGCGATGTTCCTTTTGGTCGTGGCGCGGCTGTCCTTCGTGATCTTTTTCATGCCGGGAATCGGCGAACAGGTAGTGCCGGTGCAATTGCGCCTCATGATCCTGCTCGCCATCGCCATGTCGATGGCCAGTACAGGTGTCGTCGCTATTCCGTCGCTGGCGTCTTTGCACGGTTACATTGCGCTGCTGCTGAGCGAGCTAACGATCGGCTTCTGCCTTGGGGCGATCTTGCGCGTGTCCGTATGGATGCTCAGCATCGCCGGCACGATCATTTCACAGTCGATCGGTCTGTCGCAGCTTCTCGGCATCGCCCTGGAGCGCGAAGCCCAAAGTCTCACGGGCAGCATGCTTTCAATGGCAGGCACTGCAATTCTGCTGACGGCTGATTTCCACCTGAATGCCATCGCGTCGCTGATGCGCCTGTATAACGATGTACCCGTCGGCGCGTTGTCGGCCCTCGAATGGGACCTGCTGATTGAGCGCAGTTTCTCGGCCGTGGGCTTTGCGGTCCTGCTGGCTTGGCCATTCGTCGCCGTCAATTTGCTCTACAACATCTGCCTTGGCTTCATCAACAAGGCTCTGCCGCAGCTGATGGTCGCTTTTGTCGGGGCGCCGCTCATGATCGGAGGCGGCACGATCTTGCTGGCCTTGTCAGTCGTCGGACTGCTGGTTGTATGGAAAGCCCGCGTCATTCAGATCGTGGGATGGATGTAGGGTAGCGCATGGCCGATCAGGAACCCGATAGTGCTGAAAAGGAATTCGACGCCACCGACACCAAACGCCAACAGGCGCGTGAAGAGGGTGATGTTGCGCAGTCAAAGGAGGCGAACGCGTTCGCCTTGATCGCGGGCATCCTTGGTGCGGGCGTGTTGCTGAAAGGGGTTGTCGGCAATACGGTATTCTACGATTTCTCCGGATTTCTCTACCATATCGACGCCTATGCAAATGACGTGTTCACCGGAGGTGGCGGCCAGACCAAGAGCTGGATCCAGAGTTTGCTGGTGCAATTCGCCCTGCTCTTTTTGATTCTGGCAGCGGTTGTCCTCGCGGCGCTCATCATTCAGCGGTCCATCTCGTTTTCTTTCAAGAAAATCCAGATCGATATGAAGAAGCTCTCGCCGGTCGAAAATCTGAAGAAGCGCTATGGGATGAAGGGTCTGACGGACTTTCTCAAGGACGCAGTCAAACTGGGCTTCGCCGGTATCATTGCAGTCGTGTTCCTGTTCCAGCTGGCGACGGACTATTATGCCAGTAGTGCCATCGAACTCGGCCATTTCGCGTCGTTCACATTCAGCCAGTCGCTCAAGCTGATCATGTGGTTTCTTCTGTTTCAGCTCGTTCTGGCAGTCCTTGACCTGCCGCTGCAGCGGCGCATTCACGAGAACAAGCTGAAAATGTCTCGCGAAGAGATGAAGAAGGAGATGAAGCAGAGTGAAGGCGATCCGCAGTTGAAACAACAGCGGCGCCAGGCCGGTGCGCGGATAACGCAGGGTCAGCAGCTGCAGAATATCAAAGAGGCGACCGTCGTGATGGTCAACCCTCAGCATTATGCCGTGGCGCTCCGGTGGAACCCTGACGACAATCTGGCACCGGTTTGCGTCGCAAAGGGCATGGATCACCTTGCCGCGAAAATCCGGGAAATCGCCATCGCCAACAATATTCCGATATATCGGGACCCGCCATCGACGCGTTCAATCTACAAGCTTGTGGATGTTGACGCCGAAATTCATCCCGAACACTTCGCCGCCGTCGCTGCCGCCATCAACTTTGTGGAAAGTGTGCGCAAGCATATGTGAGATCGTCATGGCCAAACGTAAACCAGACTTGCAGAAAATCGTGTCGCTCAAGCGACAAAAGGCAGAACAGGATTTCCATCGTGCGAAACAGGGTCGTGACCAGGTTGGCGCTGAAGCCGCGCGTCTCGAAGAGTCGCTTCGGGCATTGGATGGCCAGCATGGCGAGCCCGAAACCTTTCTGCTCGCACTGAAGAATGGGCACGCCTCCAAATTGATCCACGATATCGAAACGGTGCGCGCCACGGTTACCGAGAAAGAGTCATATCTTCGTAGCGCCCATGACGTCCTGAAGCGGGCATTCGATTCCGAGGACCGTTTGAAACGGATGAAGGATTAGGCTAGTCGCCATGGGCGGCGACCCGGTCAGACTTCTGATCGGCTGATCGGTTCGCGATGGTTCAGAGCGTGCCCGGCGCATTGGCGGTTTCGGTTCTGGGTGCCGCTTCAATCAGGTGCCCGCGGATGTCTTTCACACCCGTCGCCTTGACCGTTGCCGATTGTGAGATCGAAGCGACGTGAACACCTGTAACGGCACCAGTCGAGATCGCCGATCCCTTCTTTGAGGGCAAGCCGTGTCGGGCGGCATTTTCAAGTATGAACCGGAACGATTCCGCAGGCCCGCCGGGAATACTCGCAGGCGTGGATCGTCCTACGCATGCGCCATCCACTTCAATCTCCAGGAACTGGAATGGGGCGAGATGCCGGTCCAGACGGGGCAGATGACCGTCATCGGCAATGTCATGCGTGCTTGTCCTTCTACGGGCAAAGGGCTGCCCATGATCATGATTGGCGGTGAAGGCGATCTCGATCTCTACGCCGATGACAATATCTCCGTTGATCGCTGGGGCAGGGACGTGCCACTTCTCGGGCGCTACACAATGGGGCGCGCCAGGATCGTCGAAGCCGACCGTGCCATCGGCCGCCCCGAAGGCCTCAAGCCGTTCCAGGCGAAGGATGTCGAGCATTATGTTCTGGCCAATGCCGGCGCGCGCCCATGGGACCGCGACCGGCATGATGTCCCTGTCTTTGCTGACGTAGCGGAAGGTCGCGGCGAGATCATTGACAGCCAGGAACAGGTCGGTGGATATCCCGACCATTCGCCGTCTGTGCGTGCGTTCGATCCCTCCCTCTGGGACATGGAGACGATGAAACCAGCCAGTCCCGCCGCGCTCGATTCGCCCGCAAGGCGGGCCTGCAGATTCCGGAGGACCTGTCGATTGTCGGCTTCGATGACACACCGATATCCGCACGCATCTGGCCCCCCATGACGACGGTTCGCTCGCTCATTCGGGACGTCGGGCGCGCCGTTGCGCGCCGCCTGATACAGGTCGATGGCGGCAGCGACGCCCAACAGCCGGGCGCGTTCGCGCTCGAATTGATCGTCCGGGACTCGACACAGGCACCGCACCGCTTTCGCTGATCATCTCCTATCCGAAACCCGTGGCGGATGGCGATGAGTTGCTCGTCGACATTGCTCGCCAGCCCGACGAAACCATCCGCCTCTGGCCGGATGGCCCGCCCGGCGGCGTGCCGGACGGCCTGGAGCAGCATTATGTCAGCCGGGACAATGCCTATGGCCTCGCTGATCGGGCGCTATACGAGATAACCGATCCGGCCATGGCGGTATTCAAGCCGGAACACCCTGATGGTTCTGCGCTGCTGCTGATTCCCGGCGGGGCTACAATCTCGTCGTCGTTGAGAAGGAAGGTTACGAAGGCGACCGTTGGTTCTCGCGGCGCGGTACGACAGTCCACGTCCTCTCCTATCGCCTGACGCATCAGGGCTGGGCCGCCGGGCCAGACACGCCACTTTGGGATGCCCAGCGCGCCATGCGCATCATCCGTGCGCGGGCACGGGAAACAGGCGTTGACCCGTCCCGTGTAATGGTCATGGGCTTCTCGGCCGGTGGCCATCTTGCGGGCTCGCTCACCACGCGCTTTGCAGCTGACGTCTATCCGCAGGTGGAAGCCGCCGACTCTTCGTCGGCGCGGCCGGACGCCAGTGTCCTGGTGTACCCGGTCTTCACCTTGTCTCAGCCCTATACGCATGGCTCGACCAGCAGGAACACGATCGGTGCCGATCCAACCGAGAGCGATCTCGCGACATATTCCATCGGGTCGGCGGTCACGGAAGATGCGCCGCCCGTCTTCATCCTGCATGCGGCTAACGATCAGGTCGTGCCGGTGGAAAATGCGCTCATGGCCTACGACGCCTTCCGCAAGGCGGGGGCGAAAGTCTTGCTTCATGTTTTCGAGCATGGCGGCCACGGCTTCGGCATGCGCGGCATCGACGCCGATCCGCTGCACGCATGGCCTGGCCTTGTCCGTGATTGGGCCGTGTCGGAAGGCATCTATCACCCGATAGTTCGGCGGCCCGATGCGGGCCTTGCCTAAAGCAGGGCCATCAATTCGTTCGTCCAGTCCGGCACGACGTCGCTCGCCTTGCCATAGCGCGCCGCGTTGAAAAAGTTCGCCCCGTCAGAGGGTTCGAGATTGAGTTCCAGCGTTCGTGCGCCCGCCCGCCGCGCCATCTGAACGAAGCCCGCGGCAGGGTAGACATTGCCACTGGTGCCGATTGACACAAACAGGTCGGCCCGCGCGAGGTCCGCTTCGATCTCGTCCATGTAGAGTGGCATTTCGCTGAACCATACAACATGCGGACGCATCAGGCCGACGGCTTCACAGATCGGGCAGGGTGTCGCCACGCTGATATCGCCCGGCCATCTCACGACCGACCCACAGGCCTCGCACCGAACCTTCAACAGCTCGCCATGCATGTGCAGCACATTCTGGCTGCCGGCCTGCTCATGCAGATGGTCGACATTCTGCGTTACCAGCGTGAACCGG
Source organism: Hyphomonas sp. (assembly GCF_041689225.1). Lineage (GTDB taxonomy): Bacteria > Pseudomonadota > Alphaproteobacteria > Caulobacterales > Hyphomonadaceae > Hyphomonas. Next base: position 61,575 of record NZ_JBDNGN010000073.1, on the reverse strand, counting down.
CGCCCGGATGCCTGCATGGCCGCTTCCAGTCGCGCCAGCGCCAGGTGGGCTGCATTCGGCTCGGACGTCTTCAGCTGGGCCCGTCGCGCATTGTAGAATTCCTGCACGAATGCGGGATTGCGGGCAAACCCCTCCGGCGTGGCAAGGTCTTCCAGCGGGTATTTGGTCCAGATGCCATCGACATCGCGGAACGTGCCGAGGCCGCTTTCGGCGGATATCCCCGCACCGGTAAGCACAACGACACCGGGCTGCATGTAAGGATTGGACATGTGGGAGGCCTCGTCATAATCTAAACACACGGTTAATTTAGGTGGCTGGGGGCTACGTTGGCAATTGTAAGGGGACATTCTGACATGCTGCCGAACTTGACCATGAAAACCACGAGACTCGCCGCTGGTGCTGCTTTGGTCAGTCTACTCGTGCTTGCGGCCTGTGACCAGCAGGGCACACGGCTCGAACGCGCCCGTGAACTCGCTGACGCAACGCTCGATCAGATCAGCGGTCGCGCCGTCGTCGAACCCGGCGCCGATCAAACACTGCTCGCCGCCTCCGTCATGGATCGCGCCATTGCCGGCACGCTGGTCAATGACATCGCTTTTGAGGCCGAAAGCGAAAGGGCCAAGTTCGCCATTGGCTCGATTATCGCCAAGCCAAAGGATATCCAGACCGTCGCCTTCGATGAAGAAGACGCGCTGATGATGGGAGAAGACGAACTGTTCGAGGAAGTCGAACCCGCGATGGCGATGGTCGAAGAAGCGCCCGCGTCGGCAGGCAGTGACGCGCCGGTCGCCGCGCCTGCGCCAGCAGAATCCAGGAGCCTGGTTCGGCCCGCGCGCCTGATGCCGACGGTCAAGCTTGACCCGGCTGCGCCCGAGGAATCGCAGAACCAGATCGCCAACGCGACCAGGGAACTGGAACGCACGGCCACCAAAGAGCCTGCACCGCAGCCGCGCACCCGCAGCCTCGCCCCTCGCTCGATGGAAGCTGTCCCGGAGACACGGCGCGTTGCGGCCAGGAAACTGGCCCGCCGGTCGGTGATCTCGGGCGACGCCATCCGCAAGCAGCAGGACGCCAATTCCGTTATGCTCGACACGCTTTCGAAATACGGCATGGACGGCCAAGTCGCCCTCTCGCGCGAAGGCCAGATGGTGATCCAGATCGGTTCGGATGGCGCTGACCCGACGCGGTTTAACCCCGAAAATGCTGCTGCCAGGCTGCAGGCAAGTTTCCTCGCGGTCGATTCCGGCGCAGGCTGCCCGGATACTACCGATCTCGTCACCATCCAGTCGAATGCAGCGTTGGCAACCGAATGCATCGTGAAGGACCTGCGTGCATCCGGCCAGTTCGAATATGTCGAGAAGGATTTCATTTTCGAGAACCAGTTCGTGCGGCGTCCGCGCCCCACCGACCCCGGAACCACGCCCGGCACGACGCCGTCCACCGGAACGGTCCCGGGTGACACGCCGGCAACGCCAGTCACGCTGACCGACATCACGCCCAATGACCCGCTCTGGAGCCTGCAATGGAATTTCCAGAACAATGGCACAGTCGAAGGCGAGTCGGCCGGTGGTGCGGGTTTCCAGGATTTCTGGACCCATCAGGCCAATGAAGGCTCGGACCACGTCGTCGTGGCCGTGGTCGATACCGGCCTGCAGATGCAGCATCCGGACATCAAGGATTCGCCGAACGTGGTAGCAGGCTGGGACATGGTGTCCGATCCGCGCATGGGCAATGATGGTGATGGGCGCGACAATGATGCGAACGATCCGGGCGACATGTGTGATCCGTCACAGCCCTTTGCCGCTGACACGTTCCACGGCACGCACGTTGCCGGTACGATCGGTGCGGCTGCGTCGAACAATGCAACCGGCGTCGCCGGCGGCGCTTGGAATGTGAAGATTGTTCCGGTGCGGGCGCTCGGAAAATGTGGTGGTCGCCTGTCGGATATCAATGACGCCATCCGCTGGGCGGGTGGCCTGATTCCCGGCGAAGATGCGCTGGGCAACGAGGTCTGGAACGACAATCCGGCGGACATCATCAACCTGTCCATCGGCCTGTTCGAATTCTGCCCCGCCTCGCTGCAGGATGCGATCGACTCGGTGGTGGATCGTGGCGTGATCGTCGTCTCTGCGGCGGGTAACGCCCGCGTCTCGACACAGTTCTATGCCCCCGGCGGCTGCCAGAATGTTATCTCGGTGGCGGCTGGCGATGCCCGCGGCCAGATCGCGCCCTATTCGAACTTCGGTCCGAACGTCACGGTGATCGCACCGGGCGGCGACCTGACCCGCGACGACAATGGCGATGGCCGTCCAGACGGTGTTCTGTCCACCAAGGCGGCGACCAATTGCTATGACCCCGTCACCGGAGAAGGCGTGGACACCTGCTTCTATGCATACGAACAGGGCACCAGCATGGCGGCCCCGCACGTCTCTGCGGCTCTCGCGCTGCTCAAGGCCCGCCAGCCTGACGCGACCCCGTCAGAGTTGAAGGCTACGCTGATCGCGGCGCTCGATAAACGCGAGCCGCTCCAGTGTGCAGGCGCCTGCGCAACCTATCCAGGCACGACGCCGATTCCCGGCAGTCCGGACATGTGCGCGCGTCCGTGCGGCGGCTTGCTTAACCTCGCCAACGTGCCGCCGCTCAGCACGGGCGGAGGCCCGCAATAGCCATGGCCGGCATTCGCTCCCCGTTTCATTTTGGCGGCCCGCTCGGGCTGGCGGGCCTCACATTGCTTGCGGGAGCGACCGGCCTGTTTGTCCTCGCGGGATCACCCGACAACGATGACCAGCCGAGTGTGACCTTGTCCGGCGTGTCCGATGTGTCGCCGGCCTCATTGCCCGATACCCGTGTCGACCGGGATGCCAGTCCGCTGATCGGCACGCTTCTGGATGCGCCAGCGCCACTGGACACCGAAGGCGGTCCCCTGCCTGATGGCCCGGCGATCCAACCGGCTCAGGTCCCGCAAAGCGTAATCACAGCGCAGGCGACCGGGGTGGAGGTCACCTTCATCGTACGCATCAAGGGGGCCCCGGAAATCGATTCGGTGGCACGCCTCTACAAGCGCGACCCCGCAGCCGCCGAGCAGGCCTTTGCCGACTATGTTCGGCGCACTCCGGCGTTGAGGGACTTCGTCCTCGTCGGGGCCAGTTATTCCGGCGAAATCAAACTTGCCTATCAAATGCCCTTGGGTGTGGAACCGACCCGCGCGGCCATCCGTTCGGTGCTGGAGAAAATCATGGCCGTGGACGGAGTCGCCTATGCAGATCCCGACTATATCGCCCATCCTGGAAAGAAAGACTGACAATGAACACGTCCAGCACGCTCGCCCTTGCAGCTGTTTTGGCTTTTGCCCTGACGGGATGTGACCGTCTCAAGGGACCAGACCCGGCATCCGGCACAACGGTCGCGGCCGCCCCGGCGACAACGGCCGACAGTCCACCTGCGGACGTCGAAACCCCGGTTCGTCCGGAAGCGGTCGAAAGCACGGCGGGTATCGATTGGGAGGCTGCCCGACGCGACATGGCTTCCGTGCCAAGTGACGATCGCGGCGCAGGCGCTTTCCAGATCCAGTCCGGCGCGGAAGCCGCGCCCGTGCCCGTCCTGCTGCCCACCGGTATCGTCGTGCCGCAGTCCGCCGAAGGCGGCGTCAAATTCCAGCTGATGAGCGACGGCTATTTTGCGACCTATCCCGGTGTCGACTATGATATCGTCGTCAACGGTTCGAACGAAGTCGTCGGCGCCCGCGAGTCGAGCGCCGTGTCGACCGATACCGAGCCAACGTTTGAGGCCACCGCCTCCGGCGCCCAGGTCGCCTTCTCGCGCTATGGTGCTGACTATCTGATCGAATTCGAATGCAAGAACAGTTCGGGCGAGGCCCCGACCTGTATCGGAGAGGACGAGGCGCTCGAGATCGCCCGTAAACTGGTCATTGCGGGGACACGCTGATGCTGAAAAGGGCTTCATTCATCCTGGCGGCCGTCGCGCTGTCCGGTCTTGCCGGATGTGACTTCATCCGTTTTCCGGGGGACGGCGGTCCGACACCGGCCACCCCCGAACCGGGCCCTGCCATCCCCCCTGGCGCCCCCGGGCCACCACCGCCGGGTGCACCTGTTGACGACCCCTATGGCGACACTGGAGACGCCACGCCGGACGCGCCGGTTGATGGCGATACACCCGCGACCGATCCGGTTTCCACTGACGATCCGGCGACGCTGCCCGATACCGACGTAGATTTACCCACCGATACACCCCCGGTTACCGACCCGGTCGATGCCCCCCCGGATGCAACCGACACGCCCGACACCGACGACACACCCGTGACGCCACCGGTCGATCCGGTCACGTCCCCCCTTGCGGAACCGGCTCCCGAGCCGGTCTTCAGCTTTTTTGCCCCCGGCGCACTGATACCTGGCACCGGGCAAGGCTCCGGCGACCAGGTCGTCCATGCACCTGACATGGTTTTCCCGATCGCAACGGCGCCCACCTATCTGCAATCACAGGTCTTTACCTTTGGTGGCGGCGTAGGCGGCGGCGACCAGTGCGATGCGCGCAACTACGCCTATCCATGGCGCGACAATTTCTGCGAAACCCGCAGCGCCAATCGCGGGTCACCCCTCTGCCCGGCGGAAAAAATCCACCAGGGACAGGATATCCGCGTCGGTACGCCCGCCCAGTGCAACACAATGCGCACGGCTGCCAAGGCCGACCGCACGCTGCATGAAGTCGTCGCCGTCGAGGATGGCGTCATCTCGAATGTCGGCTCCTATTCGATCAGCCTGCGCGCGGGTGGCCGCATCTACAAATACCTTCACCTCAACATGGCAAAGCTCAAGGTGAAGACAGGCGACACCGTCACCGCCGGCCAATCCCTCGGATTTGTCTCGAACGATTTCGGCGGCTCCGCGACGACCTTCCACCTGCACTTCGAGATCGTCGAAAACACGGCCGACCATGGCTGGGCCCACGTCCCGCCATACCTGTCACTGGTGAAAGCCTATGAGCGGCGCGAAAACGGCCCCGGTGAGCAGATCGAGCAGAATGTTGCTGTCGCATCAGCGCCCATCGTCATTCCCGAAGGCATGGAAATCATCGAATAGGATCAAGCAGGCCTGAAGGTCAGCGCCACGCCATTATTGCACCAGCGCCGCCCGGTGGGGGCCGGGCCATCATCGAACGCATGGCCCTGGTGCCCAAGGCAGCGGGCACAGTGATATTCTGTGCGCGTATAGATCAGCTTGCGATCGAGGCTCGTCGTGATCGCGCCCGGCATGACGTCGAAAAAGCTCGGCCAACCCGTGCCGCTATCAAACTTCGTGGCCGATGCGAACAGCGGCAGGTCGCACCCGGAGCAATGATAAACCCCGTCGCGTTTCTCGTTGTTCAGGATCGACGTGAACGCCCGTTCGGTATCCGCCTTGCGCAGCACGGCAAAGGCCCCAGGCGACAGGCGCGCGCGCCACTCGTCCTGGCTCATCGTGCGCCATTCGCTGCTTGCATAGGGGTCACTGGCGCTGTCGGCGTCAGATGATTGTGGCTTGTCCGCACCGGCGGAGGAGCAGGCGGCCACCGCCACAGCAGCAGAACCGGACAGGAGAAGGGCGCGGCGGGACAGGACGTGTTTCATGCGTTTCATAGGCGCCGGTCTAACAATTGGTTCAGACACGCAACACACACAAGGCCGTGAGCCTGTCAGGCGCTTTCATCGACCCAAACCTCGCCGTCGAGGTCATCAAGCTTTCCCTGCAGGTGCGCCCGCACATCCTGCACGGCTTGATTGTACACAGCCGGTCCCATCGTCTTCAGCATCAGGTCGACAATTTCGCCAGCCCGGAAGTCGCTCAGCGTCTCGTCGAATTTGGTGCTGAATGTCTTCTGTACGTCGCGGCAGACGGCTTCCCGGCGTTCAGGGCTCAGCGGGATCTCTTTCATTTTTCCGCCTCAGGATCGGGATGCGGATTGCGGCCGAAGTTCACTTCGCTGGAATCCTGTCCGGCATCAATGATCGCCTTGCGGATCGTCCGGGCCCGGGAAAATTCACGCATCAGCATGTCGCCGTCACCCCATCGGATGGCCCGTTGCAGTGCAGCGAGATCTTCGGAGAACCGGCCGAGGCACTCGAGGACGGCATCTTTATTGGTCAGGAACACGTCGCGCCACATGACGGGGTCCGATGCCGCGATGCGCGTGAAGTCACGAAAGCCGCCGGCTGAATACTTGACTACTTCGCCCTGTTCCACTGTCTCCATGTCGAACGCGGTTGCGACAATGTTGAACGCGATGAGGTGGGGCAGGTGGCTGGTGATCGCCAGCACGCGGTCATGGCGGGCCGCGTCCATTGTCTCGACCTTCGCGCCCAGCGCCTGCCAGAAGCGGGTCAGGGCATCGACGGCGGCGAGATAGTCCGGCGATGTGTCGTTGCCGGGGGTCAGGATGTGCCAGGCATCGCGGAACAGGGTCGCGAACCCGGCTTCCGGGCCGGATTGTTCTGTACCCGCAATCGGGTGTCCCGGAATGATATGGATCCGGCCGTCACCGGCGGCCGTCAGGGCCGCGGCGGCTTCACCCTTTACCGATCCGACATCGGTCAGGATGGCGCCTGTCTTCATGTGCGGAACGGCGTCTGCCGCGACTGCGCTCAGGGCGCCAACGGGTACGCACAGGAACACGCAATCAGCGTTCGCGACGGCTAGCGCCAGCGTGTCGGAAACCGTGCCGAGATCCAGTCCGTTCGCCCGGTCGCGCACGTCGTCGCTGGCATCGTAGAGAATGACAGAACCTGCTGCGCCATATTCGGCGGCGGCACGGGCAATCGAAGCGCCGATCAGGCCGGCGCCGACAATTGCAATCGAGGGGAATACAGGGTCGGACATTCAACGCACTCTTGTTCAGGCAATCTGCGCTGCTCTGGTGTGCAAAGCGAAGGCCAAGGTCAAGGGTCGCACGAACTTAATCCGGACGGTGCGATGCGGTGGACGGACCGCAGCGACGGTTTGGCGCGGCTGTTTTGCGCCGGCGAGGCATTACATGTGAATTTAACACGGAGACTGACATGGCAAAAACCACGCCGATCCTGGCCGGTCTGCGCTTGCGCTGCGGTAATTGCGGAAAAGGGAAGCTGTTCTTGGGCTACTTGAAGCTCAATTCGGCTTGCCCCGTTTGCGGACGCGACATGACGGCAGCCGATACGGCGGACGGGCCTGCTTTCTTCGTTGGCTTCGGCGTGCTGATCCTGCTCGCTCCGTTCCTGTTCCTGCTGCCGATGAGCCCGCTTCCCGCCGTCGCTAAGGTGTTTGCGTTTGCTGCGCTGTGTATCGTTCTGATCGGGCTGTGCCTGGTCCTCCTGCCGGTCGCCAAGGCAGTCCTGCTCAACCTGCAGCTCCACCACGGTGCCAAACAGGTCACCGCGTCAGACATCAAGGACCGCTAGTTCGCCGCGCTCCAGCCGCCATTGCGATGGAGGTTACCCAGAAATTCTTCCGGGCGAGTGACCCCGTGCAGCTTGTCGGCCACCTCGGGACGGCCCAGCGCATGGCCTTGCAGGAAGTCGTAGGCCAGCAATTGCAGGATGGCCGCCTGGGCTTCGGTTTCGACGCCCTCGGCGACGACCTTCATGTTGAGGCTGTGGCCAAGTGCGATGATGGATTTCAGCAACTGCCGGCCCGTTGGGCCGATATCAAGCTGCTGGATGAAGGCCCTGTCGATCTTCAGTCCGTCGAACTCGAATTGCTGCAGGTAGCTCAGCGATGAATAGCCTGTGCCGAAATCATCGAGCAGGACCTGCACGCCCATTTCGCGCAGGCGCTTCATGGTCCGCTGTGCTTCACCCGTATGGGAAATAAGCACGCCTTCGGTGATCTCGATATGCTGCAATGACGTGTCGATACCGTGGCGTTCAAGGGCCGCTTCGACGCTGTTGGCGAATCCGCCGACGCGGAACTGGATGGGTGAAACATTGACCGCGATCGGAATTGTCTTCTGGCGCGTGATCTCCAGCATGGCCTGGTCGAGTGCCCAGGCGCCCAGTTTCGTAATCAGGCCAGTTTACTCGGCAATCGGAATGAAGACTCCCGGCGATCCTGCCTGTCCCGGCTTGCCCGGCCAACGCATCAGCGCTTCGGCGCTCATCACCTTGCCGGTTCGGGCGCACACGAGGGTCTGGTAGACCAGCTGGAGATGATTATTTATCAGTGCCAGGTCGAGCGCCGAATAGATCGTGCGGCGCAATTGCAGCACTTCATTCATTGCCGGCAAGTAAACGCGGATACTGTCCTGCTTTTCACTCTTGGCGGCGAACATCGCGACATCGGCGCGGCGCAGGATTTCGGTGGCGGGTGATTCACCTTTCGTGGTCGGTGCGATACCGATGCTGGCCTTGATGTTGATAACGTCGTCGCGAATGTGGAACGGAGCATCCCTTGCCTTGTCGATCGATTAGGCTGTTTGCGCCGCGCGGCTCTCGGCGTCATCCCGCATGATCAGCGCAGCGAATTCGCCGTTGCCAACGCGGGCAAGCAGGTCGCTCTGGTGCAGGCAGCTCGACATCCTCATGGCAACGGCTCTCAACAATTCGTCGCCGGTCTCATGTCCCAGCGTATCGTTGATGACTTTGAATCCGTCGAGTTCGATGACCATGAGCGCGGAGTCCGGGCCTTCCGAGTTGAGTGCATCGGTCAGCCGGTCATGAAGCATGCGCGGTTGGGCAGGTCAGTGACCGGATCTGTCGAGGACAATTTGCTGAACTGCTTGCGGACGATACTCAGCTGTTCGGGATGCTGCGAGCCGTGCCACAGGATCAGGGCCGCCAGCAGGGCCAGCGCGATGTTCGCAATAAGTATTGCCGACAGCCCGCTCATGAGAGCGCCCGGTGCGTGGAGATGTGGAATGAATGTGCCATGGAAGACAACCTGACCCTCAAGCTAGGCCATCGTTCTTACCGTCCGCCAGTGCACGAACGCTCTCGGCGTGCGACCAAATATCGCCGCCCGCGTTAACGTGCGATTTGTCATGAGCTTTGGCGCTGCGGCGTCAATCAGCCGGTCAGGGCCTGCTCGTCGCGCTCGCCCGTCCGGATCCGGACCACCGAGTCCACCGTGTGGACGAATATTTTGCCGTCACCAATCGTGCCGGTGTTTGCTGCGGAGATAATCGCATCCGAGAAACGATCCACGTCCGCGTCCGCGCAGGCGACCTCGACCCGTACCTTCGGCAGCAGGCGGACTTCATATTCGGCGCCGCGATAGACTTCAGTCTTGCCTTGCTGGCGACCATAGCCGCGCACTTCCGAGACCGTCAGTCCGGTGGCGCCGGCTTCCGACAGGGCGTCAATCACCGCATCAAGGCGGCTGGGCTTGAAGATTGCTGTCACGAGTTTCATGGTCGACCGGCCTTCTGTTTTGTGCACCTGCGAACGTACCTGCCGCACCGCCTGCGTCAATGCCTTTTGCGCCCGGAGCCTGTTGCGGGCTTGGCAATGCGCGCCCGCTCGACAACCGGAGCGACAGCGCCGCCACCGGGCGAAGCATACAGTCTTTTAACCGCCTCGACCAGAACGACTCCGCCAAGACCGGGCGTGATCAGGCGGCCGATGGCGTCCCAGCCTTCGGCAGCGGCTGTCACGATACCCGTTGAAACAGGCGGCATGTAGAGAGCGCTTGAACTGGCCGTGACCTGGAACAGGCCGACCGAGAGTAGGTTCATCAATTGGGCCCGGCTCCACGGGCGGCCCTGACCGAAGGGCGTGCGCGTTGCCCGCGCCCATAGCCCCGCGCGGTTCGAGGCGGCAAGAACGATGCGACCTTCCGGCGACATCACACGCCAGACTTCGCGCAGGTAGGCGCGCGGGTCGCCCGTTTCTTCAAGTCCGTGAAGCACGATTACCCGGTCGAACATGCCGTCCGGAAAGGGCAGGCGCAGGTCGCCCACGGACACCGCGGCATTGCCCCGTCCCGTCGGGTCCCAGTGCACCGGCCCATGATCGAATGGCACGGCCGCCACGCTGCGGCTTGGATGGTCGCCGAACGTATCGAGCACTGGCATCGCGTAGCCTAGCCCCAGCAGCGAGAGATTGTTCGCGTCGCCCCACAGGTCGATCAGTTTGGCCGACAGGATGCGTGACGCCGCGTTCCCTAACGGCGAGGCATAGAATCGTTGTAGCGTGACGGCATCCTGACGCATCGACTTCCCTGTGTTAGATCAAGGTCTTGTAATTACCCATAACGGCAATGGAGACCCCGAAACATGTTCCAGATACACCAGTTTCCCTGCCTGAACGATAATTACGGGTTCCTCGCGCATGATTCCGCCTCGGGTGAAACAGCCGCCATCGATACGCCCGATGCGCAGAAATACCTTGCTGAGGCCGCCGCGAAAGGCTGGACGATCACGCAGATCTGGAACACGCACTGGCATCCTGACCATGCGGGCGGCAACCTTGCGATCAGGGACGCGACCGCGTGCACCATCACTGGGCCTGCCGCCGAAGCGGAGAAAATTCCTGGCATCGACCGTGCGGTGAAGACCGGCGACGTAGTTAAACTCGGCAATATCGAAGCAAAGGTCATCGATGTTCCCGGCCACACGCTTGGCCATATCGCCTATCATCTGCCAACCGAATCTGTCGCGTTCGTCGGCGATGCCGTGTTTGCCCTCGGCTGCGGTCGTGTCTTCGAAGGCAATCCGAAAATGATGTGGCAAAGCCTGACGCGGCTGAAGGGCCTGCCGCCCGAGACCGCGCTTTACTGCGCCCATGAATATACTGCCTCGAATGCCCGGTTCGCCGTGACGGTCGATCCCGGCAACGAAGCCCTCGCCGCTTACGTGAACGAGATCAACGACAAGCGCGCCCGGAACGAGTGGACCGTCCCCACGCAGCTCTCACGCGAACTGGCGACCAATCCCTTCCTGCGCGCTGACGACCCTGCCCTTCAGGCCGCCATGGGCCATCCCGGCGATGCTGCGGCGACCTTTGCCGAGATCCGCGGCCGCAAGGACCGGTTCTGATGGACGCCATCTCCGGAGACCTGGGCGCAAACGAGATCATCCGGCTGCTCGGCCTGAAGCCGCACCCGGAAGGCGGCCACTATGCCGAAACCTTCCGCGCCCCTGCCATGCACGGCTACCGACCGGCCTCCACCGCCATCTACTTCCTGCTGCAGGCTGACGAAGTATCCGCCTGGCACCGGGTTGACGCAGACGAAGCCTGGTTCTGGCATGCCGGTGGTCCGCTTGCCCTGACACTGTCGCCGCCAGACGGGAATGGTGTCGAAGCGTTCCAGCTAGGGCCGAACCTGCGCGCAGCCCAGTGCCCGCAAGTGCTAGTCCCAGCTCACCATTGGCAAACCGCCGAAACGCTGAGCGCATGGACGCTAGTCAGTTGCACGGTCGCGCCCGGGTTCGAATTCAAGGGATTCGAGCTTGCCCCGCCTGACTGGCGACCTCGGCCCTGAGGGTACTTTCAGGCAAAGAAAAACCGAACAGCGCGAGGCCGGTCCGGTTCTTCCTGCTGCGCATGATGCGTTCAGCCTAGCCCGCGATATATTGCGCGCCGTTCACCGTCATCGTTGCGCCGGTGATGAAGGCGGCTTCATCGCTCGCCAGATAGGCGCACATCGAAGCGATCTCTTCAGCCTTGCCGAGACGGCCTACCGGAATTGACGCAATGATGCCTTCAAGCACCTTTTCCGGCACCGCCTGCAGCATTTCCGTATCGATATAGCCCGGGCATACCACGTTCACGGTGACGCCCTTTTTGGCGCCTTCCTGGGCGAGGGCCTTGGTGAAGCCGATCAGGCCCGCCTTGGCAGCCGAATAGTTCGCCTGGCCGAACTGGCCCTTCTGTCCGTTGATCGACGAGATGTTGATCACACGGCCAAAGCCGCGCTCGCGCATGCCGTCCCAGACCTGGCGGGTCACGTTGAAGGCCGACGTGAGGTCGACATTGATGACCTGTTGCCACTGGTCGAGCGACATCTTGTGGAATGGCGCATCGCGCGTGATGCCGGCATTGTTGACCACGATGTCGATGGTGCCGAGGTCGGCTTCGATCGCGGCGATACCTTTGCCGACGGCGTCATAGTCGGCGACGTCAAACTTGTACGTCCTGATGCCGGTGTCTGCTTCGAACTTTTTCGCCGCCTCGTCATTGCCGGCATAGTTGGCCGCAACCTTGTGGCCCTTGGCCTTCATCGCCACGCTGATGGCGTGCCCGATGCCTCGCGTGCCCCCTGTGACCAATACTGTTTTCGTCATGCCTGTTTCCTCCGGCGTTAAGTTGTGTCCACTCGTAGCCTTCATGAGCGCCAGACTTCAACTGGGACATTGGTCACACGCAAAATTTGTGCAAGCATTGCTGCATAGCACAATAATTGCTTCTCCGATTTGGAGAACAGAGGGCAGGACATGGCCAAGCAAAATGGATCGTCTTCGACGATCATCATCAAGAAATACGCGAATCGGCGACTCTACGACACATCCACCTCGTCCTACGTGACGCTGGACCACCTGTCCGAACTTGTCCGCGAGGGCCGGGATTTCGAGGTTCGCGACGCAAAAACGGGTGACGACCTAACACGCCAGGTGCTCACGCAGATCATTTTCGAGCAGGAAACAAAGGGCGAAGGCGCGTTGCCGCTCAATTTCCTGCGCCAGCTGATCGGCTTCTATGGCGGCGGCGCGCAGACTTTCCTGCCGGCCTTCCTCGACATGTCGATGAACAGTTTTGCCGACACGCAAAAGGAATGGCGCAAGGCGGCCAACCCCATGTCGGCCTTCGAAAAACAGGCCAAACGCAACATGGCCATGTTCGAACAGGGCATGAAAATGTTCATGCCGACGCTCTACAAAGCGTCCCAAACCGAGAAATCGACCTCGGCCAACCCGATACTCGACTTCCAGGCCGAGGCACTCGCGGCCATGCAGGCCCAGATGCAGGCCATCCAGGACCAGCTCGCCGACCTCACGAAGAAAGACTAGCCAAGGGCCCTTTACCGGGATGCCGGACTCGGCGCGACGTGTCGCCCGAATAGTTCGGCTTCTAGTCAGGCGATGGCGTTTGGTAGGTGCCCGTCGCCTTGTGCTCGCCCTTGTCAGGCGTAGCCGCTAGCTCATCATGCACTTCTGGTGTGGTATAGCTGGCGACATCGGGCGCTGGGCCGAGAATTATGGTCTCGTCGCTGCCTTTGAAATGGTCGACCGGCACGTCCTTGTCAGGCGCGTGCGGTCCCTCTCCGGGCAGCATTTGCTTGCGCCGCCGGCGGGCTGCTGTTTCGATCTGGTCGGCCTCGTCCGGCGATGTACGGCGACGTGCCTCTTCAGGCAGGACTGTCCTGGTCATGGCGGCTCTCCTTTTCCTCCACGTCAACGAGGCGACACCCGGAACGTTCCGGGTCTGGCGAGACCTTTGATGCCGCGCAGAGCATGCTGGACACAGGGCGGGGTATTTACCCGATACGAAAACGGCCCGCCGCACTTTCGTGGGGCAGGCCGCTCTGTCTCGGATTCAAGGTCTTGGGTGTTAGAGGTCCCCGGCAACCCCGAAGTCGCGCCGCGCCGACACGATCGTCACCACCACACCGGCCAGCACGTCCAGCAGGGCCATCGACATCAGGATGAAGAAGGTCGAGGTCGCGAAGTTCGGCAGGAGCAGGAACTGGATCAGGCAGACGATGAACAGCATCATCGAGATCGCGTGATTGATGATGGTCGAGGTGCCCGTACTGGTCGACTTCAGGATCTCGAGGAACAGGAACACGATTGCCAGCAGCAGGATCGCGTCTCCCTTGGTCAGCATCCAGTCGACGCCGGAAATCATTGGCAGGTGCATGAATGGACCGTTCAGCAGGTTCAGGATGGGCGCGCTGGTCGCCCGAACCAGTTCGCCCTGTGCGTTCACGGTCTCGACCGCGCCGCCAAAGCCGAGGGCCAGGAGATTGTAGAGAGCTACTGGAATCACCAGCAGCGGAAAGATTCCGAAAATTGCGCGCATCAGGTTCCCCTTTTCATGTGAGTCGCTCGAAGCATGATTCTTCTGCTTGTCACGCTCTCGCTTTGCGATCGCTGCTCCCGCCAGTGCGATCTTCGAATTCTTGCTCATTCAGACCATCCGTCATCCGGTCGAGTTAACACAGGGTCTACCGTATCACACGCGGCGATGCGAGCGGATTTCCCCAATGCGGTCGGTCATCACCGCCCGGCACCCATTATTCGCGGCAAACACGGCGATTTCAGGTCCATATCCTATCTTCCAGAGAGAACAGAATGCCAGACTTCCATATTCTTACCGGCCCGCCCGGCAGCGGCAAAACCACGGTGCTACAGCTTCTGGCGGGCACCGGCCACACCGTGGCAGAGCCTGCCCGGCAGGTGCAGGCAGCGCAGCGCCGGGTGGACGAGCAGGGCACGGGCGACCGGGATCCGGCCCTGTTTGTGGCGCTGATGCTGGACCAGGCGGTCCGCGACCATGACGCCGCTCTGTCAGCGCCGGGTCCGGTCGTCTTCGACCGGGGCTTGGCGAACCTAATGGTCCTATGCCGCCTATTGGCAGCTCGATAAAGGCTCCATTGACCGGGCGATTACGGCGCGGGGCAGGGCGGACAAGGTTTTTTGGTTTCCGGCTTGGCAGGCGATCTACGCATCAGATGCTGAACGCACGCTCGATTTCACGCACGCGGAACCCTTCGGCGCGCTGACGCGCCGCGCCTATGAGAGATTGAGCGTCACGCTCATCGACATGCCTCTGACGGATGCCGCGACACGCGCCGCCTTGATCCGGGACACTATCGGCGTCTATATCTCGTCCGTACCGCCGGGATTGCGCCGGCGGCGGATCAGCCACATCACGCCGCGCAGGTCTGACAATGCATCGTTCAGACGGCCAAAATTGGTGTAGTTCGAGGTGCCGGTGGCGCGCGGACGGTGGTTCACGTCCCGGAATTCCACCTTGTAGCCCTCGGCCCGCATCAGGGCCGGTACATAACGGTGCATATGGTCGAAATAGGGAAGCGAGATATAGGCGTCGCGATAAAGCGCCTTGGTGCCGCACCCGCTATCATCGCAATTATCCTTCAGCAGGCGCTGGCGAATATTGTTGGCGAAACGCGATCCGAACCGTTTCCACGGCGTGTCCTTGCGGCTGGCCCGGCGGCCCATGACCATTTTCAGGTCGCTGGGGGCATCGGCGCGGGTCAGGGCACGGTACAGGTCCGGCAGGTCGGCCGGATCGTTTTGTCCATCGCCGTCCAGTGTGCCGATTACGGGCGCCCGTGCAGCTAGGATACCCGACCGGATCGCGCGGCTCTGCCCGGCATTCTTGCGGTGTCCCAGCACCCTGAGCATCGGGAAGCGTGACTTGAGCTCAGACAGCACGGCGCGGGTGTCATCGGTCGAGGCGTCGTCGACAAACACCATCTCGAAGGCGCGGCCGTCCAGGGCGCGCGCAATCTCTTCGATCAGCAACTCGACATTGCCGGCTTCATTGTGCACGGGCACCACGACAGAGAATTCAAGGGAACTGGCCAAATCAACGCGCCTTCGGGCTTGCGGGGAAAACAAACCACGCCTCATAACGAGACAGGGCCGCAAAAGCGAGACCTTACCTCATCTGGCCCTGATTCCTGCCCAAAACCACAAGACGCGCCCTGCGCGACCCGCTAAAAGGCAAAGCCATGACATTTCTCGACCGCATCTCGTCCGGCTGGAAAGCCTGGGTCCTGCTTTTCGTGATCACGTTCGGGGCCGCCGCGCCCGGCGTGTTTATCCTGCCTGCGCTCGACCGTGACGAGAGCCGCTTTGCGCAGGCGTCCAAGCAGATGCTGGAATCGGGCGATTATATCCGCCTGCGTTACCAGGACGAGCTGCGCAACAAGAAGCCGGCGGGCATCCACTGGCTGCAGGCTGGCTCGACAGCCCTGTTCACCGGCGCAGACGCCAAGCAGATATGGACCTACCGCGTACCCAGCTGGCTCGGTGCGGCCCTGGCCACGCTTGCCTGCTTCTGGTGCGGCATGCCGCTGATCGGGCGACGCGCGAGTTTCGTCGGTGCTGCATTGTTCGGCACGACGTTGTTGCTCACTAGCGAGGCGCACATCTCCAAGACGGATGGCATGCTCGTCTTCCTGACCACGTTGAGCATCGGTGCGCTCGCGCGTCTCTACATGAATAAGGACCAGTCCAAACGCATGGCGCTGCTGTTCTGGACCGCGATGGGGCTTGTCTTCCTCATCAAGGGGCCTGTCGGCCCGATGGTCGCGGCCTATGCCGGCATCGGCGCATGGGTCTGGACCAAGGCAGCCGGCGGCAAGGGCGGCGACTGGTGGCGCGTCCTCCTCTGGTGGCCCGGCCCGGCGATTTTCGTCGCCCTCGTCCTGCCCTGGTTCCTTTGGATACAGGCGGCGACCAATGGCGAGTTTATCAAGGGCGCCGTCGGCAAGGACTTGAAAGACAAGTTCACCGGCGCTTCCGAAGGCCATGGCGGCTGGCCCTTCTACCACCTGACGCACATGCCGGCCTGGTTCTTCCCGGCCACGCTGATGCTTGTGCCGGGCTGCGTCGCCGCCTGGCAGCGGCTCAAGCCGCGCGGCGATCTCGGCTGGAAATGGCTGCGCGACTCGGCGCTGATTACCGCATTCGTGTTCGCGTTCCTCACAGTGCTCCTGTTCGCTCTGCCCCACTTGCCGCGCCCTGAAGGCACAGGCCTTGTCGCCAAGACCCTGACGACACTGTCCACGCTGAAAACCCTGCCGGCCTTCCCGGCAGTCCTGCTCGGTGTCTTCTGGTACATCTCGGGCCGCGACGACTGGAAACACCGCTGGCCGATCGGCATAGACGGCCTGACAGACGAGACCCGCGCCATCCGCTTCCTCGTAGCCTGGGCGGCGCTCACCTACGCCTTCTTCGAACTCATGCCCACGCTGCTCAGCCATTATATCCTGCCCGCTTATCCGGCTATCGGCCTGCTCTGCGGCTACGCAACGGTCCAGCTGATGGAAGGCAAGCGCATGCCGGTCAGCCGCTGGATTTCGCTCACCCTGTTTGCCGTCGGCGCGATCCTGTTGCTTGCCGTCTCATTCCCCGGCGTCGCGATCTTCTTCATGGAAGAAACCGCCGCGGATTTCACCACAGCCGCCTCCAGCCAGGTGCTTGAGGCATGGACGTCCTATCGCAGCTTTCCGCTCTGGCTCTGGTGGCTCGGCTTCGTGCTTGTTGGACTGGCCATTATCGAGTTTGCCCGGCGCCGGGACGGACTGGCAATGCTGTTCGCCATTGCCGCCAGCATTGCTATCGGCTGGCATATCCGCATCTTCATGCTGCCAAGCCAGGTCTGGCTCCAGCCGACCGAAACCGCCCGCGCCGCGCTTGAAGACGTCTGCGGCGTGCCAGGCGACGATGCCAATTGCAATACGATCGCGCCCGAGCGCATCCTCGCGCTTGGCTATGCAGAACCGAGCTATATCCTCACGCTCGGCACGCAGAACCTGCACCCGCCGGAAACCCCGCTCGAACTGCCGACGGACCCCTCCGCCTATCCGGTCGTCTATCTCGTCAATTTCGAGGACAGGAAAGCCGATCCCGCAATCGCGGATACGGTGGCTACGCTGCGCGCCGAAGCAGAAAAGCTGAATCTCTGCGTCACCGAGTCCCAGCCGCACTACGCGCTGAACTATTCAAATGGAGACCCGGTCAATTTCCGCGCCATCCGTTTTGATACAGGCGGGTGTCCCGGGGAATAAGGATCAATGATTTACGGGCCCGAATGCGGCGCCTAGCCTGTCGCCGGAATTGGGGAGACAGCACATGAAATTGGAATCCTTGGCCTTGGCGGCATCCCTGATTCGCGCCGACATCGACGGCCTGCCGCTTCTCGAAGACAGCGGTCTCGCTTATGCGTCCACGGTCAAGCAGGTCGATATCGACGGCATTGAAAAACCGGTGATGCATGCTTGCGGGCACGATGTGCACGTCACGTCCCTTGTCGGCGCCGCGAAACAGCTGGCTGCCCGCAAGGACGAATGGTCCGGCACACTTGTTCTTGTTGGCCAACCGGCTGAAGAACGTACCGGCGGCGCTCACGCCATGATGGATGACGGCCTTTATACCCGCTTTCCCAAGCCTGATTACGCCATCGCCTTCCACGTTGCGGCCGACGTGCCGACCTGACGTATCCTGCTGCCGCTCGATATCGTGCAGTCCAGCTCTGACAGCGTGGACATTGTCGTCCATGGCGTCGGCACGCATGGGGCCTGCCCGCACTTGGACATCGACCCGGAGCTCGTGGCGTCCCAGATTGTCGTGTCACTACAGTCGGTCGTGTCGCGTTCGATTGCGCCGCTGGATCCCGGCGTCACTACGGTCGGCGCAATCCATGGCGGGGCCAAGCCCAACATCATCGGCGACAAGGTCGAGATGCAGCTGACCGTCCGGTCCGATGACCCTGAGGTGCGGATACAATTGCTCGACGGGATAGACCGGGTCGCACGGGGCGTTGCCATCGCGATGGGCGTGCCGGAAGTCGTGCGCTCCCAAACGGAATCGACACCGCCCACGATCAACGACGCCGACACGGCCCAGCTCCTGCGCGACGCATTCACGGCCTCACTGCCGGAAGGCACGCTGTTTGAACAGCCACGCGGCGGCATGGGCGCCGAAGACTTCGCCTATTTCGTCACGCGGGAAACCGGCGTCAAAGGCGTCTATTTCAATGTCGGCGGCACACCCGAAGCCGACGTTAAAACTGCGCCGTCGCACCATTCGCCCTTCTTCAAGATCGACCCCGAGGCTTCGGTCAAGCTCGGCACGGAAGCGATGGTCGTCGGCGCAATGGCGCCGATGAAGCCGACAAGCTAGAAGCTGTAATCCAGCCGCACACCAAAGGTGCGCGGGTCCGACCGAAACGTATTGTAGCCGATGAAGCCATAGCCCGAGAGCGCATAGTCTTCATTGGTCAGGTTGCGCCCCCAGATCGTGACGCCAAGACCCGTGCCAGCAAACTGGAACGCCGCCTCGGCCTGCAATGTGGTGAAGCCGGCCTGCATCCGCGTCTCAAGGCCTTCCGGGTCGAGATAATAGTCGCCGCGATATTTCGCATGGGCCGCGAGGCTCGCGTCCACGCCCGGCGTCAGCGCGAATTCATACCGGCCGCCCAGCGTGGCTGACACGTCCGGCGCAAAGGGCAGGGGATTGCCGTCAAACGCTGCGGCGTTGCCGCCAATATTCGTTGCTTGGTCGATCTCCGTATCCAGCAGGGTTAGTCCGGCGTCCAGCGTCAGGCCGTCAACTGGCCGCCAGGTCATGTCGGCCTCTGCGCCATAGACCGTGGCCGCATCGAGGTTCGACAATGAGTTCGACGTGATGCTCGAACCGTCCGGCAGCGCGAAGCTCACGAAAATCCGTGCCTGCGGCGCATCATAATCCTGCCAGAACGCAGCAAGGCTCCAGCTCAGCGTGTCCGTGGGGCGCGCCTTGTAGCCAAGCTCATACGCCGTCACGGCTTCCGCATCGAACAGGCCTTCGTCGGTAAAATGCGTGGCATTGTTCTGCACCTCGCCATTGAAGCCGCCCGACTTGTAGCTGTTCGAGATGGACGCATAGGCCTGCCCGGGCCCGACATCATAAGACAGCGCGGCGTTCCCGCTGAGGCGTGTCTCATCGATTGCGTTCGATCCGAAGGCAAGGCCCAAGCCGCCGACATTATTGTAACCGACCGTGCCGTCATCAAAGACATGCCGCCCGCTGCCATGCCCTTCGATCCGCTCATCGGTCAAGCGCAGGCCGAGCGTGGCCGCCAGGCGCTCAGTCAGGTCGAATTCATTATGCGTGAAGGCGGCGAGCGCCGTGCGTGACTGGTTGATGTCGGTGACCAGGGTCATCGCGGTGCCGGGCGACACGGGTGCTGGCCCGGCGCGGCTGCCTGCTCCCACATAGGGGCACGTGCCCAGCAGGGTTGCGGGGTCCAGCACACCGCACCAGATCGTGTAGGTCTGGCTGAAGTCATCGACCGACCCGCTGAGGCCGATCAGCGTGTGCCCACCGACCCAGTCCGTCTGCAGGCGGAGTTCCTGCGAATACTGACGGAACGACCTATCATACGCGAGGTTCGCATTGAAACGGCGATTTCCGAACAGGGCCACGGCGCCATCAAAGTCAAAGCCGTATTGCTGCGCATACCCTTCAAAAGCCGTCAGCGAAGTGAGGTCCCAGCGCCCGAATGCGCGGCTGTATTCGGCCGACACGCCATAGAAGGCATTATCCGTGTCCTGCAGGCCGTCTCCAGCCACCGCGATTTCATGATCGCCCAGGTCAAGGCTGTCATTGCGCGGCGTGGTGTTGACGCCATTGTCTTCCTCGTAATGTGTGCGCACCAGCAGTTCGCCGCCGCCAGCATTCTCCCAGAGGAGGCCGAGGCGCAGGCCGAACTCGTCGCGCACGCCGCCCGCATCTGCCGGGCCAGCCGTATTGTCGAGGGCAGCGTCACGCGACAGATACCGCCCGGCAAGACGATAGCTGAAGCCGTTCTCCAAAGCGTTCCCGTAGGCGCCGCCAAGGTCCACGCGGTTGAAATTGCCATAGCCGGCGCGAACATAGCGTGCCTGGTCCGGGTCCGGTCTTGCGGTGATGAAATTGATCGCTCCGCCAGATGCGTTGCGGCCATAGAGCGTACCTTGCGGACCTTTCAGCACCTCGATCCGGTCGAGGTCATACAGCATCAGGCCGGTCTGCACATTGGTCGCCAGATAGACACCGTCGGAATAGACCGCCGCTGCCGTCGGCGTCAGCGCCTGATGGTCTACCGCGCCAATTCCGCGGATCTGGAAGGCCACTTGTGTGCCGTTGGCGACGGCGGCGTCGACGCCGGTCAGCAGGTCGGTAATGTCTTCTGCCCCGAGGAAGGCATCCGCCAACTTGAGCGCACCGGCGTCGATCACGCTGACGGACATCGGAATGTCGGTCAGCGGCGCGGCACTTGGTGTGGCGGTCGTGACAACCGGGTCCAGGCGCCTTGGCGCGTCGCCCGTTTCGGCGAAAGCCGGGGCGGCAAATGAGGCAATCAGGAGCGAGGCGGGGAGGGCACGGGAAGATTTCATCCGCCGCGCTTAGGCGAAGCGAGAATCGTTTGCAACTGTTGCATTTGTTACAGATAAAGTGACGCTGCAGTCACGTTTTTTGCGCCATCCGTGGGCTTGGACTTTAGCGCGGGGCGCGTTTCGCCAGGATGCGCTGCAGGGTCCGGCGATGCATGTTCAGGCGCCGGGCCGTCTCCGAGACATTGTGATTGCACAGCTCATAGACGCGCTGGATATGTTCCCAGCGCACCCGGTCAGCCGACATCGGGTTTTCCGGCGGGGCCGGTTTCTCGTCCTTGGTGGCGGTGAGCGCGCGGACGATGTCGTCGACATCGGCCGGCTTCGACAGGTAATCGACAGCGCCGGCCTTCACGGCGGCAACGGCCGTCGCAATCGCGCCATAGCCGGTCAGGATCACGGCGCGCGCATCCGGGCGATGCTTGTGAAGCACGTCGACCACGTCGAGGCCACTGCCGTCTTCGAGGCGCAGGTCCAGCACGGCAAAGGCGGGCGGGTTCAGGCGGGCAATATCCTTGCCTTCGCTGACGGTCGAAACGGCGGAAACGATGAAGCCGCGCTGGGCCAGGGCGCGCGCCATGCGTTGAACAAACGGGCCGTCATCATCCATCACAAGGCAGGAACGGTCTTCCACATCCTTGAGGCTTTCGTGCATGTTTACAGTCACCGGGCGGTCCATAGCCCCATTCCTTCTCATGATTCCATTTCTATATAGGCCCATTGCACGGCCTAGGCCAATTTAGAAGCCTCCAGCGCTGCTCTTGGCCAGAGCGCCTGCACGACCGCGCCGCGTTTCGGCGGTATCCGGTTGCGCGTCGCAATGCGTCCGCCCGTGCGTTCGATCAGCGTTTTCGCGATGAAAAAGCCCAGTCCCATGTCGCCGCCGCCGAGCTGGGCTTCGCTGCGCTGGGAGACGTAGGGCTCGCCGAGTTTTGGCATCACTTCAGCGGCAAATCCCGGTCCGTCGTCTGTGATCGTGATGATCACCTGCTCTTCGGTCCATGATGCAACCGCCGTCACGCGCGTATCGGCAAAGCTGACCGCGTTCTCGATAAAGGCGCCCAGCGCGTGCAGGATTTCCGGGCTGCGATTGAGGATCGGCGCCTTGGCTTCGCCGCCTTCGCCGGGCACCGCGCGCACGACTAGGTCGACGCCCAGCCCCTTGAATGGCGCAGCGGCCTCTTCGACCAGCGCGTCGAGCGGCATCAGCGCATGCACGATATCCGTCGCTTCACGCGCTTCGCGGATGGTGGCGAGGATCGCGCGGCAACGGTCTGCCTGCTCGGCAATCAGGCGGATGTCTTCGCTATGGGGATCATCCGCCCCGATTTCCGCGAGCAGTTCCTTGGACACGAGGTGAATCGTGGCCAGCGGCGTGCCAAGTTCATGCGTCGTCATCGCCGACATGGCGCCAAGCGCCGACAGCTTCTGTTCGCGCGCCATCACCACACTAGCCGCATCAAGTGCTCGCACCAGCCGGGCTTCATCCTGGCTGACCCGGACCGCCGACAGGGAAAAGAACACGAGGCCCACGACGAGGGCCGTGAACTGGCCCCACTGGAAGAGCGGAGGCAGGCTGATCGCCTCCCCGCCCACCCAGGGCAAAGGCAGCGAGAAGAACGGCATCATCGCCGCCGAGGCGAGCGCCAGGACGGCAACCATCGTCGCGCGCGCCTGCGAGACAGACAGGGCCGCAACGGTCACCGGCGCCAGCAGCATCAGCAGGAAGGGGTTGGACAGGCCGCCGGTCACCGTGATCAGCGCCGCCAGTTGCAGCGTGTCGAAGGCCAGTTGCAGGCTCGCCTCCCAGCCGCGCGTCAGGCGCTGGCTCTGGAAGGCAAAAGCAAGGAACACATTGAGCCAGGCCGACGCGGCAATGATCGCCAGGCACAGCGCCAGTGGCACTTCAAAGCCCAGCACGAAGGCAACGAACAGCACGGCCGCCGTCTGCCCGGCCACGGCCAGCCAGCGCAGCGTGATGAATGTGCGCAGCCGCGTCCGTCCCAGCGCCGATTGCGCCGAGCCAAGCCCCTCGGGCGCCAGCGTGAACACGGCGTCGTCCAACGCATACCGGGAATCTCGCGTAATATCGTCCATGAAACTGCTTATGCGGCAGCGTGACGCTTGCGCCAAGCGGGGCATTCCCGGCATATCGCTACCATGTTCCCTTTCCGCACCCTCCTCGTCGTGTTCGGCACCCTTGCCGCCACCGCCTGCTCCCCCTCAGCACCCTCGTCCGACACCGCCGCGGCACCCGCAGCGCCTCGCTCCGGCGGGGTCAAATCCGGGTGCCTCAGTCGCGCCTATCCGGAGATCGGCGGGCCCATCTCGCTCGTCTCGCACACCGGCGAAACGGTCACCGAGGACACGTTCAAAGGCCGTGCGACCTTGATTTATTTCGGATTTACCTATTGTCCGGACGTCTGCCCGATGACGCTGGTCAGCATCGCGCGCGCCTACAAGATGCTGCCGGAAGGCATGGCGCCGCCCCAGACCCTCCTGATCTCGGTCGATCCCGCACGCGACACGCCCGAAACGCTCGCCCAATACGTAACAACCGCTGCGTTTCCCGACAATCTGGTCGGCCTGACGGGCACCAAAGACCAGGTCCGCGCTGCAGCCGATTCCTTCATCGCCGACTATTCGCGCATCGACGATGACAGCAGTTCAGCCGGTTACACGATGGACCATACGAGCCTGCTCTATCTGATGGATGCGGACTGGAAGCTGAAGACCTTCTTCACGCACGAAGACACCAGCGAAACGATCGCCGCGTGCCTGACTGAAGTTCTGCAAGAGTAGCGGCTGACGCCTATTCGGCCGTCCAGCCGCCATCAATCGACAGTTCCGCGCCATTTATCTGGTCGGCGTCCGGCGAGCACAGGAAGGCGGCAAAGCCTGCTATCTGCTCCACCGTGACGAATTCCTTGGTGGGTTGGGCCTCGAGGATCACGTCTTTGATCACTTGTTCCCGGGTCATCCCGCGCGCCTTGGCGGTATCGGCGATCTGGCCGTCGACCAGCGGCGTATGGACATAGCCGGGGCAAATCAGGTTGCAGCGCACACCATGTTTCGCGCCTTCGAGGGCCGTCACCTTGGTCAGGCCGGCCAGGCCGTGCTTGGCCGTGACATAGGCGGACTTGAAGGGAGAGGCGACCTTGGCATGGGCGCTGCCTGTATTGAGGATACGGCCCCAGCCTTTTTCCTTCATCCCGGGAAGCGCCATGCGCGTCGTGTGAAACGCGGCAGTCAGGTTGAGCGCGATAATGAGATCCCACTTTGCAACGGGAAAGTCCTCGATTGGCGCGACATATTGAACGCCTGCATTGTTGACGAGGATATCTGCACCGCCGAAATCGCGGGCGACATAGCCCATCATACCTTCAATCGCGTCTGGGTTGGTGAGATCAGCGCCCGAATAGCCGACCTTTACCCCGAATTCTTTAGCCAGACCGGCCCGCTCTGCTTCAATCGCGGCTTCGTCCCCGAATCCGTTGAGTACGACATTGCATCCTTCGCGTGCAAGGCGGGTCGCAATCGCCATTCCGATACCGCTCGTCGAGCCGGTGACGAGTGCAGTTTTTCCGCTCAGCATGATGATGTCTCCTTGAGGCGCAGGCGCGCTGTGTTTAGGTATAAGGGCGGCCTCGGGAGGGCCTCGGACAATATGTGTTCAAGATAGGCGGGTTCAATGGACGGTGAAATTGGTGCTTTTGTAGAGGCGTTTCCGCGCTTCCTGATCTGGACTGCATCTGCAGGTGCTATGTTGGTTGTCGCAAGCACTATCTACGTGTTGCTGACGCCATGGAAAGAACTTGCACTCGTAAAAGGCGGCAACGCCTCTGCGGGTTTGGCGCTGGCAGGTGCGATTACGGGACTCGCAATACCCATCGCGTCGACGCTGGCATCGAGTGTGTCCTTGTTCGACCTCTTGATATGGGGCGTGATTGCCCTGTTGCTCCAGTTGATCGTTTACCGGCTCGTGGACGTTTTGCTGCGCGACATTCCGCAGCGGATCGAGCAGGATCAGGCTGGCGCGGCGATTGTGCTGATTGCCGCAAAGATTTCGTCGGCGCTGATTCTGGCGGCCGGATTGTGGGACCCGGCCCTGCAAAGGTTTTGAGTTGAGGAGACGCACGCACAAATGAGGTCGTTTGATTGGGTCCTTTATCTTCTGGTATTCAGCGCCGTGGTCTGGACGTTGTTTGCCAACGAGAACAACGCTGATGCGCCTGAATCGCCTCCTACAGTGCTCGAATCGGACGGCCCGACATTGCCGCCGCCCTCCATCCTCGATGAGCAGATACTGGTCCAGGTTGACTCCCCGAAGGATGGTATCGGCACGGCTTTTGCAGTCAATAATTCCGGTGACTGGATTACGGCGCGTCATGTCGTTGAAGGCTGTAACAGCGTTGGCCTGCTGGTGGCGCCCGACCAATATGTCCCGGCTGCAAGCGTTACGGTTGATCCCGACCATGACCTTGCCCTCATTTCGACCGGCCGTAGCCCGGCTTCAGTGAAGCTCGCTCTCGGTGCGCCGCTGCGCGTCGGCGACGAAGGCTATCATGTCGGCTATCCGCAAGGCCGGCCGGGTGAAGTGGCGACCAAGCTTCTGTCGCGATCCAAGCTCATCACACGCGGACGTCGCGATGGCGCCGAGCCGATCCTCGCCTGGGCCGAAATCGGGCGCACCCAAGGCCTCATCGGTACGCTTGGCGGCATCTCTGGCGGTCCTGTCTTCGACAAGGATGGCGGCGTACGCGGCGTCATCGTTGCTGAAAGCCCGCGCCGGGGCCGGATATACACCGCTGCGCCGTCCTCCGTTGAGGCGTTCCTCACCAGTCTGGATGTGTCGACCGTTGAAGGTCCCCATGAGGCGTTTACGGTGAACACTTACGGGCCGCAATCTGACAATGTCCGCCGCCGGCTTCAGGTAGTGAAGGTTGCCTGCCAGGTGCGGCCATGAGCGATTTTGCTAGCCGCCTGATCACCGCCGCCCGCACACTGGGCCCGCTCTGTGTGGGAATTGATCCGCATGCCGGACGTGTGCCCGCTCTGTTCGGCGGTGACACGCCAGACGGGCTGGCGCGCTGGGGTGAAGCCATCATCGCACAGGTTGTCGGCCGGGCCGGAATCATCAAGCCGCAAGTTGGCCTGTTCGAGCGTCTCGGTCCCGACGGCATGCGCGCACTGCAGATTGTGTGCGAAGCGGCGCGCAATGCGGGCCTGATCGTGATCGCAGATGCCAAGCGCGGCGATATAGGATCGACCGCGGAAGGGTATGCCCAGGCCTATCTTGGCAAGGCCGCCCCGTTTCCCTGTGATGCCGTCACCGTAAACCCCTATATGGGGATCGACACGTTGGAACCGTTCCTGTCGGCGGCGGAATCCAATGGCAAGGGCGTGGTCGTGCTGACGCGTACGTCCAATCCCGGATCGGCGGATTTCCAGATGCAGGACATGGGCGGTGCGCCCCTCTATGCGCGTGTCGTGGAGGCCCTTCAGCCCGCGATCCAGCGACTTGAAGGTGCGGACGGCTGGTCCAGCCTCATGCTCGTCGCGGGTGCAACTGGGCCCGATGAGGCGCGCAAGTTGCGGCAGCTGGCGCCGAAGTGCCTGTTCCTCGTGCCCGGTTACGGCGCGCAAGGCAGCGGCGCGCAGGATGCGCTGGCCGGTTTTGTCAGGCGCGGCAATCACCTTGAGGGCGGCGTGGTGAATACCTCCCGGTCCGTGAACTTCCCGGACGGCGCCGCATCGGCAGGCAATCTCGCTGAATGGAAATCGGCCATTGCGCAGGCGATCGACGCCGCGCAGGCCGATCTCACCGCGCTCAGCGGTGTAGCCGAACGATCCGGCACATTGGCGGGCAACTGACCTAGCGACAGACCTCGACAATTGCGGTAGAAGGGCTAGCCTAACCACTAATCATCAAAAGCGGCACCAGACCGCCATACTCAAACCGAGGGGAGACACCAGGCCATGACTCATTGGCGTTCATTCATCATGGCGGGAGGCGCATTGGCGCTGCTCGCGGGCTGTGCCCCGAAAGAGAAGGCCGAAGTGGCCGAAAAGCCTGTGGAAGCAGCCTTCGCCGCCGTCGACACAAATCGTATCGCGACGGCCAGTGGCGGCGCCGAATGGCTCACCTATGGCGGCACCTATGACGAGCAGCGGTTTTCGACGCTGACCGGAATCAATACCGAAAATGTCGGGCGCCTCGGCGTTGCCTGGACTCACGATCTCGACACCAATCGCGGTGTTGAGGCGACGCCAATTGTTGTCGACGGCGTCATGTATGTCACGTCGGCCTGGTCCATAGTCTACGCGCTTGATGCCAAGACAGGCGACGCGCTGTGGACCTACGACCCGGATGTTGACCGCGCCGTGGGTGTGAAAGCCTGCTGCGATGTGGTCAACCGCGGTGTCGCGGTCCTCGATGGCAAGGTCTATGTCGGCGTGATCGACGGTCGGCTTGAAGCATTGAACGCGAAAACCGGCGAACGGGTCTGGAGCACGGTCACCGTCGACCAGGCCAAGCCTTATACAATAACCGGCGCACCGCGCGTGGTGAACGGCAAGGTGCTGATCGGCAATGGCGGCGCCGAGCTTGGCGTGCGCGGTTACCTGACCGCCTATGATGCGGCGACCGGCAAAAAACTGTGGCGCTTCTACACGGTGCCGAACCCGAAAAAGCAACCCGACAATGAAGCCTCGGACAAGGCTTTCGAATCCGTGGGCAATGTCACCTGGGGTGACGAGGGCGCATGGGTCACCGATGGCGGCGGCGGCACGGTCTGGGATTCCATCGTCTACGATACGGTCAACGACCAGATCATTTTCGGTGTCGGCAACGGGTCGCCATGGAACCGCACGTTCCGCGACCCCGCCGGCGGCGACAACCTGTTCCTGTCCTCGATCGTCGCGGTCGATGCCAATACGGGTGAATACAAATGGCATTTCCAGACCACGCCCGGCGACAACTGGGACTACACGGCCACCCAGTCGATCATTCTGGCAGACCTGCCGCTTGGCGAAGATGGCGCGCCGCGCCGTGTCGCCATGCAGGCTCCCAAGAACGGGTTCTTCTATGTCCTGGATGCCGCCACGGGCGAGTACCTTTCGGGCGATGCGTTCGTGCCACTGAACTGGGCAACCGGTCTCGACGAGAACGGACGGCCGATGGAGGTGGCTGCGGCCCGCTATGGCAAGGAGCCTCACCAGCAACTGCCCGGCCCCCTTGGCGCGCATAACTGGCACCCAATGGCCTACAGCCCAGAAACCGGTCTGGCCTATATCCCGGCGCAGGAAATCCCGCAGGCCTATGCGGAAGATCCCAGGTTCGGCACCAAGACGATCGGCTGGAATACCGGCGCCGACTTCTCGTCGGGAATCCCGCCAATTGCCCCGCCTGACGTCGCCAAGTTCCTTCGCTCAACCCTCAAGGGCCGCCTGATTGCGTGGGATCCGGTCAAGCAGGAACCCCGCTGGACCGTGGAGCATGAGAATGCGTGGAATGGCGGCGTGCTGTCGACGGCGGGCAATCTCGTCTTCCAGGGCAAGCTGAATGGCGAGTTTGTCGCCTACAATGCTGCAACCGGCGAAAAATTGTGGAGCCAGAACGTCAAGTCGGGCGCCGCATCCGGCCCCGGCACCTATCTGATCGACGGCGAGCAATACGTGACGATCACGACCGGCTGGGGCAGTGCGTTCGCCCTCGCCGCCGGCTATGCTTATGACCCGGCGGTGCCGTCGACTGTCGGCAAGGTGGTCACGTTCAAGATCGGTGGCGCCGGCCTTATCGCCGACGCTGATTTTACGCCGATCGAGCGGACCGCCAAGGCTGATGTCTTCGGTGACGAAGCGATGATCGCACAGGGCGCGGTGGCCTTCTCGCGCAATTGCATGGTCTGCCATGGCGCGCTCGCAGCCAGTTCCGGCGTGCTGCCGGACCTGCGCTGGTCGGCCATCACGGGCAACCCCGAAGCCTGGAAGGGCGTCGTGCTCGACGGCAACCTCGCAGCCAATGGCATGGTGTCGTTCTCCGAATACCTGACGCCCGAGGAAACCGAAGCTATCCGCGCCTACGTCCTCGCGCAGGCCCACGCCATCGCAGACCCCGCAGGTGGCGGGCAGTAACGCCTAAGACTCATTGGGTGTGGCGCGTCCCTTCGGGGCGCGCTACACTTTTTTGATGCAGTTCCTGATCGGCATTCTTGGTATTCTGGTGGCTATCGGCGTTTGGTCGTGGCGGCTGCGCATGGCCCGCGATGGTGCGCGTGAAGCGGTTGATCTGGCGCGGTCCGCCGCCAACCTGCCGCGGCGTCTCGCCTTCA
This sequence comes from Hyphomonas sp., assembly GCF_041689225.1. Taxonomy (GTDB): domain Bacteria; phylum Pseudomonadota; class Alphaproteobacteria; order Caulobacterales; family Hyphomonadaceae; genus Hyphomonas. Next base: position 32,171 of record NZ_JBDNGN010000073.1, on the reverse strand, counting down.
AGTACCGGGTCGGCCGAAATGGCCTCGACCTGATCGACGATCCCCGCGAGGCGGCCGCCATCATGATGATGGAAGTCGCCCGCGCCCGCGGCGGCCCGCTGACCGACCGGCAAAGCGACACCATCTCCGACGAGATCATGCGCCAATTCAGCTTCTCTCAGGACGAAGCCCATGAACTGGTCGCGCATGCGGCATGGGTCACGAACAAGGCGCCCCTGCCACAGGAAACCATGCGCCGTCTCAGCCAGAAGATCGTCGGCGACGGCTATCTCGGCCCGAAGGAAGTGGTCGATCTCGACGGCATGCTCGAGGCGGTCTCCGAGGCGGAAGGCACGCCCACGCGCGACCAGTTGGCGCTGCTGCAAGTGTATCGCGATCGGGCTGGCCTCAAGACATGAGTTCCGCACCCGTTGCGCTCTGGCGTGTCTGAGGCTAGGCCCCCCGCATGATCGAGACCCTTCCTGCCGCCTACCGCGCCCGCGTTCGCAACGACAACTGGAACAATTATTCCATGCTGCGCCATGGCGCTTTCGACGGCATGCTGGTGACGTCAAAGAACTCCGGCACGCACTGGCTGAAATACATGCTGGCGATTGCGATTGCCGACACGCATGGCATCGCGCGGCCGAAATATTTTTCGGAGAACGCGGTGCGGCCCTATATCGGCTGGCCCAAGGACAAGCTCACCTTTCCGGATATCCCGCGTCTCGCTTTCAGCCACACCATACCCCACCGCCTGGCGGACTGGGGCTGGGCCCGGCGCGCCGCCAACCTGCCGCCCTATGTGCTCGCCGTCCGGCATCCGATGGCCATTCTCGCCAGCCACCACGCCAAATGGGAATATGACATAAAGGTCGACTGGCTGGCCTATCTGAAAGGTGATCCGGGCGGCAAGCAATACCGATGCGACATCTACTGGCTCGCCCGGTTCTGGAATCGCTGGGGCGATGTCTGTGTCGATGCGCCCGGCCGGATTCTTACCGTCCATTACGAAGACACGCTGAAGGATGCGCGCGCGGTGCTGGAGGCCGTGGCGGCGCACTGGTCGCTCGACCTGACGCCCGGCGCAATCGATGCGGCGCTCGCAGCAGGCACGAAGGCAGAAATGGCAAAGCACACCGATCCGGACGCCGAGCCGAACGTGCTGCAAAATCGCAAGACCTCGCTCGCCGACCTGTTCACGGGTGAAGCGATGGACCTTTACCGGACACAGGTGAAAACGCTGTTCCGGCATGATCTCGGCTACGACCTGCTCAACCTACCGGCTTGAGGTACCCGCTGGACCGGCCATCCGGGCCATACTTGATCCACCACGGTTCGGCCTTTGCCTGTTCTTCCAGAACGCGGAATATCGGATCGCTCAGCACAGCGTCGGCATAGGCCTGCGCAATGGGGGTGAGGGGAAGGTTGTAGGTGCGAAAGCGGGTGACGACGGGCGTGTAGAACGCGTCGGCGGCGCTCCACTGGCCGAACAGGAACGGCCCGTCCTTGCCGAAGCGATCGCGCAGCTCGCACCAGAAGCCATCAATCCGGGCGATGTCGGCCTTCAGTCCGTCAGTCATCGCCGGGGTGGCATGGCGCGACCGGATGTCCATCGGGCACAGGCTGCGCAGGGCTGGAAAGCCGGCATGCATTTCTGAAGCGGCGGCGCGGGCCGCGGCACGCGCACTGGCGTCTTTGGGCCAGACCTGGCCGGGCGCGGCCCACTCGGCGATCCATTCGGTGATCGCGAGACTTTCCCAGATCGTCTGGCCGTCCCAGAGGAGGAGCGGCACCTTGGCGGTCGGGCTGATCTCTTTCAGTTTCGCGCGCGTGTCGGGAAAATCCAGCGGCACGACTACTTCTTCAACCGGCAGGCCGACACGGCGCGCGACCAGCAGGGGCCGGATCGACCAGCTGGAATAGTTCAGGTTGCCAAGGACGAGCTGTCTCATGCCGGCCTGCCGTCCCCGATGGACCAGCGGGTCTCACGGATGTCGACACGTTCGAATACGCCGGCCAACGCATAGGGGTCCTGCGACGACAGGGCCTTGGCGGCGGCGAGGCTTTCGGCCTGCACCAGGAAAATCGACCCGACCATCGTCTCGCCGTCATCCGCAAGCAGCGGCCCGGCCATGCGAACGACATCACCCAGGCCCACGGCCCATTCCAGATGCGCTGGGCGGGCCTTGGCGCGCAGTGCGGCACCGTCATCTTGTCTGTCGAGACAGTATAGGCAGAACAATGGCATGAGCGTCTCCTCGGAGCCTGGTTGAGTGTGCGAACCGCTATGGCATACTGCTGCGAGCTTTCCACTGCCACGCAAATCTGGCGAATGTGACCTGAATGAATCATTGATCCTTCAGAAATTAGTAGTATGGTTTTCGCATGAATGAAACAACAGACACCCGCGAGCAGATCCTGAATGCCGCCATGGAGCGCATTCATCACTACGGTTACGGCAAGACGACCATGTCGGAAATTGCCCGCGACTGCAGCATGTCTGCCGGCAATATCTACCGCTTCTTCGCTTCGAAGATCGACATTGCCGAGGCCATGGCGCGCAAGTTCAACGCCAAGGTCTTCGAGGATTACGCAGTCCTCGCGCGCAAGAAAAACTCAGCCTCTTCAAGGCTTCGCGAGTTTTTCGAGATGAGTCTCGAGCGGACGTTCAGCGCCATTGAAGAGGATGCAAAAATCCTTGAAGTTGCGAACGTACTCAAACAGGAACGCCCGCTCTATTTCAACGAGCAGATGGCCCAGGAGCGCGTTTACCTGGTGCAGATCCTGAATGATGGCATTCAGGCCGGTGAATTCCGCGCGCTCGACCGGCCGGAGGAAACGGCTGAATTCATGCAGTCTGCGCTGATGAAATTCCGCTTTCCGCAACTGTTTTCGGCGCTGTCCCTGCCGAAATTGCAGCGGGAGCTGGGTGGCGTTCTCGATCTTTTGCTGGCCTCTCTATCGTGTGGCGCCCATATGCCGGATCGATAGAAAACCTAAACGATGAATAAAATTGATATCGTTCATTGATTATTTTTCAGGGCCTGCTATATCAGAGTCATGGAAGACTATGGTGCCTTCCAAAAGACCCCGTGAAGAGCAATCCGATGACCCTCTCGAAAACTGAAGCCCGCCAATCCTTTTACGCCTTGATCGCAGCCGTGCCGTTCGCCGTTGCCATCTTCGCAGCCACGCTCGCCCTCGCTGAATTTGCAGTTTAGTGACGCCTGATCAGGCCTTGGCGCCCTTGAGCCCCGTGGCATAAGCTGGATCGAGCGTCGCCGACGCTTCATCCAGCGGCCACCGGGGTCTCGCCCCGGCGCCAAGGTCTCCGATCGCGTCGATCAGTCCGGCGGCCATCCGCTCGGCCCCGACAAGCGCGATCATCGCAGCATTGTCTGTACAGTGCCGCAAAGGCGGCGCGACAAGCTGCCCCCCGAACGCCGCTGCTTCCGTTTTCAGCGCCGTGCGGATCGCCTGGTTGGAGGCAACGCCGCCCGCCACGACGAAACGGATCGTTTCGCCTTCACCCGGATCAAAGCCTTCGAGTGCGCGCTGCGCCTTGCCCGCCAGCACGTCGCAGACGGCGGCTTGGAAACTGGCGCACAGGTCAGCGAGGCGCTTATCTGTCAGCGGCGCTTCGGCGGCGGCGCGGGCAACAGCGGTCTTCAGGCCGGCAAAGCTCATGTCGAGGCCGGGCCGGTTCATCAGCGGACGCGGGAAGCTGAAAGCCTTTGGATCACCGGATTTCGCCAACCGTTCCACGGCCGGGCCGCCCGGAAAGCCGAGGCCGAGCAATTTTGCCGTCTTGTCGAACGCCTCGCCCACGGCATCGTCAATCGTCGAGCCGAGGCGCTTGTAGTCGCCTAGCCCGCGCACCTCGAGGAACTGGCAATGCCCGCCGGACACCAGGAGCAACAGGTAAGGGAAAGGGCACGCGCCGCCGAGCCTTGGGCTCAGCGCATGGCCCTCAAGATGGTTCACCGCAATGAACGGCTTGCCCGCCGCCTGCGCGATGGCCTTGCCGGTCATCATGCCGACGAGCACGCCGCCGATCAGGCCGGGGCCGGACGTCGCCGCGACACCATCCAGTTCATCATAGTAAAGACCAGCATCCTTCATGGCGGCGGCCACCGTCTTGTCGGCAATCTCCGCATGCGCCCGCGCCGCAATCTCCGGCACCACGCCCTGATAGGGCGCATGCTCTTCCAGCTGCGTATGGATCACGTCGGCCAGCAGCGTCACGCGCCCATCCGCCAGCCGCAGCACAGCAGCAGCCGTCTCGTCGCAGGAAGATTCAATACCGAGGATGGTAAGCGAGCGGGTCATGGGGGGCATATAGCGCCGACAAGCGGGCGCGAGAAGGGACCACGGCAGCCGAACCGGGTCGTTAGCCGAAACACCCAGTTTCCCTATACGGTCTCCCGCAGCACCGCCGACCCATCAATCGGACAGAACGGGGCCTATCGTCGGTGAGCTGGCATTCAGGTGGTAATGAGACCGATAGAGCCCCCGTGTGACAACGGCCGTATCGGGAATGGTCTTATCAGCGCAGAAGTTTGTCGCAGGCGCGGGGCCGTCCAAGTAGGTCGTCCAATTCGCCGCGAACTTGTGATCGTGCCGGCAGAAATCAGACGTGGTCAACTGGTCCCAGCTGACCGTGCAGGTATAGGGCGGATCCCAATAGGTTGTGTTCGTTGTGGGAGAGCCGGCCCAGATATGATGATGCTCGCAAAATGTGTTCATCGTGATCGGTTCGGTACACTTCTGTTCCCTGGTCTGCCAGCCGAGATCGCGTAGCAATGAAACAGCGATATCCTTCCGATACGTCACCGTCAGGACGGGCTCCATCAATTCGCTTGGCGCAAAGCCCCGATCGAAATGGCTGACGAATGATCCAGGTGCCAGTGTGGTCGGTGCGTACATTTTCACGCGTGTGCCGCTCGACAGACAGCCCCTGCGTGAGCGTACCGATCCTGCATTGATTGGCCTTTGTCCCGTCCCAGAGCAGTTGCGCGGACGTGGCAGAATTCACGCGCTGTGCGGGAGTCATTTCCGGCCAGATTATGAATATGGCCGGATTAACGGATTGGCCGATCATCGTGTTATAGACAATGGGATCCCCATCGGCGCCCGAAATGAAGATGCCGGTTTTGAAGTTGGTACCGGTGGTGAAACCCAGGCCGTGCGCAATCTCATGCTCGGCAACTTGCACGAATGGTATGCGATTACCGGTTTCGGGACCCGGGGTTCCATACCACAATCCTTGCGTCAGGCAGTCAGGTGAGCCGACGGCGCCATTCATCTGGATGACAATATCTGGAGAGCCGGGGGAGAGGTCCGCGCCTGAGATCGAACGCGCGAGTGCAATCGGGCAGAAGGTGTTGGGACGGGGCACGTTCGCGAAATTTTCACGCAACTCTGAAGGCCGGGCCTGTCCGACCGGGCCGCGTGTGCTGGTGCATAATCCAGACGGAAAAGCCGGCATGCTGGCATCCACGGTAATGGTCAGTGCTTGCCGGGAGAGCAGTTCATCGCTCCAGTTGCTAGCTGCAGCCGCCATTGCGATGCGCCTTTGCTCGCCGAGGGTCGTGCCGGTATTTCCCTCAACAGGCGCGACGGGCGTGGTGTCGTAAAAACCCACTCCGGCAGGATCAGTATAATTAAATTCGAATGTGGGACTTATCGGCGTTTGGGCAGTGGCGCCCTGCAAGAGCAGCAACAGTGTGCCAGCCGCGAGGGCTGTTCTGGAAACCATGCGCAGCATTGTGCGTACCTATCCCCTTGATGTGCGGGATTCACTTTTCGGAATCGCCGTCGATTTCTTCCGTATCAACGCCTTCTGCATCGGCGCCGTCTTCCGCGACATCTACGAAAACGTAGGTAAAATGCCGGTCATCTAGGACGATCCGCTTCGATCCATCCTCAAGCGTTTCAACGACCGGAGGGGGGGGCGTTCCCGAGAGGTTGCCTGTTCGATGTTGGAGCCGCCGTAATCGCGTTCGGCATTGGACGTGCTGGTGGCCGTGCAGCCTGCCACGAGTGCCCCCCGGCAATGGCCGCCAAAATCCTGCCTGATCTTCCAAGTGAAAAGTCCACTGTTCGATCCCTTCAAATGGAGCCCGGCTAGAGAGACCGTGCTGCTCCTTCGGTAGCCGGATCATTGTTCAAATCAAAAGTAGAGTCAATATTCTATTTAACGGAGAATTAAAAACGCCATCTTTAGATGGCCGTCCGGTCGCTGAAACCGTCATCAAACTTCAGTGGTCGAACAAATGTGTGCTGCCGGCGCAGTGATACCCACCCTGCACTCCCTCTCTCCGCCCCCTTGTCCAACCCATACCCTGCCTGCGCTATACTGCTCCCCATGAGCCATCCGTCCGACATCATCCATCACGGCCTTGAACCGGCGCGGCTCGCGCTGACGAACATTATCGGCCTGACCAATATCCACCTACGCCCGCTGACCTTGCGGCGCAGTCTCAAGCGCCGCGCCTCGGGGCGGCTGAAACAGCTCGAGATCATCGTGCGGCGCCTGCCGACCTTGATGGCGCTGGCTCTCTCCCTGCCAGCGGTCCGGCCACGGACCGGCCTCACCCCTGCCACCCCCACGCCGCTCCCCGAGGGCGCCGAGATCGCCACCTTCCCGGCCCCGCGCCGTTTCGCCCTGTCGGGCCGGGTGCAGCCGGAGGCCGATCCCGACGCGCCCGCGCTTTTTCCCGGCAGTCTCCGGGCAAGCGGCCCGGTGGCCGCCGCGCCCTTCCTCGCCCGCCAGCAGGAATGCGGCGACCCCAGGCCCGCCGCCCTGACCATGGCCAGCGCCCACCGCCTCCGCCCCGAACTCGGCGCTATCGCCACGGCCCTGCTAGGCCTGCTCAACGCCGCGCTGGAAAAGTGGGACAATTCAAGCTGAATCCCCGCCTCAATCAGACAGGTTTGCCGGGCACCGGGAGGTGTTCCCGGAGGCGCCCGCAACTCTCCCCCCGAAGATACCTGCGAAAGCAGGTATCCATGGACGAATGTCGCCACGGGTGCCGGGGGGACATTCGTCCATGGACCCCTGCCTTCGCAGGGGTCTGCGGCAATGGAGAGTGGGATTCCCAAAGGGGCTCATCCTGAGCGAAGTCGAAGGACGAGCCCCGTGCTGACTGAAACCACCATATCCCGTGTTCCCGGCAAACGCCGGGACCTCAGGCCATTGGAGAAAGGGACAAGCGCCAAGAGACCCCGGCCTACGCCGGGGATACGGAAATGGGGAAGCCGCCCTAGTCGTGATCCATCCGAAGTGCCGCAACAAACGCTTCCTGCGGAATCTCGACCTTGCCGAACTGGCGCATACGCTGCTTGCCCTTCTTCTGTTTCTCCAGAAGCTTCTTCTTGCGAGTGGCGTCGCCGCCATAACATTTGGCGGTCACGTCCTTGCGCATGGCCGAGATAGTTTCGCGCGCCACGACCCGGCCACCGATGGCGGCCTGGATCGGGATCTTGAACATCTGGCGCGGGATCAGGTCTTTCAACCGTTCGCACATCTGCCGGCCCCGGCTCTCGGCGCGGTCACGGTGGACCAGCATGGCGAGGGCATCGACAGGTTCTTCATTGACGAGGATCTGCAGCTTGACGAGATTCTCGGCGCGGTGGCCAACGATCCCATAGTCGAAACTGGCATAGCCGCGGCTGATGGATTTCAGGCGATCATAGAAGTCGAACACCACCTCGTTGAGCGGCAATTCGTATTTCACCATCGCCCGGCCGCCGACATAGGAGAGCTCGGTCTGGATGCCGCGGCGGTCCTGACAGAGTTTCAGGATCGCGCCGAGATATTCGTCGGGCGTGAAGATCGTGGCGATGATCCATGGTTCGCGGATTTCGGCGACCTTGACCACATCCGGCATGTCGGCCGGGTTATGCAACTCGACTTCCGTACCGTCGGTCATGGTCAGCTCGTAGACCACGCTGGGGGCGGTCGCGATCAGGTCGAGGTCGAACCCTCGGCTGAGGCGTTCCTGGATGATTTCAAGGTGCAGCAGTCCGAGGAAGCCACAGCGGAAGCCCATGCCGAGCGCGGCGGAGGTTTCCATTTCCCAGGTGAAACTGGCATCGTTGAGGCGCAGCTTGCCCATGGCCGCGCGCAGGTCATCAAAGTCGCCGGCGTCCATCGGAAACAGGCCGCAGAAGACGACCGGCTGGACGTCCTTATAGCCCGGCAGGGCTTTTTCGCAGGGGCGCTTGTCCTCGGTAATCGTGTCGCCGACCGCCGTTTCGCCGACTTCCTTGATCGAGGCGACGAAATAGCCGACCTCGCCCGGGCCGAGCGCGTCGGTTTCGGTGAGCTTCGGGTTGAACGTGCCGACCTTGTCGATCTCGTAAACGCCGCCGGTGCGCATCATGCGGATCGTCTGCTTCGGCTTCAGCACGCCGTCATGCACCCGGACGACGACGACGACGCCGAGATATGGGTCGTAATAGGCGTCGACCAGCGCCGCCTTGAGTGGCTTGGTGGCATCGCCTTCGCGCGGTGGCGGCAGGTGTTTGACGATGGCTTCGAGGACATCGGGAATGCCGAGCCCTGTCTTGGCCGAGGTCTCGACCGCATCAGCCGTGTCGAGACCGATCAGGTCCTCGATCTGGTCCTTGACGCGCTGGACGTCGGCGGCGGGCAGGTCGACCTTGTTGAGGACGGGGAGGATTTCATGGTTCTGGTCGATCGCCTGGTAGACATTGGCGAGCGTCTGGGCCTCGACGCCCTGCGAGGCATCGACGACGAGCAGCGAGCCTTCGCAGGCGGCCAGGCACCGGCTGACCTCATAGGCAAAGTCGACATGGCCGGGCGTGTCCATCAGGTTCAGCGTATAGGTCTCGCCATCCTGCGCCGTGTAGCTGAGGCGCACGGTCTGGGCCTTGATCGTGATGCCGCGCTCTTTCTCGATATCCATCGTATCGAGTACTTGTTCGCTCATTTCACGGTCGGTCAGCCCGCCGCAGGCCTGGATCAGGCGGTCAGCGAGCGTCGACTTGCCGTGGTCGATATGGGCAATGATCGAGAAGTTCCGGATTTTGTCGCGTGGGGTCATGGGGCGCATATAGCGGCGCTTTACCCGCACGGGAAGTGGGCTTGGACGGCATGCCGGATGTGCGGTGGCGCGCTGCATCGCAGGTGTCGCTGGCATTTCGCCTTGAAGCTGCCACATGCTTCGCGCAAACATTAACACGGCTAAGGTGAAGGCGGGTCGAAAAGCTTGGGAACAATTGTCTGATGAGCACTGACACAACGGGCCGGTCGCCGTCCTCCCTTCAAGTCGTTCCGGGTCAGCCAAGCCTGACGCCGACCCCCATTCCCGATGCAGAGCCAAGCCCTGACGTCCCGGTGCCTGCGGGCACGGGCGCAGACATCCTCGAGCGCCAGTTCTCGCGCCGGATGGAAGCCGTCGAGACACGCTGGACCCCGCGGCAGGAGAGCCTGGCCAACCAGCTCCAGCACACGAATGAAACCTGGGACGATATCTAGGCCTCAGAACAACGTCAGCCGCGCTATTCCTCGGGCTGGTTCTACTGGCCGTTCATGGTCGCGCTCGCCGTGGCGGAAGTCCCGATCAATCGGTTCAGTTTCGAGCTTTTCTTTCAGGAAAGCCCTGCCGTGGCCCTTCTCGTATCCTTTCTGGTCGGCGGACTGCTTGTCACGCTGGCGCACCGGCTTGGCATGATCATGTGCCGGTTCGGGTACAATGCGCGGCGCAAGAACTGGTGGGGCGAAGCCATCCAAGTCGCCCTCGTCATCGCCCTGATCATTGCGCTAGCCTATGGCGTGTCGATCCTGCGGCAGGGCTATCTCGCCTTCATCACACAGCCTGAAATGGTCTTTGGCCAAGCGCTTGAGAGCCAGCAATATGGCGGCGCGGCGATTATTGCACTGAAGTCCGGCTTGGGTCTTGATGGCTGGATATTCATGCTGATCAATCTCGCGGTTGTCGCTGTCGGCGTTTCGGCCGCCTATTTCTGCCATGACCAGCATCCCGACTTTGAGAAGGTCGATCGCCAGAAGCGCAAACTCGAAAAACAGGCGGCGGCCATGCGGGCGAAACGTGCCGATGAAGAGGTCGTTGAGAAGCGCCGGTTTGCCAACCAGATGCGCAGGCTCGGCGCCTGAATGAAGCGACTATTTCTGGCAGTTGCACTGGTCCTGACAGGCTGTTCGGGCGGGTCGAATGAGGCCCCTTCGGCCGCGCAGGCCGCAGGCTATTGCGCCTTCGGGCAAACCTCGTCCCTGTTCCTGATCGACCAGACAACGCCCTATGACGATACTGATCGCGCCGTCATCACCGAGAGCATCGGCACCGTTGTCGACCAGCTGGGCCCCGGCGACCGGATCGTGCTTGCAACTATCGGCGAGCACTACACGCAGTCTTCGCGCCTGATCAATGCGTGCAAGCCGGGCTGTCCCGAGGGGCAGGGAGCGCTCGATTCCATGATGGGCGGCTGCAGCAGCATGAAGGCCCTGGCCGACAAGCGCCAGTTCATGGTCCAGCTGGCCCATACACTGGCCCCCGCCGTTCTGGGATCGGCCTCGGCTGACCATTCGGCGATCATGTCGACAATTGCGCAGTGGACGCAGGCACCGCCCGGCGGCCAGCCGTTTGCCCATGTCTATATCTTTTCCGACATGCTGGAGAACAGCCAGGCCGTGCCGTGGAGCGAATTCGGGTCGATGGAGCCGGACGCCGCGATGGCGCTGGCAGAGAAGTTTCGCTACCTGCCAGCCGTGCAAGGCGCGGACGTGCGGATTGTCGGCTTTGGCCGCTCGCACAATCCCGGTCGTCCGCCGCTCGATCCGGAGCTGGACGCGCGCTTGCGGGGTTTCTGGACCGACTATTTCCGCGCAGGTGGCGCCTCTGTGACGTTCGAAGGCGCGATCCGGAACTGATCCGCAACGAGCCGTGATGGCGCGCAGGCCAGTTCCTGCTATGCAGAGCGCAGATGGAGGATTTCAGATGGTGCGTTCCATGTTCCCTGCGGCCCTTGCTGGACCCTTTCTTGCAGCCTGTATGGGGCCAGCGGCAGATCCTGTGACCGAATTGCCGGACGGCCTGCTCTATGCGGGGGCCGAACAGGCTGACGGCGAGGTGGCGATGCAGGTCGGCCAGACACTCCGTATCGAACTCGAGAGCATTCCCACGGCCGGCTATGTCTGGGAGATCGAAGACCTGCCCGATTTCGTGGAACTGGCCGACGAGGCAACTCGCCCGACTGATCCGGGATTCCAGAACCAGCCCGGTGTGACCGGCGGCAATCACTTCATGGCTTTTGACCTGACGGCGACCGCGCCGGGCACGGCTACGCTCCACATGGTCAATCACCGCCCTTGGGAGGGCGGCGAAGAGATCGGCACCTGGCGTATCGACATCACTGTCACGCCTGCGCCATAAGGCTTGCCATGGCTGACACACAGACCCCTCCCCAGACGAAGACAGGCATCACCGACGCGGGATACCTGACCGACAGCTGGTACCTGGCGGCGCCGTCGAGCGAGCTGAAAAAGGGCCAACAGTACCGGATCATGATGCTCGGTGAGCCCGTTGTCGTGGGCCGCACGCCGGCGGGTGAAGCATTTGCGCTGCGCGATATCTGCCCGCACAGGCTGGTGCCGCTTTCGGCGGGCCAGCAGCTGGAAACCGATGGCGAGTGGGCCCTGCAATGCCCCTATCATGGCTGGCGCTTCGGCACCGACGGTGTCTGCAAACTGATGCCGAGCCTGACCGAAGGCAGCAGCTACGACCCGTCCAAGGTGAAGGTGCGCCGCTACCGCGTGCATGAGGCCTATGGCGCGGTCTATCTCTATGTCGCTGACAATCCGCGCGTGGACATGCCGCCCGCCGTGCCGCCGCCGGAATTCGGGCCGCTGCCTGACAAGCCGGGCTTCGTCATCCACGACGTGTTCAATGCGCACATGGACGACGCCGTCGTCGGCCTGATGGATCCGGCCCATGTGCCCTTTGTGCATAATCAATGGTGGTGGCGCCCGCCCTCTGTCGGCCTGAAGCTGAAAGAGAAGCAATTCATTCCGACAGAGCGCGGCTGGGCGATTGACCGGCATGCGCCGAGTTCGAACTCGAAACTCTATCGCTGGGTATTCGGCGACAATGTTGAAACGGAAATCCGCTTCCAGCTGCCGGGCTTTCGCTGGGAAATCATTTCCAACGAAAAGACCCGCCTGCTGACGCTGACCTGCCTGACGCCGGAAGCGCCCAAGCGCACGCGCATCACCCAGTTCACCTGGTGGACCGGCGCGCCGCTCCTCAACCTTGCGGTCCCCCTTGCCATCCCGATGGCGAAAAAGTTCCTGCGCCAGGATGGCGACATGGTCGACCTGCAGAACATGGGGCTGGCGCACCAGAAGGCGATGCTCTGGATCGACGATATCGACGCGCAGGCCAAGTGGTACCAGCGCCTGAAGCGCGAATGGGTCGAGGCCCGCGCAGAGCAACGGGATTTCGCGAACCCGATTGAGCCGCGTGTGCTGAAATGGATGAGCTGAGCGACGTCGCCTGGAACATTTTGCCGGCCAGCAGCGTTTCTGTTTGAGTCGCGCTCCTTACCGGGCTGGCTCCTACTCAACCGCGCGATCCTCCCGTTCCATCCCGGCAGAACTGCGAAGATGCCTGCAAGATGAGATCCGTTATCCTGATAATGATGGCCGCCAGCGTGCTGCTGCTGCTGGCAGCCTGCTCAAAACCGACAACGCCGGAGCGAGGCGACCGTGTGGCACCTGTCCCCGAAACGGCTGAGGCCGCCACGATTGGGTCCGAGGCAGTTCCGCTTGTGCCGTCTGCCCTGCCGACGGTGATCGACATCCTCGGTTCGAGCCCTGATTTCTCGACGCTAGTATCCGCCATCGGATCGGCCGACCTGACCGAAGCCCTGTCAGACCCCGGGCCTCACACGATCTTCGCGCCGACCAATGAGGCCTTTGCGTCCATGGAGCCGGGCGTGCTGGAAGACCTGCTGAAGCCCGAGAAAAAGGATAAGCTCGTCACTCTGGTGAGCTATCATGTCGTGCCGGGCACTATCCGGTCCGGCGATCCCATCGGCAAGTCCAGGAATATGGCGTCGCTCAAAAACAAGGACATACTGGTCGATGCGACAGGCAATGAGATCAGGGTCAATACCGCGACCGTGGCCATGGCCGATATCGAGGCGGCCAACGGTCTGATCCATGTCATTGACCAGGTCCTGGTGCCGCGTTTCTCCGAATAGGCTTTTACGCCATACATTTTGCGGCCGCGTCCAATTGGAACGCGGCCGTTTTTTATCGCCGCAGGAACAAACGGGGAAAATGCAAGCTGTCATTAACCTCATGCCCTGATAGGGTAGGTGTCATGACAGCGACGATTCGAATTCTCGGAATTGACCCGGGCCTGCGCCATACCGGCTGGGGCGTGGTCGAGCAGACCGGCGCCCGCCTCGCGCATGTGGCGCATGGGGTTATCTCCGTCGACACGACCATGGAAATGGCCGCGCGGCTGGCTGGCATCTTCACCGCCGTGGCTGAAATCGCCCGCCTGCATGCGCCGCATGCAGCGGGAATCGAGGAAACACTGGTGAATGCAAACCCGCGCTCGGCGCTGAAACTCGGCCAGGCAAGGGGCGCCGCCATGGCGGCCCTGTCGCTGGCCAGCCTGCCGGTGGCCGAATTTGCCCCGCGCAAGATCAAGCTGTCGGTCGTTGGCACCGGCACGGCGGACAAGACGCAGGTCATGTTCATGGTCAAACGCCTGTTGCCGCGTGCTGGCGAGATGAAGGAAGACGCAGCCGATGCGCTCGCCTGCGCGATCTGCGCGGCGCACCACCTGCCGCTGGAGATGAAGCGGGGGGCGGCATGATTATCGGACGCCTGACCGGAACGATTGCGGCGCTCGGCCTTGATCATGTGCTGATCGACGTCAACGGCGTCGGCTATGTCTGCCAGGCGGGTACGCGCCTGCTGAGCGTTGTGCATGCAGGCGAAACCGCTGTGCTGCATGTCGAGACGAAAGTGATGGAAGCGGCAATCGTACTTTATGCGTTCGGGACGGACGAGGAGCGCGCATGGTTCGTGCGCCTTCAGGATGTGCATGGCGTGGCGGGCAAGGCAGCGATGGCCATTCTCGATGCGATTTCACCGGCAGAACTGATGGGCGCGATAGCGCTTGGCGATGCCGCCGTGCTGGAGCGGGCCAAGGGCGTCGGCAAGAAACTGGCCGAGCGGATCGTGCTCGACCTTGGCGGCAAGGCGCCGCCGATGGGTCGGTTCGGCAAATTCGATGCGGCGAGCGCCGCGGGTATGGCAAGCATGCCGGTCGCGGCAAAAACAGGGCCACGCGGTGAGGCGATCTCGGCGCTGGTCAACCTCGGCTACGGCCAGAGCGACGCGGCACGGGCTGTGGCGGCTGCCGCTTCGACAGCCGGTGACTCCGACGTCGGCCCGCTGGTCAAGGCGGCGCTGAAGGAACTTAGCCGGTGAGCCGCGAGGGTGAGTTGTCCGATCCCAACGCGCAGGGCGGCGATGCGCTGGACCGCGCGCTACGACCGCAGACGTTTGACGATTATGTCGGTCAGCGCAAAGCCAAGTCGAACCTGAAAGTCTATGTCGATGCTGCACGCGGGCGCTCGGAAGCGCTGGACCATGTGCTGCTGTTCGGCCCACCGGGCCTCGGCAAGACGACGCTGGCGCAGATCCTGGCGCGAGAAATGGGCGTCGGTTTCCGGGCGACCTCCGGGCCGGTGATCGCCAAGGCGGGCGACCTCGCTGCGATCCTGACAAACCTCGAGCCGAATGATGTCCTGTTCATTGACGAGATCCACCGCCTGCCGGCGATCGTGGAGGAAATCCTCTATCCGGCCATGGAGGATTATGCCCTCGATATCGTGATCGGAGAGGGACCGTCGGCGCGTTCCGTGCGGCTGGACCTGTCGCCCTTCACGCTGGTTGGCGCAACAACGCGGGCCGGCCTGCTGGCAACGCCGCTGCGCGACCGTTTCGGTATTCCGCTGCGGCTCGAATTCTATGAGCCGGAGGAACTGGCACATATTGTTATGGCAGCGGCCCGGAAACTCGGCGCCGCCATTACGGAAGACGGCGCTGTCGAGATTGCGGGCAGGGCGCGGGGCACGCCGCGTATTGCGCTGCGCCTGCTGCGCCGGGTGCGCGACTTTGCCGAGGCCGAGGGCGCCAAGATTGACCGGGCCGCAGCAGGCCGGGCGCTGAAGCGGCTTGAGATTGACGAGGATGGCCTCGACGCGCTGGACCGACGCTACCTGCATGCACTGGTGAAGACTTATGCCGGCGGGCCGGTGGGCGTCGAGACATTGGCAGCGGCCCTGTCCGAGGCGCGCGATGCCGTCGAGGACGTGATCGAGCCTTACCTTATGCAAAAGGGCTATGTCGCCCGCACGCCGCGCGGGCGTACGGCGGCCCCGCTCGCCTATGAGCGACTTGGCCTGCCGGTGCCGGGCGGGGCGCAATCTGGCCTGTTCGGCGAGAAGTAAGCCTAGGCCGTTTGCTGCATCCGCCAGAGGAGGCCGATAAAGGCTCCTTTAACGCGGGGCAGCAGGAACAGGACGGCGCCGATTGCGAACGCCCCGAGCGCCGGCAGGCTGAGCCAGAGCGGCAGGGTCGATTTCATCGAGACAATGAAGGTGAGCGGCGCCAGCAGGGGCCCAAGGATCAGCACGGTCAGCCAGGGCGGGCCATCCTCGGCGCGGATCTGGCCGGTTGGTTCGCCGCAATGGTAACAGGTGGGCGCCTGGCGAAGGTAGCCGGTAAACAGGCGGCCCTTGCCGCAGGCCGGGCAGCGTCCGCGCAGGCCGCGCAGGATGGGGGTGAGGCTGGTGCGGGGAGGGCTAGTCATGACGCCTCTGTGCGTTGGCAATGATCCGGCTTCGCATGTGCGCGGCACTCTGGCCAGACAAGGGTGAAACCGAAAGGCGTTATGGCGCGTATGCAGAGCAGGAGGACTTCACCATGATACGCCACAGCCTGTTTGCCTTAACCGCAGCCTTTGGGCTCTCTGCCTGCACCAGCCAGCCGGACTACCGCGCCGCTGAAACGGCCCCGCCCACCGTTCTGCAGGTCGACCTAACACGCTATGCAGGGCTCTGGTATGAGATCGCCCGCTATCCCAATAGCTTCGAGAACAATTGCGCCGGTGTGACAGCGGAATATGTCCAGCGGGCCGATGGCCGGATCGATGTGATCAATACCTGCCACAAGGGCAGCGTGGATGGTCCCGTAGAGGTGGCAAAGGGCATGGCGCGGGTGATGGAGCAGTCCGGCAATGCGCGCCTGAAGGTGAAATTCGCGCCGTCCTGGGTGCCGTTCGCCTGGGGCGACTATTGGATCCTGCATCTCGAACCCGACTATTCGGCCGTACTTGTCGGTGACCCGAGCGGAAAGTATCTCTGGATACTCGCGCGCGAGAAATCCCTCGACGCCGGGACCCTGGCCCGCATCGAGACCCGTGCAGAAGAGTTGGGGTACGAAACCGGTCCGCTGGAGATGACGGACCAAGGGTGATCTGCTAACGCGGAAGGCATGACCCAGCCGACACGCGACACCAAGAATTTCGATGATCAACGCCAGCACTGGATCACGGTGCGCGTCTATTACGAAGACACCGATTTCACGGGCATGGTCTACCACGCCAATTACCTGCGCTTCTTCGAGCGTGGCAGGTCGGATCATTTGCGCGATGCAGGTATCTCGCACCAGTCGTTGCTGGACCGTGAGGATCCTGCCGCGTTCACGTTGACCAATGTGAATGTCAGCTACAAGCGCCCGGCCAAGGTGGACGACCTGCTGCACATCCGCACGCGCTACCTCGGCATGGACGGGCCGCGTATCCGGTTCGAGCAGGCCTGCCTGCGAGACGGCCAGTTGATTTCCGAAGCCGAGATCACAGCCGTGATGATCCATGCCGACGGGCGCCTGCGCCGGCCGATTCGTGAAGTGGCCGAACATCTGGAAGCGTTCGTCTACAAAGACTAATAACCTTGTAATTACAGTATAATCTGCAAAAGAAGCCTGCTGGCATTGCGGCGGCCTGGCCTTTTCTGTGCCCGCCACTTGCATTTAGATATATCTAAAACTATTTTATGTTTAGATATATCGAAAATGAGTATCTATGCGAGATCAGGATTCAGATGACGGGCTCGTTCTGTCGGGCGAACTTTTGGACAATGACGATGGAGTCGGCCGCCACAGGCGCCAGAATAAAGGAGACAATATGCACAGATGTAATGGAGAAGGTCGCCGCGCGCGCTGGCACATGAAAATGGGAATGGGCGGCGGACACCGCCATGGGCGCGGAGGCCAAGGTCGGGGCGGACGCCGCGGCGGCAGGCCACTCGGCCACGGCGATCTTCGCCTTCTCATTCTCAGCCTGATCAACGAAACGCCGCGCCACGGCTACGACCTGATCCAGGAAATCGAGACGCGGACCGGTGGCACCTACAAGCCGAGCCCGGGCGTCATGTATCCGGCGCTGGAAATCATCCAGGACCTTGGCTGGGCCGAAGTGCGCACCGAGGACGGAAAGAAGACTTTCCACATCACGGATGACGGTAAGGCCGAACTTGAACGCGAGACGGAAACGGTCGACGCGATTCATGCGCGGCTCGCTGACCTGCTGCGCGCCGAGGAAGACGTCGACCCGACCGACGTGCGCACGGCGATGCACCGGCTGCGGCATGCCGTCGTAATGTCGGCGCGCGATCGGCTCGCTGACGAGGCGCGCCAGTGCCGGATCGTCGAAATTCTGAACGCCGCGCGCGATGAGATTTCTTCGCTCGAATAGTGCGGTCAGCATTTAGAGAATTTGAGCGGGGCGCTGGAAGGGGCCCCGCTTTTTCATTCTCGCAACATCAGAAGTGGATTTCGGCCGAAACTGGCAGGTGATCGGACAGCTGAAGCGCATGACTACGCCTGTGCTCAAGGCTCACCAGGTCGGAATAGACGATATGGTCGAGATCGCGCTGCGGGCGCCATGACGGGAAGGTCGGGATTTGCGGATGATTGGCAATCTGGGCTCGGTTCGCCTCGGCGAACGCCTCGAGATGAGTGGAGCTGTTCGTGCAGTTGAAGTCGCCAACGACTAGGAACGGGTTCTTCCGGGGCAGGTACTGGCCAATGGCCTCAAGCTGTTGGGCCTGGTCGTTACGGCCAAGGCTGAGGTGCAGGTTTGCGACTGATATTCCCCGTCCCACCTGCACATTGGCGATGAGGCAGCCGCGACCCTTCACACGTCCCGGCAGTTTGAAATCATGGATATCAGACAGGGCGTACCGACTGAGAATGGCGTTGCCGTGCTGTGAGATGCCGGGGATCGTCCGGTTGCGCTGAACGGCGACGTGGGAATGGCCAGACAGGGTCGCAATCTGCTCGGCTTGGCAGGAAAAGCCGGATCGGCGCCCCCCCAGATCGACCTCCTGCAGGCAGACCACGTCATAGGTTCTGACGATTTCCGCTATTTTTTCCAACGTCGAGCGCTTGGCGCTGGTATTGAACACCTGATGATGCGCGCGGGTCAGGTATTGTGAATACCGGGTCGTGCCGATAGCGGCCTGGATATTCCATGTCAGGATTTCGAGAGAGTGGCTCATGCTGCTCATATGGCGGCTGGAACACAAGGTTCCATCCGGCGTTCGACAGTACGCGTTGAAGGGGACCGTCTTGCTACCAAGTTCACTCGTCTTTGCCCTTCATATCCTGATCTCGGTCGGTCTGACCTTCCGGTTGCTCTACCGAAAGCTGGCGGTCAGCACGACGCTGGCATGGATCATCATCCTGTTCTTTCTGCCTTATTTCGGGATATTCTTCTACTTCCTGTTTGGCGACCACCGGATGGGACGCAAGCGCCTCAGACAGGGCGCGCGTATCCGGCAATTCTACTCGCGCCGTTATGGCATGACCGAGGATCCCTTGCAGGACGTGGTGCTGGAAGCCTCGCACACGATGCGGGCGCTCAGCCAAAGCGTGGCAACCCATTCCGGTTTCCCCGTGACTCACGACAACAAGCTGGAACTGCTCGAAGACGCCGGCAGCATACTCGACCGGATTGTCGCCGATATCGATCAGGCGTCCAATACGTGTTTCCTCGAATTCTATATTGTCGAGCCGGAAGGCCGGGTAATGAGAGTGATGGAAGCGCTGGTGCGCGCCGCCAAGCGCGGGGTCGACTGCAATCTTCTGGCAGACAGTTTCGGCAGCAAGGCGCTGTTCCGATCGAGCTGGCTGCAGCGGCTGCGTCAGGCGGGCGTGGACGTGGAAGCCTCGCTGCCGGTCGGCCTGATCAAATCGCTGTCCCAGCGCTCAGACCTGCGCAACCATCGCAAGCTGATCGCGATCGACCAGTCGATTGGCTATATTGGCAGCTTCAACCTGGTCGATCCGAAATTTTTCAAGAAGAGCAAGTCGGTCGGCGAATGGGTCGACACGATGTTCCGGCTGGAGGGGCGGATCGTCGATTCGCTCGGTTGCGTGTTCAATGCCGACTATATTTTTGACTGTGTAGGTCTGGATGTCGACCGGGAGGCCCTGCGCGACCTGCCGACTGACCGCCCGGAAGTGGCGCCGGCCGGGGACGTATCGCTGCAATTGTTGCCGTCCGGGCCGGAAACGCGCGACAGCCCGATCCATGAATGGGTCGTCTCGGCCATCTTTGCCGCCCATTCGCGCGTGTCGATCATCACGCCCTATTTCATCCCCGACGAGACGCTGACACTGGCGCTGAAGGCGGCCCGCAAGCGAGGCGTTGCCGTGGATGTGATTGTGCCCGAAAGGATCGACTCGAAGCTCGCCCAATTTGCCAGCGAGTCTGTCTTCGAGGAGCTCCTGGCCGCCGACATTCGTATCGCGCGCTATTCGGACGGCCTGTTGCACACGAAATGCGTGCTGATCGATGACACGATTTCGATGGTCGGAACGGTCAATATGGACACGCGCAGCTTCTACCTGAATCTTGAACTGACCCTGATCGCCTATGACCGGGCTGTATCCGGCCAGCTGGACGAGATGCGCGAACGCTATCTGGACAGGTGCACCTTTATCGATCCCGAAGCCTGGGCGACGCGATCGAATTGGCGACGGATGAAAGAGAATATTTTACGCCTCGCCGCACCTATCCTCTAGGCCCGTTTGCCTCGTCCTTGCTGCAGTGCAACGAACCCGGTCTTCAGCCACTAATCCTTAACCAAAAGCCCCTATCGGTTAACCAGCTGCGGAAACTCGCGTGCCTGCCGTGTTTCCGCCAGATTTGGTGTGGAAACAGGGGCAGACGCCGAGGCCTTCGCCGACGGCACAGACTCATATGCGGCGCGCACGCAGCCCGCAGACTTCAAGGAGCAGGGAATCTCATGGAATCCGAAGCGATTGGTACGGCCGCCAGCAATAGTGACTTCTCGCTACTCTCACTGGTTTTCGATGCAGACCCGATTGTCAAACTGGTGCTCCTCTGCCTGCTAGCCGCCTCGGTCTGGTCGTGGATGGTGATTGCCGAAAAGACGTTCTCGCTGGGCGGCGCCCGCAAGAAAGCGAAACAGTTCGAAGATGCATTCTGGACCGGTCGCACGGAAGACTTCGACATGCGCCCTGGTCAGGTCGCGGGTGATGCAGCCAGCCGCGTATTCGCATCGGCTGCCCGCGAATGGTCGGATGCCAAGCGCGCCCTTTCCCAGCCGACTGAGGCGGCGGCTATCGTCAGCCGCGCCGAGCGTTCCATGCGGGCCGCTGTTGACCGGGAAATCAGCAAGGCCGGCAGCGGGCTGGGCGTGCTGGCAACCATCGGTTCAGCGTCGCCCTTCATTGGCCTGTTCGGCACGGTTTGGGGTATCATGAACGCCTTCCTCAACATCGCGGCCCAGCAAGACACGAGCCTCGGCACCGTGGCAGGCCCGATTGCCGAAGCCCTGTTCGCAACCGGCATGGGGCTTGTTGCCGCTATCCCGGCGGTTATTTTCTACAACAAGTTCACGAGCGACCTGACCAAGTTCGGCGACCAGCTCGACACATTCTCGCAGGATGTCCTGGTGCGCCTGTCGCGCCGTGCGTCCGACGCAGCGAGGGACTAGGGCATGGGACTTATCCTCGGATCCGGCGGCAAGGGCGGGCGGCGCGGACGCCGCGCGCTGAATGCCGAAATCAACGTCACGCCATTTGTGGACGTCATGCTGGTGCTGCTGATCGTGTTCATGATCACCGCGCCCCTGCTGGTGCGCGGTGAGGACGTCGCCCTGCCGAAGACCGTATCCGGGCCGATCAAGACCGAGCCGAACGATGCGCCGCTGGCCATCTCCGTGAAGGCTGACGGCACGATATTCATTCAGAACACGGAAGTGACCGTGGACGAGCTCGGCGCAAAGCTCGCCGCCATCATCGGCGAAGGCTACGAGCAGCAGATGTACCTGCGCGCCGACGAGTCCGTTCCCTATGGCAGGATAATGGAAGTGACGTCCGAAGTGCGTGCGGCTGGCTATACGCGCCTCGCCTTCGTGACCGAACAGAAGAAATAGCGAGGGCCTTAAGCACCCATGCTTCGCGGTTTCACCCTTTCGGCCCTTCTCCACGCGAGCGTGCTCGCGCTGGCGGTGATGTCGTGGCCGAACCAGAAATCCGAGTGTGACAAGGCGATCGTCAAGCTCGAACGCGACGAGCCGGGCCTCGGCCCGATCGATATCCTGATGCGCCTGCCCGAATGTGCGAACGCCATCGATGTGCCGATCGAGTTTCTCGACATCGGCCTTGTCACCAATGTGAGTGCGATCCCCAAGGCCGAGGTCAAACCTGAAGCCGAGCCGGTGCCAGAAGAGACGCCCGAAGAAGAGGCGAAACCGGACGACCAGAAAGACCTGACGGCCGACGAAGTCGACGCCAATGACACCCGCGCCGAGGAACCGAGCGAGGATGACATTGTTGTAGAAGACGAGAAGGCCGAGCCGGATCCCGAGCCTGCGCCTGTCAAGGAGCCGGAAAAGAAGAAGCCGGAACCGAAGAAGGAAGAGAAACTGGTTCAGAAGACGAAGCCGAAGACCGAGTCCGATGACCTCGATTTCCTGAATGATTTCGAAGATGTGCTGAAGACCAAGGCCAAGAACGAGCGCAAGGCCCCGCCTGCGCAGGAACCGCCACGTATCCAGAAGCCGATGCTGGCCGATGCCCAGCAACCCCGCAAGGGGGCGGGCGAGCGCACCGGTAATACCGCCTCGTTGCAGGCAGCCGTTCGCCGTCAGATCGGCTATTGCTGGAACGGTATCGACGACCTGCCCAAGGAAGACCAGATCAATGTCGTGGTGCGCCTGAAGCTGGCCCGCGATGGCAGCCTGTCGAACTCGGCCGAACTGATCTTGCCGAAATCGCGCCCAATCGGCCGGTCGGGCATTCCGGTTGACCTTGCCCTCCGGGCAGTGCGCAAGTGCGCGCCATACAAATTACCTGCAGACGATTACGACCAATGGCAGGAAATCGACGTGACAATCGGGCCGGAGAATTGACCGCCCCCCAAAGATTCAAGGAGACTATCGAATGAAACGTATCCTGATGGCGCTGGTATCAGCGTTCCTGCTGGCCACGAGCTTTGCCCTTCCGTCTGCGGCGCAGTTGCAGGTGCGGGTCACGGACGGCAATTTCACGCCGACGCCGCTGGCCATTCCGGACTTCCAGATTTCCGGGGCCGACGCCGCGATGGCGAAGCAGATCAGCGACGTCGTGCGTGCCGATCTCGCTTCGACCGGCCTGTTCGAAATGCAGAACCCGGCCTCCTTCATCCAGAAAGACCTGTCGCTGGACGTGCAGCCGCGCTTTGCCGACTGGAAGATCATCAAGACAGACGGCCTGGTCGTCGGTGCTTATGAAGAGCTGCCCGATGGCAAGATCGCCGTCTCGTTCCGCCTGTGGGACGTCTATGCGGGCGAAGTGATGCGGATCAATGGCCAGCCGGGCCGCCGCCTGACCACGACTCCGGACAACTGGCGCCGCATTTCCCACAAGATCGCCGACTCGATCTACCAGCGCCTGACCGGGGAAGATCCGTATTTCGACACGCGCATCGTCTATATTGCCGAGACCGGTCCGAAACTCGCCCGCGTCAAACGCCTTGCCATCATGGATAGTGACGGCGCCAACCAGCAATACCTGACACCTGGCCGCAATACGGTTCTGACGCCGCGTTTCTCGCCGTCGGCCCAGGAAATCACCTACATGTCCTATGAGGGCGGCAAGCCGCGTGTCTATCTCTTCAATATCGAGACAGGTCGCCAGGAATTGCTCGGAAATTTCCCGGGTATGACCTTTGCCCCGCGCTTCTCGCGTGATGGCCAAAGCGTGCTGATGACCCAGGCCGAACGCGGCAATTCCGACATCTACATCATGAACCTGCGGACCCGCGAATCGCGCCGCCTGACCGATCATCCGGCCATTGATACATCGCCCTCCATGTCACCGGACGGCAATTCCATCGTCTTCACGTCCGACCGGGGCGGCAGCCCGCAACTCTACATCATGAATGCCGATGGCAGCCCGCGCACCTGCCCGTCGGGCGGTCGCGATTCGGCCTGCCGCATCACGTTCGGCAAGGGCAGCTATTCCACGCCTGTCTGGAGCCCGCGCGGCGATCTCGTCGCCTTCACCAAACAGTCTGGCAGCCGCTTTTATATCGGCGTGATCGGGATTGACGGCAAAGGCGAGCGCCTGCTCACCGAAGCCTATCTTGATGAGGGCCCGGACTGGTCGCCAAATGGCCGCGTGATCGTTTATTTCCGCGAATCACGTCCCGGCGCAGGGCCCCAGCTCTGGTCGGTCGACCTTTCAGGACGCAACGAACAGCGTTTGCAGACCCAAACCGACGCGTCAGATCCGGCCTGGTCGCCGCTTCTGCAATAAAATTAGCAGTTAAAGGCCACCGGAATGGTCCGGGGGCGTTGCTTTATGGAGACATGACGACAAATTTGTGCGAAACGACGCTCGGTTAAGTCACCGCCCGATTGTCGCCTGATTTCCCTCCGAATATGGAATCAATCAAGCGCTAGTCGTCGTCTTGTTGACAAAACGCCCGCCGCAAGGCGTCAATATCGCTCTAAGGACATCCAGGGGAGTCTTAGCAATGCAAAAGTCACTGAAACTTACCGCCGCCGCCCTCGTACTGATTTCGCTCGGCGCCTGCGCTTCCAAGCCCGCGCCTGTCGTTGAAGATACGACGCCGGTTGAAGTCGTCGAAACGGCACCAGCGCCTACTGCACCTGTTGTCGAAGACGTCGTGAAACCTGCCGGCCCGCTGGCTGGTTCGCTTGACGATTTCCGCGTCAACGTTGGTGAGCGCGTTTATTACGACCTCAACAACTACCGCCTTGATGCCGACGACCAGGAAATCCTGAAGCGTCAGGCTGCCTGGCTGGCGTCCTATCCAGGCGTCCGTATCCTCGTGGCAGGCAACTGTGACGAGCGCGGCACACGCGAATACAACCTCGCGCTCGGCGAACGCCGCGCGTCGGTTGTGAAAGACTACCTTGTCAGCCTCGGCGTTGATCCTTCGCGGGTCGACACGATCTCGTACGGCAAGGAACGTCCGATCGCTGCTGGCAGCGACGAGCAGTCCTGGGCTCTGAACCGTAACGGTTTCACGCAAATCGTTTCCGGCTCGACCAGCTAAGCTGTCCTGCTGAACGGTCTACAATATGCAGCCGGGTGCCTTATTTTGGCCCCGGCTGTTTTTGTATGGTGGCAACCACACTGCGCGGAGATAATGCATCCATGTTCAAAGCCCCGGCTCTCGCCCTTGCCTGCCTCGTGTTTGCTGCTTCACCGGCCATGGCGCAGCGCAATGCGCCAATCTCACAGGGCGTTACCAGCTCTGACCTCGCGTCGCAGGTCACAATGGTGCGCCAGCAGAATGCGGACCTCAAAGTCCAGGCGAACAACCTGCTCGGCGATATCATGACCCTGACCGGGCGCGTCGAGACGATGGAATTCCAACTCTCCCAGGCGCGCGACCAGAATGACGCCCTCCAGCGCGATAATGAGTCGCTCTCCGACAGTATCGGTGAATTGCGCAAGCAGCTCGAAGCGCAGGGCCGTACCCTGGCCGCGCTTGAAGCCCGCCTTGGCGCAGACCCCGCCTTTGCGGATCCTGCCGCTGAGCCGGAATCCGCCTATCCCGGTGCGGCGCAGAGTGGCGACTATTCCGTCGCCTCGCAGTCTTCACCTCAGTCTGGCAGCCTCGGCGAATCCGGGCCGACCCGGCTGATCACGCCGACCAATGAATCGTCCGCGTCCGGCCTCGCCAACAGCGCGTCCGGCATGCGTCAGTCGTCGACGCCTATTTCGAACAACCCGTCGGAAGCAGGCCTGAACCTGCCGTCCGGATCGCTGGGCACGATTTCGGCGAGCAACCTGCCAGGCCAGGCCGGCCCGTTGTTTGCCGCCGCCAAATCGAAACTGATTCAGTTTGACTATGCCGGCGCTGAGGCCGCCTTTCGCCAGTTCCTCGAGAAGTTCGGCAATGATCCGCAAGCGGGCGAGGCCCACTACTGGCTCGGCGAGACGCTGTACCAGCAGAAAGCCTATGCTGACAGCGGGGCAGCTTACACGACGATGATCCGTTCCTTCCCGAACGACCCGCGCGCGCCTGATGCGCTGGTAAAACTGGCCCGGGCCATGCGCCTCATCGGCGACAAGGAGAAGGCCTGCCTCGCGCTCGACACGCTGCCGAAACGCTACCCGAATGCTTCGGGTGTGACGCGCGACCTGTCGGCGGTCGAGCGGACCAAGTCCGGGTGCGACAACTAGAGACGCTAACGCCCGCTCTCTCAGCCTTTGATCGGCTGTGTCCGGCGGGAACCGGCCCGGTCGGAGTCGCCGTGTCCGGGGGCAGCGATTCCCTCGCGCTCCTGCATCTTTCACACGACTGGGCGCAGGCGCGTGGCCGCGACCTCATCGCATTCACATTTGATCACCACCTGCGAGATGCGTCTGCTGACGAGGCCGTGCGGGTCGGCGAGATCTGCCGCGCGCTCGGGATACGTCACGAGACGTTGCAGTGGGACGCCCCCGTCAGCCGTCAATCTGCGGCCCGGCGGGCCCGGCATGCCGCCCTCGCCTGCGCGCTGAAGGCGCATGGCGGCGCGATCCTGCTGACCGGCCACACGGCCGACGACCAGGCTGAGACCTTCCTGATGCGGGCCCGGCAGGGGTCGACCTGGTATGGGCTTGCTGGCATGCAGGCCCTTTCACCGTCGCCTGTCTGGCCGGAAGGGGAGGGCGTTCGGATCGCCCGGCCGCTGTTGACCGCCCGTCGCAGCGATTTGCGATACGAGCTGAAATCACGGGGCGCGGACTGGGTCGAGGACCCGACGAACGACAATCCGGTCTATGAACGGGTGCAGATGCGGCAGTTGCTGGCCGGCTCTCCCGGGCTTCATGCCCAGATTTCGCGTTGCC
Source organism: Hyphomonas sp. (assembly GCF_041689225.1). GTDB lineage: Bacteria > Pseudomonadota > Alphaproteobacteria > Caulobacterales > Hyphomonadaceae > Hyphomonas. The sequence continues at coordinate 5,734 of NZ_JBDNGN010000073.1, read as the reverse complement.
TTACTGATGTCACCGCCCTGCGCGCAATCGAGGATGTTCGTCTCGGGCGCTGGCTGCGCGACCATGTAAGTGTGTCCGGCGTTGCCCATATAACGGCAGATATGACCATGCTCGGCCCGGAAAGTGGCGCGCGCGGGATGGGCATCCTGATCCAGGCCGTGACGGGCCGGGAGACCCCTCCACGGCGGGAAAACCTGCAATCGCTGGCTGACCGGGTGCGGGCCCCGCGGGCTTTTGCAGGTGCGACATTGGGCTGCGCGAAGGTTAGCCGGCAGGGCAATATTGTTCACCTTGTCCCGGAAGCGGGGCTAGATGGCCCGGATCCATTGCTGATCCGGCGTTTGACTGATTTGCAGGGCCTTCTGCTCGATCATGCATGACAATTGCTGCATGTTAAGCGGAAAGGAGTCGTTTTTGTGTGACGCTGCTCCTATGTTAGATATCAGGGACACTGAAAAATTGAGAGACCGAATATGAACGTGCGCAATCTTGCCATCTGGGGGGCCATCGCCCTGCTTGTCATCGGCATGGCCGTCGCCATGGGCGGTACCTCTGAAGCAGATCATGCCGACAAGGCGAAACTGTCCGAAATCTACAAACTGATCGACGGCGGTGAACTGGTCGAAGCCACGCTGGGCGACCAGCAAATCATCGTGAAGACAACTGACAACCGCACGCTGGTCAGCGAATTGCGCGGTCTCGACATGGAAACCCAGGGCATCCTCGTGAAACAAGGCGTGCCCTTCACGATTGATGCTGACAGTGGCCGCAACAATTTTGCCTCGTTGATCTTCTCGATCCTGCCGATCGTCCTGATCGTCGGCTTTGTCTTCTTCATGATGCGCCAGATGCAGGGCGGCGGCGGACGCGGTGCGATGAGCTTCGGCAAGTCGCGCGCCCGCCTGCTGACCGAAAAGAATGGCCGCGTCACGTTTGACGATGTCGCCGGCGTGGACGAAGCCAAGGAAGAGCTGCAGGAGATCGTCGAATTCCTGCAGGACCCATCCAAGTTCCAGCGCCTCGGAGGCAAGATCCCGAAGGGCGCCCTTCTGGTCGGCCCTCCCGGCACCGGCAAGACGTTGCTCGCCCGCGCTGTGGCTGGCGAGGCCGGCGTACCCTTCTTCACGATTTCCGGTTCCGACTTTGTCGAAATGTTCGTCGGCGTCGGCGCCAGCCGCGTGCGCGACATGTTCGAACAGGCCAAGCGCTCAGCGCCGTGCATCATCTTCATTGACGAAATCGACGCAGTCGGCCGCTCGCGCGGCGCGGGCCTCGGCGGCGGCAATGACGAACGCGAGCAGACGCTGAACCAGTTGCTCGTCGAGATGGACGGCTTTGAGGCCAATGAGGGCATCATCCTCGTCGCGGCGACCAACCGGCCTGACGTGCTGGACCCGGCGCTGCTGCGGCCCGGCCGTTTCGACCGCCAGATCACCGTCGGCAATCCGGACATTATCGGCCGCGAGAAAATTCTGCGCGTCCACATGCGGAATGTGCCGCTGGCCAAGGACGTCGACACCAAGACGATTGCGCGCGGCACGCCCGGCTTTTCGGGTGCTGACCTTGCCAACCTCGTCAACGAGGCGGCGCTGCTGGCGGCCCGCCGCGGCAAGCGCGTCGTGGCGATGGCAGAGTTCGAAGATGCCAAGGACAAGGTCCTGATGGGGCCGGAACGCCGCTCGATGGTGATGTCCGAGAAAGAAAAAGAGCTGACAGCCTGGCACGAAGCCGGTCACGCCATCGTGGCGATTAAAGTGCCGTCGGCCGATCCGGTGCACAAGGCCACCATCATTCCGCGCGGACGTGCGCTGGGCATGGTGATGCAGCTGCCGGAAGACGACAAACTGTCAATGTCGAAGATCGAGATGACCAGCCGCCTGGCCATCATGATGGGCGGACGCGTCGCCGAGGAACTGAAATTCGGCCATGACAATGTTACAGCCGGTGCCGCCTCCGACATCCAGCAGGCGACCCGCCTCGCCCGGGCGATGGTCACGCGCTGGGGCTTTGCCGACGATATCGGCCCTGTCGATTACGGCTCAGACCAGGGTGACGTGTTCCTTGGCCAGCAGCTGATGCAGTCGAGCCATATTTCGGAAGAGACCTCACGCAAGATCGAGGAAGAAGTCCGCAAGCTGATCCAGACCGGCATGGACGAAGCGCGCCGCATCATGACCGAAACGAGGTCTGAGTGGGAAGCGATTGCGAATGGCCTGCTTGAATATGAAACGCTGAGCGGCGCCGAGATTTCCGAACTGCTCAAGGGCAACAAGCCGACCCGGCCTGATTTCGACGACAATGATGCCGGACCGGCCTCGGCTGTCCCGGTCATCGGCAAGCGCCGCAAGCCCAAGGGCGATAAAGGCCTTGGCGACCCGGAGCCTAGCCCGGCCTGAGGCCCGGCCTCACATGCTAAAAATCAGGCGTCACCGGATTCCGGTGGCGCCTTTTTTTTGTGCCGCGATTTGTGTGACGGGATCAGGTGGGGGGCGACGCGCAGGGTGCGGGTGGCGACGGAGATCTCGGCGAGGAAATAGACGAGCCCGGCGATGAGAACGCCCATCGACGCGACGAAGAGCGCCGCAACCGCGTTGGATACATCCATCTTAACGACCTGGCCGGTGAACAGCGTCACAACCACGAGGCAGATCAGCAGGGCTGACAGGGTGGACAGGATGACGGCGCGATTGATCAGGATCATCCGCTGGTCGATGGCCGCAAGCTCGGGCACGTGGATCTGGCGGGACGATTCATCCAGTTCGGCCATGAAGCCCTCCACCTTGCGCCAGCGGTCGACCACGCGGGACAGGCGATTGGCCATGACATTGAGGAAGGCGCCGATACCTGCGAGCAGGAAAACCGGCGCAATGGCGAGCTGGATGATGTGGGCGATATCGGACGGAATGGATATAGGCATGCCACAAGGCTTGACCGTGGCGGGCGCTTACGTCAACCCGCAGTCGTGTCAAGCCGTGGCGCTGGGCCGGGCGGAGACGGCGGCATGCCAGCAGGCGAGGTGGGTGAGGTCGTCTTCGGGGGGCACGCCGACGAGGCCGGCGCCGAAATCATACGTGGCGAGGGCGACGGCATCGACGACGCTATAGGCGTCTCCGGCGATGAACTCATTTTCCGCCAGCTGGTCGTTGAGCAGCTTGTAGCCCATGGCAGCGCGCACGCGGTTTTGCGCGGCGGCTTCGGGGATCTGGCGGATCAGCTTGGCCGTCAGCGGATGGCCGTGGACCCAGACCATGCCGATCGGCACCATCAGGTTCAGCTCGACCCGGCGCAGCCACATTTCCACGATGGCGCGCTGTTTGGCACCGGTGCCAAACAGAGGCGGTTCGGGGTGCAATTCCTCGAAATAGCGGCAGATGGCGACGCTTTCCGAAATGCAGGTGCCATCGTCCAGCTCGAGAATGGGAATGCCGCCAGTGGGGTTTTTCTCAAGGAAATCAGGCTGGCGATTGCGGCGGGTCATGATGTCTACGGTTTCCATGGGCACAGCGATGCCCTTCTCGGCTAGGAAGATGCGGACGCGGCGCGGGTTGGGCCCGCCGGGATAGTCATACAGGATCATGGCGACAGCCTAGCGCGGGCAGGCCGGGGCAGGGAAGGGGTAACGCAAAGGCATGGCCCAGCACGGGCGGCCGCAGGCCCGGTGGGCAGCGGCGGCAGGGGTGTGATGCGGGTGTGGTGCGGGGGTGGCGCGTCCTTAAGACGTGTCGGCGAAGGGTGTGGCAAGGGTGTGGGCCGGGCGTGGCCTGTGCGTGAATTGTGCACGGAGGACGCAAGGACAGGCCGCGCAGAGGCGCGCGGCCTCGGCCACGGCAAGGCGGGGCCACGCGAACTGGCGCGGCGGCGTGTACGTCGGGCGCCGGGGCGTCGGCGACGTGCGTGATGTAGACATTGCCGCTGCGCGGGCAGACGCCGATCAGCAGGCAGCGCCGGCTCGCCTGGATCCAGCGCTGCAGGCCCCAGAGCTGCAGCCAGACATAAGGCCACAGCCAGATCGGCAATGCAGAGAAGATGCGATGGCGCGTCGCGGGGTTCATGGCGCGCAGTATACGCGAGGCCGGGCGGGGGGTGGAAAGTCGAGGGCGAATCCCGCTTGCCGGGCGGCGCAGGCGGGCGTAGATCGCGGCTGCCGCCGACCGATGCGAGTGCGCAGCACGGGCGGCGGAGCGATGACCCCCACCATGACTGACCCGACATCCGATTGCGTGTCCTGCGGGGCCTGCTGTTTCAGCAAGAACCCGCGCTATCTCGCCCTGTCGCCTTGGGACGCGTCACGCCCCCTGCCAGCAGGCAGCCTGTTTGCCGAGGGCGGGCAGACATTCGTGACATTCGATTGCGGCCAGTGCGTGCACCTCCAGCTTGGCGGCGGCAAGGCCGTGTGCGGCGTGTATGAAGACAGGCCGGAAGCCTGCCGCGCCTTCCGGGCGGGCAGCTTCGAATGCGTCAAGGCGCGCCGCGCGAACGGGATCATGGGGGAGAAGGTGCGGGACAGGGAAGGGGAGCCCGCCTGAGGCGCAGCCCTATCTCGCGAACAGCTGGCCGATGTCGGCGAAGGCTTTCAGTTCTATGGCGTTGCCGGAGGGGTCGTGGAAGAAGATGGTTGCCTGCTCGCCAGGCTGGCCCTTGAAGCGGACATAGGGCGCAATCAGGAATTCGACCTGGCCTTCAAGGCGCGCGGCCATCGCCTGCCAGTCTGCCATCGGCAGGACGAGGCCGAAATGGCGCACGGGCACGCCGTGGCCGTCCACGGCGCTGGTGCCGGTGGGGGTGCACTGGTCTGGCGCAAGATGGGCGACGATCTGGTGGCCTTGAAAATCGAAATCCACCCATTCCGGCGAACTGCGCCCCTCGGCGCAGCCGAGCAGGGTGCCATAGAAGGCGCGGGCGGCAGCAAGGTCGTGGACCGGGAAGGCCAGGTGGAAGGGGGAGAGGGGCATGGTCAGTTCCGGGACGGGAAGAGGCCTTGCGTCACGATGCATTGCTTGAGGGCGAGATAGGGCGGCATATTGTTGCCGGCCGAGGCATTGCCGGAGGCATCCCCTTCGCCACCATCGGCAAGGGCGGGGGACGCGCTGTCAGTCTCGGTGCCGCCCCGCTCGCCCTGCCGGCGTTCGGTGAGGCCCGGGCCCTGGCCCGCCCCGATGATTGTGCGCCCGCGCAGGTCCGGCAGGGCGAACGAGGTTCGACCGTCGCCGCCATACATCGTGCCGAGGAGAGAGAACAGGGCGGAATTCTCGTTGATCGGCAGGAGGCGGCCATCGGCCTCCAGCGTACCGCGGGGGCAGAAATTGAAGCCCGCCGTGATGATCTCGCCAAGGTATTCGTCCGGGCCCGCATGGGCCGCCGGCGCCGTCCCCGCCATGAGCGCCCCGGCCAGGGCCGTAGCCATCGCAAATTTCCGAATCATTCCGTGTCCTCCCATTGTGGAGGCTTTACCCTACGGACCTAGGCCGGAGGGGCAAGGGGCGCGCGTTTCGCAGGCCATGGCCCGGCACTGCGCATTGCTGTTTGCGTTTTTGGGGCAGTCTAGGCTTGCTCTCTTCCGAAGATACCTGCGCTGGCAAGTATCTATGGACCAGAACTGTCCCCTGGCGCCTTGGATCGGATGCCAGTCCATAGACCCGCTCTGCGCTTACGCTTGGGCGTGCTCCGGGCAATCGCCGTGCGATTGCTGATTCCTCCGCAGCTACGCAGGGGTCATCGGGGGGGGGGCGGGGGG
>NZ_JBDNGN010000072.1:0-6163 GCF_041689225.1 Hyphomonas sp. | reverse complement strand
TTGTCGCGGATGTGCTTTAGCACCTGCTCGTTCGCGAATAATGGAGACTGGTTCGCATTAGACTGACACCACCCTTGTGGTCATCTGCGCTAATTTGGTGTTTTTGTTTATACGTTGGCACGACATGTAAAGAAAATTGCCTTTCTTTGGCATATGAAGTCTCACTCGGGGCTGGGCTAAAAGTTTGGCTGGCGCCTCTGCTATTTTAGCTTATCAAGTCTTGCCCGCATGGATGAGGCAACGCTATCGGCAATTTCCAATGGAAAGTGCTCCGGCATAGAAGCAATCGTGCGATCCAAGGCATCGTCGGCATCAAGGGCAAGAGCGACAAACAGATCGTCAACTTCCGCTTCGGCAACGCCAGCAGATTTTGCGCTTTCCTTGAAGTGATAAGGAAGAATATCGCCCATGCGATAGTGCCGACGATCTCCTGCGGCCATGGCTAGCCTGAACTCTCGCCGGGTCAGCTGCTTCGCATCGAAATTGGGTTGTGCTGTCATGATATCGTAAAGTGGCGCCATGCGATAGCGTCCACCCGGTGTCAGGAAGAGGCTGAAATTCTTGGCGTGCCCATCGGTTGCTCCGATCAACCAAAACACAATCTGCGCCTTGAGAAACGCAAGACGATCCTGATCAGCATAGTCGCTGCCGCTAAGAAGCGTCAGGCAATCTGTTATGCCGGGACCGCCGTCGGAATTGCATTTCAGTGTTGCCGGTACAGATAGTGCCTGGCAAAAATCCTCCTGCGGGACGCGAAGCAGGCGCCCATCCTGCGATCTGATCCGGTCAAAGCGCTCGATTGCGAGCACACGCACATCCTCGAAATCAACAATTTGACTGTTGGCGACTTCAAGCCCCAGGGCCTGACAGAGCTTCATACAAAAATGTTCGTTCTCGACACTTCTGCGCATGTCGAGTCCGTTCGCCAGTTTTCCCAACTCCGGTTTCAGAATGTGCGTGGTGGGAGTCGTCCCTTGGGGGAGACACCAACCCTCGTTCCAAAGCAAGGCCGTCTTCTCTTGCGCGCCAGCGATGGAAATCCGAAATTCACGGTCACCGTCTGCGCGAATGCCCAGTGGCGCCGAAGCCAGGTTGCGGATGATTTCTGCGATTTCGCTATCTTCAAGGGAAGCACATTCGGGGGGACCAGGAAGTGCGATAGTCTGCCCTTCCGGAACAAATTGAAGTGCCCCTACACAATCACGCCCGATCTTGTTCAGGAGGCTGAATGGATCAATTCCCTCTGCTCCGATTTTGGCGGCTACCTTGCGCCTGATATCAGCATTGTCCGGAAGCAAATTGTCAAAATAGGCCGAAACCTCTGCGCCGGTGTAGCGCTCCTCCCGCAATGGGAGGGACAATGAGACAGGAATCGCGCGGCGCTCGTCGTCAAGCCAGGCCTGATCATAAATAAACGAAATGGCCCCATTCGTGCTTCGCTCAAGGACCCCAATCTGGCGTCCGTTGAGGGCCACAGTGAGGCGCTCGCTTCTGCGTGCCCGCCCCATTAGAACATATTCTCGATGTCTTTGTTCGACCCTTTGGTTCGCGGCTGCAGGATCATTTCCAGGTCAAGTGCTCTCAACAGCTCCATGACGGTCGTGAGTTTGACAGTTTCTAGCCCGGTTTCTACCTGCGAAACTGTTCCCTGCCTTACGCCTGCCCGTCGTGCCATCTCGGCTTGCGTGAGATTTTGCGCACGTCGATAGCGGCGCAGCACAGAGCCAATCTGTTTGGGTGATCTGACGAGTTGAGCCATGGCATGATTTCCGTTGTTGTTCGATTTCATACGCTATGGCGTATAAACTGTCAATATACGTTGTGGCGTATATTTCGCATTTATGCGCTGCGGCGTATTAATCTTGAGACACGAAAGATCGGAACAGAGTCGACCTCTCAGCTTTGGTAGATGAACTCCAAGGTGACGTGTCAGAGGCAGCTTTTATCACGGCGCGATATTCGGCTAATCAAGGACGGAACAAGAACAGAACCTGTAAACTATGCTGTAAACTGTTCTCGCATGTTCTTTTTTCCACAGGCTAATGCCTTGTTTTCATGGTGGGCGGTAACGGGCTCGAACCGCTGACCCTCTCGGTGTAAACGATATCTTTTTCTTTTATTTTCAATGTATTAGGCGTTAACCGCCCTGGAAAATATTCAATGATATCAATGGCGGTTACATTCAACTGTTAACCGTTCCTGGCGGTCTGAACAGACGACTTCGAAGCAAACAGACTTTTCGGAATTTGGCTTGTGAGCTGGTCCGAAGGCCTGGACGCCAAGAACGTCGCGCCATTTGCGACGATCAACTTCGTGTCTCTGACTGAACCGGACTCTGCTGTCGATGTCTCTTTCCTGATGGAAGTGATTGCAAGCTGGCCGATGGATTGAATCGGGTTGGAAAGGATCTGGCGCCCTGACCAGCAGAGTTTAGCCCGGTCGGGTAAAGGGGATCGGGGCTGCTGACTTAGCCGGCGCTCGCGGCCAGTTTGCCAAGCTTTGCGGCGAAGAATCTTGCGCTCCAGAGATCAAGCGATTTCAGATCATCCGGACGCAGAAACCGGCGGACATCCGTTCGCGCCATTTCCCAATCGATGGTGTCGATCAATTTACCAAGTTCACGATCCAGCCAGTCCGTATCAACCTTGATATCGGTCTGACCGCTCCATGGGCCAAACTGGATCAGCGCAGCCTGAAGGTGCGCGAGGTTCGGGAACACGCCCTTTGCCACGTACCAGGAAAAATCATACCAATCCCGGCCTTTCAGATATTCCCGGCACAGCAGCGCATGAATCTTCAGGGCAAAGTTCGAGGCGAGGTCCTGATGGCGAACTTCATGGTCTGCCGGAAAATCAAGGAACGTCCAGACGTCAGTGGAAAATGCAGGAGGCTCGACATCAATCTCGAGCTTGATCCTGATGTTTTGATCAGGTTGGCGGTCTGAGAATGCCAGGTCAAGTTGCCCGGCGATCGACGTGTCCTTGATCACCGCGGCGCGGATACGCTTGTCCATGTCTCCCTTCGGTTTCGCCTCGGGACGAATGCCGAACGCAGCAAAAGTCTCCATCAATGCGTCCAGGTATGGGGTCCAGTTGAATGTCCGATCCGGTGCCAGGAGCATGAAGTCGAGATCCTCGGAAAACCGGGGCAACCCATGGAGGATACGCAGGCTTGTACCGCCCTGGAACACGGCGACGTCGAAAAAGTCTGCTTTCCAGAGAGCATAGAGGGCGATCTCCTGCATGATCTCCTTTGTCGCATTCTCTTCCTCCAGGCGGTTCTTCGCGCCATAGGATCGCAGTTTCTCCTGAATGAGATCAATCATCACGGCCTTTCCCGGACAGGTTGCCCGACGTTTTGAGTGTCATGACGTCCTGTTCCAATGCGCGCAGGAAGAAACGCACCAGCTTGTGCTTGTAGACATCGCGCAGCGCATTAAAATCACTGTGGTGCAGCGCCGTCAGCCGGGACCGCTCGATCCGAAGGCCCTGCTCGATCCACTCGAGTCCTGTCCAGCTCGCCTTTCGAAAGGCGACGAGATCCATGAGGGCGCGCAGCGGCTGGGCCACCAGGGCAACGGACTTGCCCATCTCGACCCGGTCGACCGAGACGAGAAACTGGTAGGGCGCAATCGCCAGCGGGTGGAAGCTGAAATGGCCAAACCGGTCGGTGTCACGGGTCAGGGTCTTGCGGCCCGCGTTCACGCTCGCTGTCGTGTAGACTGCTTCCGGGATCCAGCCATGGTAGGACAGGGCTGTCTCGAAGGAGATGTAGCTGCCCGGTACGAGCGCCTGGGCAACGGCAAATGGGTGCGGCGCACCGTGCTGGTAGGGATCGCCCAGCGCATAGAGCCCGCGCTTGATTCGGGTCAGCGATCCATCCTTCAGGGCGCGATTGACAAGGCCGTACCGCCGGGCGTCTCCGCCGTCGACGAGGCGCGCCAGTTGCCTGTCCGTGAACAGGCGGTGTTCATAACCGGCATCTTTCAGGGTTTGGACAAGCTTGCTCATAAAGTTCTCAATACTTGCAAAAAGTGAAAGTTTCAAGAATTTTTGAGGCCTTTTAATGAAGCCGGATGGGTGGCGGTGGTCTGCGCCCACGAAACTGGCCCGTTATGTGAGTTAATTCCGGCTCAGATAAGGAGTCGAGACATGGCAGGAGAGCCAAACCATTACAGCCGACGCAAAGTGTTTGGCGGCCTGGAAGTCGACCAGGCCAGACAGATGAAGAATATGAAGCATGAGAACGCACGGCTGTGCCGTGCTCTTCCAATCTCACGGCGTGCTATGTATCGCGCAAACAGCATAATGGAAGCTTGCTCGCGCCGGACGTCCTCCTTCGCTCGCCTGCTCAAGGGAGCCCTTTAGCCAGACATAAAATCTGCTCGGCGGGATGCGCAGGCAGCGGCACATCGTCCGTACCGAGAAACGCTGTCGATGCTCGGCGACAAACGCGCACCTCAGTTTGGACTTGGCGAATATGCTCTACCAGAAAACCAGGCGTGATTTGCGATCAGTTGCCGACTTCACCAATAGCCCCGTCAACAGCTGCGCTGGTAGCTCACTTTACCAAGGCAACGCTGCTGTTCATATGGAGAACTTGCCCTCGTCCTGGTGCGCCATGATCGATAAAATACCCTTTTATTAATCACTTTTCCTGCATATTGTGATCGACAAAATGGAGCGTTCTCGATCATGGCCTGGAACTGGGAACTTCGCGACTGGCCTGATTTCGCCCGGGACCGGCAGAAGCTCGCCACGCGCGAGGCCCATTTTCTCGAACAGGCCGGCGTCCTGATCGGTGCATCCCGTCATATTTCCGACGAAGACAGGATCAGCCTGAGCATTTCGGTCATGAGCATGGAAGCGATCGATACGTCTCAGATCGAGGGGGAGACGCTGGATCGGGCGAGTGTCCAGTCCTCCATTCAGCGTGCCCTTGGGCTGAAGGCCAACCGGACATCCGAGCGCCCCGCCGAAAGCGGGATTGCGGAAATGATGGTCGACCTTCTGAAGACAACAGGTGATCCGCTTTCGGACGCGATGCTTGATCTCTGGCACCTGAAAATGCTGAACGGCCGCAACGACCTCAAGAGCGTCGGTGGCTATCGCCGGCATGAAGAACCGATGCAGATCATATCCGGCGCTTCCTATGCGCCTAAGGTTCACTATGAGGCGCCGCCCTCCAGCGCTGTTCCCGGCCACATGTCGGCGTTCATCGCCTGGTTTAACCGAACCGCGCCGACAGGCGAGGCGCCGCTGCTTCCGATCGAGCGGTCCGGACTTGCGCATCTCTGGTTTGAGTGCATCCATCCGTATGAAGACGGGAATGGCCGGATCGGCCGCGCGATCTCGGAAAAGGCGCTGGCTCAAGGGCGTCAGCGGCCCGTCTTTACTTCTCTGGCCGGCGCCCTGCTGCGCCATCGCAAGGATTATTACCGCGAACTGGAGCGGGCGAGCGCAACCCTGAACGCGGACCGGTGGCTGAGCTGGTTTGCGGACATCGCGCTCGAGGCGCAGGACAGGAGTTTGCGGCAGGTCGACTTCATGCTGGCCAAAACCCGCCTCTTCGACCGGCTCGCAGGGCAGTTGAACAACCGGCAGGAAAAGGCGTTGCTGCGCATGTTCGCGGAGGGGATTGAGGGATTCAAGGGCGGCCTGAGCGCGAAGAATTACATGACGATTACGGATGCGCCGACCGCTACGGCGACCCGAGACCTTGGGGACATGGTCGCCAAAGGCGCGCTCGTCCGAGAGGGCGAACTCAAATCCACCCGGTACTTCCTGAAGCTGGATTGAAGGCTCAGTGTTGTCAGCGGAACCGGGCTTGAAGTGACCAATCCCGTAGTTTTGCGTCAGGAAATGGTCAGGAACCCGTTCCGCTCCTTCAAAACCTTACCCGAGATCATCCAGCTTGGCGTGATGATGTGCGCCAGATTTCCGCTATCCTTGCGCAATGTCGAAGACCTCCTTCACAAGCGCGGCATCGAAATCAGCATGGACGGCCGCGGCGCCAGGAAGGGCAATGTCTTTGTCGAGCGTCTCTGGCGCTCCATCAAATACGAAGAGATTTACCTACGTGCCTATGCCAGCGTGCCGGACGCACGGGCCGGGATCAGCCGATACATCACCTTCTACAATACCAAAAGGCCACACTCATCGCT
>NZ_JBDNGN010000071.1:0-8399 GCF_041689225.1 Hyphomonas sp. | reverse complement strand
CTAGTAAGACGCGCGCACGACTAGTTCGGCGGCTCTTGGCGTTGCTTCCGAGTGCGGCGGTCGAGATATTCGAGGCCCTATCCATCAACGGCAAGCCTCCATCGGCTGTCAGCAAGCCGACCCTTTCCTTGCTGGACCTAGCGGCAGAAACGGCAACGCCCTTCGTACTCAACAAGATCGTGCCGATGATGATCGCCGGCGGTGCCGTCCCGTCGTCGGCCATTCGCCGTTGGCTTATCGAGACAACGGATCATCGACTCGCAAAGGCAGCCGCCGAGGCGGCCATCTGCATCCAAGACGACGCGCTGGTATGGCTCGCGCTTGAACATGTTCGAGCAGACGCTCGCGAGGTGGCGGTCACCTATCTTTCGCGGGCGCTACCAGATCCGCTACCGTCGCGCCTGCTGGGCCTCTCGTCCGATCCGGGCAGTCGCGTCCGGCGGGCCGTAGTTCGCATTCTTGCGACCAGACCGCATACTGAGCATCAGATCGTACTTCTGCGCCTCATCGATGATGATTGGTCGGACGTCGATGCCTATCAAAACGAACCACCGTCATACCCCATTGCACGTGAAGCAGTTGTGGGCCTAGCGGCCTATGGCCGCCTTACGGACGAAATTGGGGAGGCCTTGTTGTTTCGGGCCGAGCGGACGGACGACCGCTCGCTGGGCATAGCGGCACTCAACACCGCAGCACAGAGCTGTAGTTCCACCATACGGAAGAAAGTCTGGGCTTTATCCTTCATCGACCAGCCCCGCTGGGTCCGCGTCGACGCCATCAACGCCTTGATTGGAGCCGATGTGGTCGAGAGCGAGATTGTCGATTCGATTACCCCCGAGCTGCTCATGCGATTGGCACCGCCGTTGGCTGCGTCGGCCTGCATTCTGCTAGCGACACATGGTCCGGTAGAAGCCGCGGTCGCGGCAATGGAGCGGATTGCGTGCTCGACCAAGCGTCGCGCGCTGTTGCTGCTAGGCGTCTGTGGCCTCGCCGACCGCGACCGCCCAGCCGCGCTCGGACTACTGGGGTTGCTCGGGCCAGATCACCCCGCGCGGCGCCTGGTCGATCTCGACGATGGCGAACGGCTACCGAAAACAGTGCTCGACGATCTCGGCCATATTCGCTTTCGAAGGGCCGCCCATGACTGGCTTGAAGACAAAATCGAAAAGGATTGAGTCCTGTCGGCCCGACTCTGTGAGGGCCCGCCACAAGGCGATGTATTTCGCTGAGGAGGCTGCCGACCGATCTCATATCCACTACGCGGCGGCAGTGAATGGCGGCTTGCAGATTGTCCCAGCCGGCGACGGCGCCAAAGCCCTCGCAGAAGACTACGGGCGGATGGTCGACGATGGGTTCCTCCTTGAGGAAGCCGAACCGTTCGATGTGCTCATGGCGCGCTGCGCAGAAATAGCCGCAAGGGTCAACGCGGTGACAAGTGAATCGGGGGGAAACTGATGAGGATCAAAGGGGTCGAAATCGAAAACTTCCCACAGTGACGTGACCCCCTGATTTTCCTCCATCCTCGATTAGAGTCCGGCCCTGACAGAAGGACGGACGAGATGAAGCGAACGAGGTTTTCAGAAGAGCAGATCATTGGTGTGCTGAAGGAGGCTGAGGCGGGCGCGAAGACCGCTGACCTGGCCCGTCGGCACGGTGTGTCCGAAGCGACGATCTATAACTGGAAGTCGAGGTATGGCGGGCTGGAGGTCTCCGAGGCCCGTCGACTGAAGGGACTGGAAGACGAGAACGCGAAGCTCAAGCGGCTGCTGGCTGATGCCATGCTCGACAAGGCTGCGCTGAAGGATCTCCTGGCAAAAAAGTTCTGACGCCCGCCGCGAAGCGGGAAGCTGTCGCTCATCTCCGGAACTGCCACGGGATGAGCGAGCGGCGGGCGTGCCATGTCATCGATGCCGATCGCAAGAGCGTGCGTTACCGTTCCACGCGCGCCGACGATGCAGAGCTCAGGGAGAAGTTGCGCACATTGGCCAACCAGCGTCGGCGGTTCCCCTTAGCGAAGAGGGCGAGCGAGCGCTGGACGGAGGGATTGAAGGAGAGGCAAATTTCCTTGGTGGAGCGCTGCTGATCCCAAACGAAGCGGCGCTGCACATCGTCAGCAATGGCCTCGTGCCGACAGCACAAGGCCTGTACGGGGTCAGCCGCCCGATGCTTACCTATCGGCTCCGGATCAGCGGCGCTCATACGATCTACCGACGGAAGGCGGGCCTTCCGGTCAGGTGAAGACTCCGTAGATTCTCGTACGAACGGCGGCGCCTGTCGCGGCGATCACGGGTGGTAGCCTGTCGCGGTTACGCGCCCGGAAAATCTCTTCGAGACTTTGAAGTCCACCGGGCCGTTTCCGGTGTCGGCTTCTGGTGTGAGATCCAGGTTGTTGGCCTTGCAGTAGGCGTGGGCGACTGCGAAGAACAGCCGCTGCGCCGCCTTCTCGGGACGTGGATCGCCCGCATGGTAGAGTTCTTCCGAAAAGCCGCCTGTCCTCGATCAGAAAGCTGAACTGCTCGATTATACGCAGTTGATCGCCCTGGACCGCTTCAATGACGGACACACCCCCTTAGCCACGAAACACGGCGTCAAGGGCGCGGAGTTTGAGAATATGCTGGTGATCGTCGGTCGAGGGTGGAACATGTATAGTCATGCCGCTTTCTCCTGCCGGGCTCGAATATCGGCGATCCACGTCGCCAGTGCGTCGATCTCGCTCTCGATCACCGACGGCGCGGGCAAGCGGGGATTGATCTCGCCGGGCTGGCTGTGGAGCAGTGCTGAACAGCGGCCGAAGGCTTCGCGCATCACCGTGCAGTCGGCGCCGGAGAGGATGGTGAGCTTGATCAGGCCAGTCGTATCGACCTTGCGGGACAGGCGACGGATCACCGGCCCGACCACCTCTTCCACTGCGCGCTCCCAGCTGGTGCGAAGCTGGTCTTGGAAGGATGTCACCTCCCACTGCCATTTCGCCTGGTCGCCGCGTTCGTGATGGATCTTCACATTATCGAGGTGCGCCTTCATGCCGTCGATCACCTTGTCGAGGGGCATGACGTTGGCGGGCGGATCCTGATGGCAGAAGCCGGCATGATCGGCGCCGCGGCTGATCAGCCGGTAGGACACGGGCGTTGCCGCCCGGTCCTTGGTCGCCCGGCAAGCTTCGTCGAGCAGCAACAGGAACGCCATGTCATGAGTGAAGACGATTACCTGGCGGCTCTCACCCGCTTCGGCCAGACGTGCGGCGACCCGATCGCGGTGCAGGTGGTCGAGCGAGGACACTGGGTCGTCGAACACGATCGCGGACTGTGCGTCGATGGTCGACAGCTCGGCGAGGAAGGCGGCGAGCGCAACGCAGCGATGCTCGCCTTCGCTCAGAACCTTGCCAACGGGTTCGGTCGGCTTGTTGATGAGACGCACCTGGAAGAAGGGGACGCCTGCCGTGGTCTTCGCCTGCTGAAGCTCAATGGCTAGGCCGGCTACGCCGAGGTTGTCGACCTCGATCGCAAAGCGGCCGCGCAGACGATTGGTGACGAGGGCCTGGGCGATGCGGGCGCTCTGCGTCGTGATCTTGTTCGTGGCCGTATCCTTTCCGGCCTTTTCTAGCGCCTCGATGGCTTTCAGACGCTCGATCTGAGCGAGCACGTCGGCCTTCACGACATCCAGCCATTTGCGGTCGGCCAGGCCGTTGCGTTCGGCGACAAGGGCGGCGCGTTGCGGGGAGTCCGCCTCCGATTGCAGGCCTTCGATCCGGGTGGCGATCCCGTCGAGCACGCCATGCAACCCGTCAACCGAGACGGCGGCCTCCGGCGGCAACGTCGGCAGAACCTCGCGGGCATGGGTTCGAAGCACCGCCCGCAGCCGCCAGGACAGTTGGACGATCTGCCGGTGAAGGGCCTGCGACAGTTCGCTCTCGCCGATATCGTCGCGGATCAGCGCGACGAAGGCCGGCAGATCTTCGATGGGGAAGACCTGCGACGATAGCTGCTCTACGAGGTCGTCGTAGGCGTCCGCGGCCGCCTCTTCGCGACGCTTGCTTTCGTCTTGGACGAAGGCTTCGAAGCTGGTGAGCCGCTTGGCACCGTCCTCGCTGAGTGGCTGCTGGCAAAGCACACAATGAGCGTCGGGACCCGTCACCGGGAAGGGCTGTTTGGGATAGGCCGCCTCCCGCGAATAGGCGCGGGCTGCTTCCCACAAGGCCTTCCAAATGTCCGAGCCGATGTCCGACAGCGGCTCTTCGGCGAAGAGATCGGCAGATGCGGATGCGGATGCGGCGCGTGCCGTAGCGAGACGGCTGTGGGCTTCGTGGAGCGCGGTCCGGTTCTGGTCGCTGGCGGTAGCGATCAATCGCTCAATCTGGTCGATAACCGCCTTGATGCGGGCTTCCTGGGTTCGGAGCTGACGGACGGTCCGGGCGGGATCGGCGATGAGGGTCTGTAGCCGGGCTTCTTCCTGCGCGTTCAGGCCCGCCAGCTTCTCGATAACGTCGGGCTTGGTCTTGCCGGACAGAGTCGCGATCGCCTTGCCGACCGCTGTGTCCGGCGAGCATTCGGGTTTCGACAGGACGGCCGGCGTCTGCTGTTTCAGCGTCTGGATCTCGGCCGACAGCTTGGCCTTCACCTCCTGGCACGCCTGCGCAAGGCCGGCGAGAATGCGCAGGGGAAGCGGGGTGTAGGCGAGATCGTTGGTGCTCTCAACATGAACGCTGGCCGTGCGCGAGTCGAAGACGCTGACGGCCGATAGCATCGGGTCGGCTGATCCGCCCTGGCTCCACGTCGCGCTGCGCTTCTGGCCGCCGATGAAGTAGTCGACACTGGCTGTTGGCACACCGCTAGAGCCGGCATAGATGTTTGGCAGGATGGCGTCGCCTTTTGGAGAGCGCGCCCGGCAGAGCTGCTTGAGAACGCGGGCGTATCCGGATTTGCCGGAGCCGTTGTCGCCATAGACCACTGTGAGACCGGTCTTGCCGAAGGACAGCCGCTCACCCGGCGCAAGAGCGTTGACGTTCGACAGGCCATGCAGGGCACCCAGGCTGACAACGGCATGGCTCGCGGCGGGGTCGCGGATATGGCTGGTGTCCAGCAGAGCGGCCGGGTTGTCGTCCTTGCAGACGGCGACGAGCGCGGTGATGTCGGCGGGTTCGAGCTTGGTCTGGCCGCAAAGCCGGCGCAGGGCATCACGCTGCCAGCCGGGCAGGTCGGCCGACCACTTCAGGATATCGGCAAGGGCAGCGGCCTCGTTCGAGAGGTCATTATTGTTCTGTTCGTCCATCGCTAGGACTTCCCCCATTTGACCACGCTGCGTCTGTCAGCGCCTCCATTGGTCATGGCGTACTCCGTTCATGCCGTGTTGTAGTCATACCGGCGCCTCGCAAGCCGACCAACGACATGTGGAATGCCACTTGGTCTTAGAGCAGATTTCACGACATCCCGTACATATAGTGAGATTCATGCAATGGGCCGACATATCTGGTGTACGGTTGTATGAGACTATGCATCACGTATATGAGCCAGGCATGCCCAACCGCAAGAAGAACAAACCCTGCCTATCCGGTTGCCACATACAAGCCCCACATCTTGTGCCGCGATTTCGCTCCATCGGGTTTCTCACCACCAGGTTTAGTGGGTGCCTGCGTCAACCGGATAGGCACGGAACAAACCGCTGAAGCGCGTCACCGTTACGGTAGATCCTGACGACTACGGGGCAATGGATCAGCTCGCGCGGCGCAGCGATGTAAGCACATCGTGGCTGATTCGCCGGTCGATGCGCGAGTTTTTGCAGCGCCACCGCGACGATCGCCCGATCGATGTACGGCCGGGGCGGGAGGTCGCCTGATGGCCGTATTGTCTTCTATCCAGCAAGCGTCGCTGCCAGGTCTTTGCCCGGTGGCGGATGCTGTCGCCCTTCTCGCCGCCGCCGGGATCGAGCAGCGCGGCGCGATCTTTACAAGGCGCGAAGTGGTTGAGTTCATTCTCGATCTTGCCGGCTATACGGCCGACCGTCCGCTTTACAGCTGCCGCGTTCTGGAGCCGTCCTTCGGTGATGGAGATTTTTTACAGATTGTGATCGAGCGCCTGCTGGCAAGCTGGCAACAAGGCGATCCGACCGGTGATGCGATCACGGTGCTGTCTCAATGCATACGCGGCGTTGAGCTACACGAGTCATCGTTCGGGGCCACGCACAGCAAGGTGATTGCCGCGCTCCGGGAGGCCGGTATCGACGCGGAGGCCGCAGAACAACTTGCCGACACATGGCTCGTGCGGGGCGATTACCTGCTGACCGATCTGCCCGGCACGTTCGATTTTGTTGTCGGCAATCCGCCCTATGTGCGACAGGAGCTAATCCCCGACGCTCTGATTGCAGAGTACCGCGCACGCTACCGCACCGTGTTCGACCGCGCCGACATCTATATCCCCTTCATCGAACGCTCCCTGACCCTGCTGGCCGACGGCGGCACGCTCGGCTTTATCTGCGCCGACCGCTGGATGAAAAACCGCTACGGTGGGCCGCTGCGCCAGATGGTGGCTGACGGCTATCACCTGAAAGCCTATGTCGATATGACCGATACCCCGGCTTTTCATGCCGAAGTTATTGCCTATCCGGCGATCACGGTCATCACGAAGGAAAAGCCGGGTAAGACGCGGGTCGCGCAACGTCCGGCCATCGACAAGGCCATTCTCGACGCCCTTGCAGTGCAGCTTTTGGCCGAAAACGCGCCTGCGCCTGACGGGCCGGTCAAGGAAATGGCCGGTGTCGCCGCTGGCACCCAGCCCTGGATCCTGGAATCACCTGACCAACTCATGCTCATCCGCAGGCTGGAACGGGATTTCCCTGCCATCGAAGATGCCGGATGCAAAGTTGGGATTGGCGTGGCGACAGGTGCGGACAAAGCCTTTATCGGCCCGTTCGATGAACTCGACGTGGAGGGCGACCGCAAGTTGCCACTGGCCATGACCCGCGACATTGATAGCGGCGAAGTCAGGTGGCGCGGCCTGGGCGTGGTCAATCCGTTTGCCGATAGCGGCGGTCTCGTCGATCTGAACGATTACCCCCGCCTGAAAGCCTATCTGGAAGCGCGCAAGAATCAGATCGCCAAACGACACGTCGCACGGAAAGCGCCGGTCAACTGGTACCGGACGATCGACCGGATCTATCCGGCGCTTGCCCGAAGACCCAAGCTGCTGATCCCCGACATCAAGGGCGACGCGCATATTGTCTATGAAGACGGGCGCCTGTACCCGCACCACAATCTCTATTTCATCATTTCAGACGAGTGGGATCTGATGGCGCTGCGTGCCGTGCTGCGCTCAGGCATAGCCAAGCTCTTCGTGTCGATCTACGCGACCCGTATGCGCGGCGGGTATCTACGTTTTCAGGCACAGTATCTCCGGCGCATCCGCCTGCCGCGCTGGCAGGACGTTTCCGCCACCCAGCAAGCCGAGTTGGTCGAAGCGGCGGCGCGCAATGATGTTGACGCCTGCAACAACGCCGTCGCCAAACTCTATGGCCTGTCAAAAGAAGAACGTGCCGCCATTGGCGGTAACGGCGAATAGGGGGATTCATGGCCATTGACCTTGCCGACTACGAACGAAAGGCCCGTGAAGCTGTTCAGGCGTTTTGGGGGAATCGCGAAAAAGCGCGTCAGAAGCAAATTGAGGCCGGCAAGGCCGATCAGGGCGAACGCGCCGGCGTCACTGGCGGCAAGAACATGGATGGCTTTATCGCCTTGGTTATCGACATCGTGCGGGCCAACGGGCTGGATCATGCCGATATCCACCAGATGCGCCGCGTGCTGACATTGCCGGGCTACTTCCGGCCCACGAAGCTGTGGGACCTTCTGGTTATCAATGAAGGCCGCCTGATTGCGGCGCTTGAATTCAAGAGTCAGGTCGGCCCGTCCTTCGGTAACAATTTCAATAACCGGTCGGAAGAAGCGATCGGCACGGCGCATGATCTGTGGACGGCTTACAGGGAAGGGGCTTTTGGTGAGCAGTCGCGCCCTTTCGTCGGCTGGCTGATGCTACTTGAGGACGCGCCAGCATCGCGTTCACCCGTGCGAGATAGCTCGCCTCATTTCCCGGTGTTCAAGGAGTTTCAGGGTGCCTCATATGCCGAGCGCTATAGCGTGCTTTGCAGGAAGCTGGTTCATGAGCAACTTTACACGACAGCCGCTATCTTGACATCGCCGCGCTCGGCTTCGGCGGACGGCGCTTATGCCGAACTGAGTGACTTGACTGGACTGCGCACATTCATCACCGAACTCGCCGGTCATGTCGCAGCGGAAGCGGCCAGGTCATGATCGTCGTGCTGTACTCTTTGGCCCTTGTGCCGAGCGCAACATGGTTTCGCGCAGAAGGCTACCTAGCGGATCAATGCGGCGCCAAGTCGAACCGGATGCATACCGG
>NZ_JBDNGN010000070.1:0-17879 GCF_041689225.1 Hyphomonas sp. | reverse complement strand
CGCTGGCCATGCTGGTTCTGGCCGCCGCCTTTCCCACCGCAGCCACGGAGCGGCAGGTCATCCCCTTTGACATGACCCCTTCGTGCCACATGGTCGTCCCGCTCAGGATCAATGGTTCAGCCGAGGCTGTCGGCGTGATCGACACGGCGGCCACCTATGCCATGATTGATAGCGCGACCGCCTCCGCAGCCGGTGTGCCGCCCCCAGATGAACTCTCCGTTAATGTCCTCGGACTGGAGGGGCCACAGATATTTCCGGTGGTTCACGTCGACAGCCTTTGGGTCGGCAATACGCTTATTGAGGCGTTTCCCGCCGCCCTGAGTCGGCGAATTGCTGTCGTCGGGATCCACAATGTCGTGCCGCTGACTGCGCTCGAAGGTGACGTTGTCGACTTCGACTTCGATGAGGGCCGCGTCCTCGTTTACGATGGCAGCCCTGACAGGAGCACCGGGCTATCTTCCAGCCGAATGAGGATGCACTTCCGGCAGGGACTCTGGTTCGCCGAGGTGAAACTGAACGGTGTCAAAGGCCTGGCCCTGATCGATACCGGGTCCAACATTTCTTATGTGAACAGTCGGTTCGCTGAAGCGGCAGGCGCCAGGCCGAATGACGAGAAAACCCAGACGATCCGCGGCATAACCGGCGGCAACGTCGCGATCCGGGTTGCGACAGCCCGAAAGTTCACGTTAGGCAACCACCGCGTCACCGGCCCCGATCTCATCGTCGCCGATCCGGCCCTGTTTGTGCAACTCGGCATGGCCGACGAACCCGCGATGGTTCTCGGTCTCGACTATCTCTCGATTTTCCGGGTCCAGCTCGACCGGCCAAGGGGTTATCTCGTCCTGGGCATTGCCGGATCACGCAGTGGCATGGGAGGCGTCCAGCTGAATGCCACCGGCACGCATATCCGGACGGACTGATTTCAAGAATCGGATTGCATCGCGGACAAAAAGCCCCTGCTCCGTCGGGAGAAGGGGCTTTCCGTCAGACGCCTCAATCCCACAGCGATCCCAGCGCCAGCCGGGCACACCATGTCTCACGCGCGCCCACATAGGCCGGACCGCAATCGTCGCACGCATGCTCGTGCAGGCGACGGGCCAGGACCCAGGTGGACTCGCCGGTAAGCACGCCCGCCATTCCGAGGACGGACACGATGCGGCGAAGCGCATCCTGCGAAACATCCTCGTTCTGGCGGCCTTTCGCCTCGGCGAGACGCCAGCCTGCCGGATCCCGCCTCAGGGCCACGGCCGCCATCTCGCTGCCCTCGCGGACAGTAAAAACGGCCATGCGCCCGGCAGAAAGATCGCCGGTGAAATCCCGCAGGCAGTTGCGGAACTCCAGCGCAACGCTGACCAGCGCCTTGCGGTCGGCGGCAGGTACGAACCCCTCCGGCAAGCGCGGCACAGGCAGGATGTGCCCGAACCGAACCGGCTGAAGTGCTTCAGCGGCCATATCGAACAGGGCAGACGCATTGCCGGCCCGGTTCCATGGCCGCCGCCTCCCCCGCACCATGAATGCGCCGGGCGAGATGGAACGCCACCACCAGTTCCTCAACCGCCACGGCCCGCCCCGGGAGGTGAGCAATGATACCGGACCGGCGCAGCGCCTCCGGCAACGCCCCGATCAGAGCGAGCCGATCAGCGGCGATGACCTTCATGTGACGCAACACGCGGCCCGCCTCCGGCTCGGCAAAAAGGGCGAGGAACCGGGCATAGTCGCCCGCCTCCCAAAGCACTTCACCAAGGCGCCCGAGCGCCTTCACCAGGCCGCCGGACACCTCACCGTTCACCAGCAGGCGTGCAAGATCACAGTCACGGCCCCGCTCCACGGCACGGACAATCTCCGTACTGCGAAGGCCTGATGCACTTACCAGAAGGATCGCAGCAGCGTGGCGCGGGGCCGTCGGCAAGGTCAGGAACCCGCTGCGATGAGATCGGCATGCGGCCCTGCCAGGAAGCCGAGCAGCGGCGTCTGAACTGCATGTCCTTTCGGACGCATATGCAGCAGGGTCATGGTCATGGGCATACCCATGATCCACCTCCTTTCAAATCGCGTTCGCTGAAACAAGGCTTCAGCGGCGGCAGACTCAAATTTTCAATACGAGGTCAGGCATTCACCGGCCAAAGCGCGGGGGACGCTGACGGCGCTCCCCGCAATTGCGAGGAGCGGGTCGTATTTGTACAACTCAGCTTCATCTCAGGTCTCTTCCGGTTGGGCCGGCAGGTCATCCTTGTCAGGACAGCCCGGCAGCGAGGGACGGCGTATAACGCCGCCAATGGTCAACTGTCAACTTCGTCGCGAAAGAAAAACCCCCGGACGTTTCCGCCCGGGGGTTTTTGAATTCTAGCATGTCGCAGAGGACTATTCGTCCATTGCGTCCATTTCGGCCTGGTGACGGGCCTTGTCGGCGGCGCCCTTGGCGCTCTCGTCACGGTCGACCAGTTCGAGCACTGCAACCGGCGCGTTGTCACCCGGACGGTTGCCGGCTTTCATCACGCGCGTGTAGCCGCCATTGCGGTCCTTGTAACGGTCGCCCATTACCTCGAATAGCTTGCGGACAGCGTCTTCGTCGCGGACTTTCGCGATGGCCTGACGGCGTGCTGCAAGGTCACCCTTCTTGGCAAGCGTGATCAGCTTATCCATGAGTGGCGCCATTTCCTTCGCTTTCGGAAGGGTCGTCATGATCTGCTCGTGCGTGATCAGGCTTGCAGCCATGTTCGCGAACATCGCCTTGCGGTGCGAGCTTGTCTTGTTCAGTTTGCGATGGGCTAGTCCGTGGCGCATTGTCGTGTCCTCTGGAGGGGATCAGGCCCCCGTAATCAGATTGATCGGGTCCTATAGGTGGTCGTCGTATTTCTTGGCAAGGCCTTCGATGTCTTCAGGCGGCCAGTCCGGCACTTCCATGCCGAGATGCAGGCCCATGCCAGCGAGGACTTCCTTGATCTCGTTCAGCGACTTGCGGCCGAAGTTCGGCGTACGCAGCATCTCTGCTTCGGATTTCTGGATGAGGTCGCCGATATAGACGATATTGTCGTTCTTCAGGCAGTTCGCCGAACGCACGGACAGTTCCAACTCGTCGACCTTCTTGAGGAGGACGGGATTGAAGCCGAGGTCGGTTTCTTCTGCAGCCTGGCCCACTTCGAGGGTTGGCTCCTCGAAATTGATGAACAGCTGGAGTTGGTCCTGAAGGATACGGGCCGCATAGGCGACCGAATCTTCCGGCGTGACAGATCCGTCTGTATCGATGTCGAGCGTCAGCTTGTCATAGTCCAGCACGGTGCCTTCGCGCGTGTCTTCAACCAGGTACGCTACGCGGCGGACAGGGCTGTAGATCGCGTCAATCGGAATGTAGCCGATCGGGGCATCTTCAGGACGGTGCGCATCGGCAGGCACATAGCCCTTGCCGGTGGCGACAGTGAATTCCATGCGAACTTCCGCGCCATCGTCCAGCGTACAGATGACGAGGTCGGGGTTCAGGATCTTGCTGTCAGCTGGCGTTTCGATCTGGCCGGCTTTGACTTCGCCCGGACCTTTCGCCTTCAGCACCATGCGCTTGGGCGTATCGGATTCCATGAAGATAGCGACCTGCTTCAGGTTCAGCACGATCGTCGTAACGTCTTCGCGGACGCCCGAGATCGCAGAGAACTCGTGAACCACGCCGTCGATCTGCACGCCAATGATGGCCGCGCCCTGAAGCGACGACAGCAGCACGCGGCGCAGCGCGTTGCCGAGCGTCGTGCCGTAGCCGCGCTCAAGCGGCTCGATGACCAGCTTTGCTTTCCGCTTGGTGTCGTATCCAGCCTGAACCACAGGACGGTTCGGACGGATCAGTTCTTTCCAGTTGCGGTCGTTGACGGAGATAAGTTCTTTGTCAGCCATGGGCGACTTTCCTTGAAAGCGGCAAGCGGCGCAAAGTGCGCCGCAGGAAATGGTTTAGTTAGACGCGGCGGCGCTTCGGCGGGCGGCACCCATTGTGCGGGATCGGCGTCGTGTCATTGATCGACGTCACCGTCAGGCCGACAGCCTGAAGCGCACGCAGGGCGCTCTCACGACCCGAACCTGGTCCGCGCACATTCACTTCAACCGTCTGCAGGCCATGCTCCTGGGCTTTCTTCGCAGCGTCTTCAGCAGCCATCTGCGCAGCATAAGGCGTCGACTTGCGCGAGCCCTTGAAGCCCACGACACCCGAAGACGACCAGGAAATCGCGTTTCCCTGTGCGTCGGTGATCGTGACCATCGTGTTGTTGAAGCTCGAGTTCACATGAACAATACCAGTGGTAATGTTCTTGCGCTCTCTGCGGCGGACTCGTGTGGTTGTATCGCGGGCCATGTCGGTCTGATCCTATTTCTTCTTGCCGGCGATCGGCTTCGCCGGGCCCTTGCGGGTACGGGCATTTGTATGGGTGCGCTGACCGCGGACAGGCAGCTTGCGACGATGGCGCAGGCCGCGATAGCAACCCAGGTCCATCAGGCGCTTGATGTTCATCGACGTGTCGCGGCGAAGGTCGCCTTCGACCATGTAGCCACCGTCGATCGCTTCGCGAATGCCAATGACTTCGGCGTCAGACAGTTCCGCAACGCGGCGTGCAGGCGCGATGCCCACTTTTTCAATGATTTCGCGTGCCATGGCCGGACCAATGCCGTGAATATAACGTAGCGCGATTTCAACGCGCTTGTTGGTCGGGATGTTAACGCCTGCAATACGGGCCAAAGCCGTTACTCCTGAAGCGACTGTTTCAAACATAAAGAGCGCAAGGGGGCGGATCCCGCCCCGTCGCGCACTGGCGATTAAGCCTTAAGCTAAGAGATGAGGCTTATAGCCCCGCAAATCCCCGCGTCAACAGCGGAATCCCAGCTTTAGGCCGTCTGTTTCAGGGCCGTGTCAATTTCGGACGCGACCGTGTCAATTTCACCCATTCCGTCGATCTCGACCAGCACGCCGCGTTCGGCGTAGATCGGCAGCAAGGGCGCTGTATCTTCATAGTATTTTTCAAGTCGGCGCGAGAAAGTTTCCGGATTGTCGTCTTTCCGGCCCTGCTCCTCGAACCGCTTGGTCACGCGGGTCAGCAGCTTGTCATCGTCGACCAGCATGCGGATCACGAGGTCCACGGCACTGCCGCGTGAGTCGAGCAGCGTATCCAGCGCCTCGGCCTGGCCGACCGTGCGTGGAAACCCGTCGAAAATGAAGCCCGGCGCTCCGGCCTGTACTTCCAGCTGCTCATCGATCAGCGCGATCACGATCTCGTCCGACACGAGGCCGCCATCATCCATGATCTGGGCCACGCGCTCGCCAAGCTCTGAGCCTGATGCCCGCGCAGCGCGCAACATGTCGCCGGTGGAAAGCTGGACGAATCCGCGCTCCTCCACGAGACGTTTCGCTTGTGTACCCTTTCCGGCCGCAGGCGGCCCGAACAGTATCAAATTCATTTCTTGCGGCCCCCGAGCTTCGACTTCTTGATCATGCCTTCATACTGGTGCGCGATCAAATGCGACTGAATCTGCGTAACCGTATCCATTGTTACCGAAACCACAATGAGCAGAGATGTTCCACCTATGTAAAACGGGATCTCGGGGAAATAGCGACGCAACAGCTCTGGAAGAATACAGACGAAGACCAGGTAGAGGGCACCGATCGTGGTCAGGCGCGTCAGGACATAGTCGATATACGCCGCTGTGTTGGACCCGGGACGGATGCCGGGAATGAACCCGCCATACTTGCGCAGATTGTCTGCGGTCTCTTCCGGATTGAACATGATCGACGTGTAGAAGAAGCAGAAGAAGGCAATCAGGACAGCCTGCGTGATGATGTAGGTCCACGAGCCCGGCGAGAAGTGAGTCGCCAGGACGCCGAGAATACCGCTGCCGCCGCCATCCGCGACATTGCCACCAAGGAAACCGATTACCGTCATCGGCAGCATCAGCAGGGCCGAGGCGAAGATCGGCGGAATAACGCCGGACGTGTTGATCTTGAGCGGCAGGAAGCTGCGCTGGCCTTGCGCGAACCCTTGGGACTGCTGGCGCTTCGGATACTGGATCAGCAATCGGCGCTGAGAGCGCTCCATGAACACGATGAACATGACGAGCGCGATGACCATGGCCGCGATGGCAATCACGAAGACGATGTTCACGGACGTCGTGCGGGCCTGTGTGATCAGGTTGAAGATCGCGCGCGGTAGTTCGGCCACGATGCCCGCAAAGATGATAAGCGAGATGCCGTTGCCGATGCCACGTGCTGTGATCTGCTCGCCCATCCACATCAGCAGCATGGTGCCGCCGGTCAGCGTCACGACGCCGGTCAGGATGAAGAACCAGGGCGCGATACCCTCGATGCGGACCGCCGACAGGCCGCCCGCAATCGCGAATGACTGAACCAGCGCGAACGCGAGCGTCAGGTAGCGGGTGTACTGGTTGATCTGCTTGCGGCCCGATTCGCCCTCTTTCTTGAGTTTTTCAAGCGTGGGCGAAGCCGACGTCATCATTTGGATGATGATCGACGCCGTGATGTACGGCATCACGTTCAGGGCGAAGACGCCCATACGCTCGACGGCGCCGCCGGCAAACAAGTTCATCGACCCGAGAATGCCGCTGGATTGGCTGGCGAAAAGGCTCGCGTACTGCGATGGGTCGAGGCCGGGAATCGGGATGAACGTGCCTAGCCGGTACAGGACGAGAATCGCCAGCGTGAACAGGATCCGGTTCTGGAGGTCCTTGGCTTTCCCGAAGCTCGCAAAATTGACGTTGCGAGCCATTTGTTCTGCAGCATTCGCCATCGGCCGTTCAGCCTCCCTGAAAAAGCGTTCGCCGCCAAAATCGGCGGCGAAAC
The DNA here is from genome assembly GCF_041689225.1 of Hyphomonas sp. GTDB lineage: Bacteria > Pseudomonadota > Alphaproteobacteria > Caulobacterales > Hyphomonadaceae > Hyphomonas. Next base: position 11,056 of record NZ_JBDNGN010000070.1, on the reverse strand, counting down.
AGTGTTTGTGAAGGGGTGTCGGAAAAAAACCGCTGATTAAACTTCAGCTGTGTCTTTCGTGGGACCAGTCAACGTGACCGTTCCGCCCGCCTTCTCGATTGCTTCAATGGCCGCTTTCGAGGCGCCGGTCACTGTAATGTTGACCTTTTTGGGAGCGTCGCCCTTGGCGAGCAGGCGCACGCCATCGCCGAGCTTGTTGATCAGGCCCGCTGCCATCAGCGTGTCCTCGGTAACATTCTTGGCGTCGAGCTTGCCCTCTTCGATCGCCTTGCCGAGACGGCCGAGGTTGATCCAGGCGTGCGATTTCGAGTTGCGCGCCGTGAAGCCACGCTTTGGCAGACGCATGTAGATTGGCATCTGGCCGCCTTCGAAGCCGTTCACGGCAACGCCGGAACGAGCCTTCTGGCCCTTGACGCCGCGACCGGCTGTCTTGCCTTTACCCGAGCCGACACCGCGACCAACGCGCATGCGGTTCTTGGTGGAGCCCTCAGCTGGGGACAGATCGTTGAGTTTCATCGCTTTATCTTCCGATAATCTATTCTGAGAGACAGCAGCCAGTTCGCGCAAATCGCGCTACTCGCTGACCACCTCGACCAAGTGGGCCACTTTGCGGATCATACCACGCACCGGCGCAGTATCTTCAAGTTCCTTCGTACGGCCAACCTTGTTCAGGCCAAGCCCCATCAGCGTCTGGCGCTGGCTGGGATCGCGGCCGATCGGGCTGCCCGTTTGACGGACGGTGAGCATTTTCTTCGCCATGTCGCCTGTCCCTCTAGCTTACGGTGTCGGCCATGCCGGCTTCGGATGCACCATCGGTACGACGACCGACAACATCCTGAACCTTGAGGCCGCGCTTGGAAGCGACAGACCGCGGGCTGGCTTGTTCTTTAAGAGCATCAAACGTGGCGCGAACCATGTTGTACGGGTTCGACGAACCGATCGACTTGCCGACAACGTCCTGGACGCCAAGCACTTCCATCACGGCGCGCATCGGACCACCGGCGATAACGCCCGTACCCGGAGGCGCTGCGCGGAGCACAACCTTGCCAGCACCATGGCGGCCCTTGCCGTCATGGTGAAGCGTGCGGCCTTCGCGAAGTGGCACGCGCACCATGTTGCGCTTGGCTTCTTCGGTTGCCTTGCGGATCGCCTCAGGCACTTCGCGGGCTTTGCCCTTGCCGAAGCCTGCGCGGCCCTTCTGGTCACCGACCACGACGAGCGCGGCGAAACCGAAGTTCTTGCCGCCCTTCACCGTCTTGGCGACGCGGTTGATGCCAACCAGCTTGTCGACGATCTCGGAAACTTCTTCCTCACGATCGCGACGGCGGCCTCGTCCTCTTTCTTCAGCCATTTGGCTTCTCCCTAGAATTTGAGGCCGCCCTCACGGGCGGCGTCTGCCAGGGCTTTCACCCGGCCGTGGAACATGTAGCCGCCGCGATCAAACACGACGTCCTCGACACCGGCCTTCTTGGCGCGCTCGGCGAGCGCTTTGCCAACGAGGGCGGCAGCAGCAGAATCAGCGCCAGTCTTAGACTTGCCCAGGACATCCTTTTCCAGGGTCGATGCCGAAGCGAGCGTTACGCCCTTTTCGTCGTCGATAATCTGGGCAGAAATGTTCTTGTGGCTGCGCGCAACCGACAGGCGCGGGCGCCCTTCGGCGACCTTGCGGAGCTTTGTGCGGACCCGCTGAGCGCGGCGCTGCAATTTTTCGCGTGAACTTTTCATTGGCTTACTTCTTCTTGCCTTCCTTGCGGCGGACATATTCGCCAACGTACCGGATACCCTTGCCTTTATAAGGCTCAGGCGGACGATACTTACGGATTTCAGCGGCGACCTGACCAACGGATTGCTTGTCAGCACCAGTGATAACGACTTCGGTCGGCTTCGACGAGGCGAGCGAGATGCCTTGCGGCGCCTTGTAGATCACATCGTGCGAGAAGCCGAGGGCCAGCTTCAGGTCACTGCCCTGCATCTGCGCGCGGTAACCCACGCCGACCAGTTCGAGCGACTTGGTGAAGCCTTCCGAAACACCCTGTACCATGTTGGCGGCGCGCGCGCGAGCGGTGCCCCACTGTGTGCGGGCCGTCGAGTCGAGGGCTTCGGCGAACGTAGGCAAACGACGGCCACGCGACTTTTCAGTCGCGATCTTGTCTTCAGCCGTCTTCACCATGTCGGCGCGTGGCATCAGCGAAAGTTCGTTATTCTCGAACTTCGGTGTGATGACTTCAGCGACGGTGAACGTCATTTCGCCCTTGGGGCCTTTTGCCGTGATCGTCTGGCCATTGACGGAAACCGTCGTGCCATTCGGGACCGGGATTGCAAGTTTTCCAATACGTGACATCAGCGCTCTCCTAGAATACCCGACAGAGCACTTCGCCACCGACATTTTTCGTCCGTGCGGCATTGTCCGACATGACACCCTGCGAAGTCGACAGGATGGAAATGCCAAGGCCATTGCGCACGAGCGGAATGTCAGAGACCGAAGAGTACACGCGGCGACCCGGTTTGGAGATACGCTTGATCTCCGAAATGACCGGTTGGCCTTCGTAATACTTTAGCTCGATTTCGAGGTTCTTGTGGCCGTCTTTTTCCACTTCCGCATAGTCGCGGATGTAACCCTCATTAATGAGGACATCCAGGACGCGGGCGCGGATTTTCGACGCCGGGGTTACAACTTTAGACATGCCGCGCATCTGGGCGTTCCGGATGCGGGTCAGCATGTCGCCGAGGGGATCAGAAAGGTTCATTTAGCTCTTCCTCCCTACCAGCTGGATTTCACGAGACCGGGGATCATGCCCGTAGAACCGAGGTCCCTGAGCGCGATCCGCGACATCTTGAATTTACGATAGTAACCGCGCGGACGCCCGGTAACCTCGCAGCGATTGCGAACACGGCTCGGCGCGGAGTTCCGAGGAAGCTCTGACAATTTGAGACGCGCTTTGAAGCGCTCCTCAAGAGACAGGTTCTCGTCCATCGCGATGGCCTTCAGCTCAGCACGCTTGTCCGCATAGCGGGCAACAAGCTTCTGACGCCGGTTGTTCTTCTCGATTGCGCTCTTCTTTGCCATATCAGCAGATCTCCTGGCGCTAGTTCCGGAACGGGAAGCCACATTCGGCGAGCAGTGCCTTGGCTTCTTCGTTGGTTGAGGCGGTGGTGCAGACAATGATGTCCATACCGCGAATCTCTTCCACCTGATCGTAAGCGATCTCCGGGAAAACGATGTGTTCCTTGAGGCCCATGGCAAAGTTGCCCATGCCGTCAAAGCTCTTGGCGTTCAGACCACGGAAGTCCTTCACGCGCGGAAGCGCAATGTTGGTCAGGCGGTCGAGGAACTCGAACATGCGGTCCCGGCGCAAGGTCACCTTGCAACCGATCAGCATGCCTTCGCGCAGCTTGAAGCCGGCGATGGATTTGCGGGCCACGGTGGCCACTGGCTTCTGGCCCGCGATGCGCTCCAGTTCGGACAGCGCGGCCTTGATCTTCTTGGAATCGGCGACAGCTTCGCCCACACCCATGTTGATCACGACCTTGTCGAGTTTCGGAACCTGCATTGGGTTCGAGTAGCTGAACTGCTCTTGCAGTTTGCCCCGGATCTCATCGCGGTATTTCGTCTTGAGACGGGGTTCGTATGCCTTAGACATCGATGGATTCCCCTGAACGCTTGGCAAACCGCGTCTTGCGGCCATGCTCGTCTGTCTTGAAACCGACGCGGACGGGCTTGCCGTCGCGTGGATCAGCGTGTGCAACATTGGACACGTGGATCGTAGCTTCAAAATTCTTGATGCCACCCGGGTCCATTTGTGTTGGCTTCTGGTGACGCTTCACAACATTCACGCCACGAACAACAACACGGTGTTCGTCAACGAGCACTTTAAGCACCTCGCCTTTCGAACCCTTGTCGCGTCCCGCGAGCACGATGACTGTGTCACCCTTTTTGATCTTCGCAGCCATGACTACAAAACCTCCGGCGCCATATTGGCGATCTTGACCTGGTTCTTGCCGCGAAGTTCACGCGGCACCGGACCAAAAACGCGGGTTCCGATTGGCTCACCATTATTGTTGATGAGAACGGCAGCATTGGAGTCGAACCGGATGGTCGAACCGTCTGCACGATTGATGTCCTTGGCGACGCGAACGACGACGGCCTTGCGGACGTCACCCTTCTTCACGCGGCCGGTCGGGATCGCTTCCTTGATGGACACGACAATGACGTCGCCCACAGAAGCGTAACGGCGACCAGCACCACCCAGCACCTTGATGCACTGGACCCGGCGCGCGCCCGAATTGTCGGCGACCCGGAGGTTACTCTGCATCTGGATCATGCGTCACTCCCTTCGCCGGAAACGAGTTCCCAGCGCTTCAGCTTGGAATGCGGCGGGCATTCCTGGATGGTCACGATCTGGCCTTCGACGGCGGCATTGCCTTCGTCATGGGCGTGATACTTTTTCGAGCGGCGAACGATCTTTTTCATCACCGGGTGGGTGAAGGTACGCTCGACGCGAACGATGGCTGTCTTGTCCTGCTTCGTCGAGACAACGACACCTTCCATAATACGTTTAGGCATGTTCTCTCTCCTAAGCCTTTCCCGCCACGGCCTTTTCGCGAAGGATCGTCTTGACGCGAGCAATGTCGCGACGGACTTCCTTGGCACGGGCAGTTTTTTCAAGCTGGCCGGTGGCCGACTGGAAACGCAGGTTGAACTGTTCTTTTTTTAGCTTGATCAACTCATCCTTGAGCTGGTCGGCACTTTTTGTTCTCACATCAGAGGCTTTCATGATCAGATCCCCTCAATCCGCTTGACGACTTTTGTTTTGATCGGAAGCTTGGCTGCACCAAGGCGCAGGGCTTCGCGTGCAACATCTTCCGGCACACCGTCGATCTCGAACAGGATGCGGCCTGGCGAGACGCGGGCGACCCAACGGTCGACACCGCCCTTGCCCTTGCCCATCCGGACTTCGATCGGCTTTGCCGACACAGGCACATCCGGGAATACGCGGATCCACACTTTGCCCTGACGCTTCATATAGCGCGTGACAGCCCGGCGAGTTGCCTCGATCTGACGCGCTGTAACCCGCTCAGGCTCGAGCGCCTTGAGGCCGAACTCGCCAAACGCCAGCGTGAAGCCGCCCTTGGGCTTGCCATTGATCCGGCCCTTGAAGGCCTTCCTGAATTTGGTTCGCTTCGGTTGACGCATCTCTTACGCTCCCGAGGCTTGCGCACCGGTAGCCGGTCCGCGTTGATTGGTATTGGCCCGGGCACGTGCCTGGCCAGACGCTTCGAGGCGTTTGTCCTGGGCCATTGGATCATGCTCCATGATCTCGCCCTTGTAGACCCAGACCTTGATGCCGATGATGCCATAGGTCGTGAGGGCTTCAGCAGTACCGTAGTCAATGTCGGCGCGCAGCGTGTGCAGCGGCACGGAGCCTTCTGCATACTGCTCGGTCCGTGCGATTTCCGCACCGCCAAGACGACCGGCAACCATGACACGAATGCCCTGGGCGCCGAGACGCATGGCCGACTGGATAGAACGCTTCATTGTGCGGCGAAACGATGCCCGGCGCTCGAGCTGGCGTGCGATGTCATCAGCGATCAGCGTGGCGTCGATTTCCGGCTTGCGGATCTCGACGAGGTTCACGCGGACCTCATCAGTGGTCATCTTGCCGAGTTCCTTGCGCAGGACCTCGATGTCGCCGCCCTTCTTGCCGATCACCAGGCCCGGACGGGCTGTGTGGATCGTGATCAGGCACTTCTTGTGCGGACGCTCGATAATGATTTTCGAAATGCCGGCTTGCTTCAGCTTGGCGCGGATCGCCTTGCGAATGGCAAGGTCCTCATGCAACAGACGGCCGAAATCGGCACTGTCTGCATACCAGCGGCTGTCAGCTGTCCGGTTGATACCGAGACGAAAACCGATCGGATTAACTTTCTGACCCATCAGGCGGCCTCCGCTTCCATGCTTGTGTCACGAAGGACAATGGTAACTTGCGCAAATGGCTTCAGGACACGGGCTGCGCGGCCACGGGCACGGGCCCGGATACGCTTCATCACCATGTTCTTGCCGACGTGGGCTTCAGCAACGACGAGACTGTCGATGTCGAGACCGTGATTGTTCTCTGCATTGGCGATCGCGCTCTGCAGCAGTTTGCGAACATCCTTGGCAGGACGCTTCGGCGAAAACTGAAGCTCGGCGAGCGCACGCTCAACCGGCATTCCGCGAATCTGCTGGGCCAGCAGGTTCAGCTTTTGCGGGCTCGAACGGTACATGCGCAGAACAGCGCGTGACTCGTTTGGAGCCTGCTTCGGAGGATTTTTAGCCTTGCTCATGACTACTTCCGCTTCGCTTTCTTGTCCGCACCGTGACCGTAGAACGTACGGGTCGGAGCAAACTCGCCAAACTTGTGGCCGACCATCTCTTCCGAGACCGTGACCGGGATGAACTTGTTGCCGTTATGGACCTGGAAGTTCAGGCCGATGAAATTAGGCAGGATTGTCGAACGGCGCGACCAGGTCTTGATGACCGAGCGCTTCTCGGAGGCGCGAGCCTCTTCGGCTTTCTTCAGCAGATAGCCGTCAACAAATGGGCCTTTCCAGACAGAACGTGGCATGTCTCGCGGCTCCTCTAGCGTTTCGCGTTACGGCGGCGGATGATCAGACGATCCGTCGCTTTGTTTGAACGGGTCTTTGGACCGCGGGTTTTCTTGCCCCATGGCGTCACTGGGTGACGACCACCGGAACTCTTGCCTTCGCCACCACCGTGCGGGTGGTCGACCGGGTTCATGACCACGCCGCGGACAGACGGGCGCTTGCCCATGTGACGCTTGCGTCCGGCCTTGGACAGGACCTGGTTCATGTTGTCCGGGTTCGAAACGGCGCCGATCGTTGCCAGACAGGTGTCGAGCACCATGCGAAGCTCGCCCGACGTCAGCTTGATCTGGGCATAACCACCGTCACGACCGACCAGTTGGGCATAGGTGCCAGCCGACCGGATCATCTGAGCGCCCTTTTCAGGCTTCAGCTCGATATTGTGGATGATCGTACCGACCGGGATATTCTTGAGCGGCAGCGTGTTGCCCGGCTTGATGTCAGCCGTTTTCGACGTGACCACCGTGTCGCCGACTTCAAGGCGCTGTGGCGCGATGATGTAGGATAGCAGGCCGTCTTCGTACTTGATCAGGGCGATGAACGCCGTGCGGTTCGGATCATATTCCAGCCGCTCGACGACGGCAGGCATGTCCCAGCGCGTGCGCTTGAAGTCGACCTTGCGGTACAGCTTCTTGGCGCCGCCACCGATACGGCGTGCGGTGATACGACCGCGGTTGTTGCGGCCACCCTTCTTGGACAGGCCTTCGGTCAGCGCCTTGACGGGCTTGCCCTTGTGCAGGTCCGAACGGTCGACCAGCACGAGCTGGCGACGGCCGGGGGAAGTTGGGTTGAATGTCTTAAGTGCCATTTTCTACGTCCTTCCCCTACAGACCTGTCGAGATATCGACAGATTGGCCTTCGGCGAGCGTGACAATGGCCTTCTTGACGTCATTGCGACGACCGAGGTGACCTTTGAAACGCTTCGTCTTGCCCTTCTGGAGCAGCGTGTTGACCTTGGTGACCTCAACCTTGAACAGGGCCTCGACGGCCTCCTTGATCGTCTTCTTGTCAGAGTCGATGGACACTTCAAAAACGATCTTGTTCTCTTCGGCGACCAACGTCGATTTCTCGGTGATGATCGGGCGACGGATGACGTCGTAGTGATGTTGCTTCGGATCAGCCATGACTATTCAGCCTCTGCTGCGATTGCGGGTTGAGCCAGCGTGCCGTCGAAGCGGGCCTGAATGCCTTCAGCTGCTTCCTTCGTGATGACGAGCGTCTTGCGGCGCAGGATGTCATACACGTTCAGGCCGGCAACCGGGAGCACATCCACGTTCGGGATATTGCGCGCGGCCTTGGCGAAGTTTTCGTCAACCGTGATGCCCGAGATGATCAGGGCGTTCACGATGCCGAGACCAGCGAAGTGAGCCGCCAGGTCCTTGGTCTTTGCTTCTTTCAGCGTCGCTGCATCGATCACCATGATCGACTGGGCGACCACTTTCGACGACAGCGCGTGAGCGAGCGCCAGCTTGCGGATCTTCTTGGGAAGGTCATGGGCGTGGCTACGAACGCGCGGGCCGTGAGCGACACCACCACCGACAAAGATCGGGGCGTTGCGTGAGCCGTGACGTGCGCCGCCCGAACCTTTCTGGCGGATGAATTTCTTGGTCGTGACCGACACTTCGGACCGGGTCTGGGTCTTGTGCGTGCCAGCCTGGCGCTTGGCCAGTTGCCAGCGGACCGTACGGTGGAGGAGGTCCTTGCGGATATCCTCGATACCGAAGATCGCGTCGTCGAGCGTAATCTTGCCAGCGGCTTTGCCGGCGAGGGTTGTGACTGCGAGTTCCATTATTCAGCACCCTCTGTCTGGGCTGGCGCATCTGCCGACTTGAACGAACCGGCTATCGGCGCGTCCTTCGGCAGGGCTTTTTTCACGGCATCGCGGATTTCCACGAACGAACCGTCATGACCGGAAACGGCGCCCTTCACGAGGATCAGGCCGCGCTCAACATCGGTGCGCACAACCGTCAGGTTCTGGGTAGTGATACGGTCGGTACCGAGGTGGCCGGCCATTTTCTTGTTCTTGAACACGCGGCCCGGATCCTGGTTCATACCAGTCGAACCGTGCGAACGGTGCGAGAGCGACACACCGTGCGTGGCGCGCAGGCCGCCGAAATTCCAGCGCTTCATGGCGCCGGCGAAGCCCTTGCCGATTGCGTTGCTGGACACGTCGACCTTCTGGCCGGGCACGAAATGGTCAGCGAGCACTTCAGCGCCAATTTCCGGCAGGTCGCCAGAGACGCGGAATTCCTTGAGCTTGGCCTTCGGCGCGACGCCGGCTTTCGCGAACTGGCCGCGCAGGGCCTTGTTCGTGCGCTTGGCTTTCTTGTCGGAGGTACCGAGGATGACAGCCTTGTAGCCATCTGTGCGGGTGACTTCGCCGCCCTTCTTCGTGGTGACCTTGCGCTCGTCTTCAGTGCGCAGGCCAACAACCTGGCAGCCGTCAAGCGACAGCACGGTCACCGGAATGTGGCGACCGTCTTCGTCAAAGACGCGCGTCATGCCCAGTTTGCGGGCCAGCACGCCGGAGCGGGGAGCTGGAAGCGCCATTAGCGTGCTCCCTCAAGCTTGATTTCAATGCCAACGCCCGACGACAGGTCGAGCTTCATCAGCGCGTCGACCGTTTGTGGGGTCGGGTCCACGATGTCGAGGATGCGCTTATGAGTGCGAACTTCGAACTGCTCGCGGGATTTCTTGTCGACGTGCGGCGAACGGTTCACGGTGAAACGCTCGATGCGGGTCGGAAGCGGGATAGGCCCCTTCACTTCCGCGCCTGTGCGCTTGGCCGTGTTCACGATCTCTTTCGCCGACATGTCGAGCGCGCGGTGATCGAAGGCTTTGAGCCTGATCCGGATATTCTGTCGTTCCATCGTCTCGTCCGTCCACACAAAACACTTAAGCCCAGGGCGATGGCTCGTCAGCATCGAGCGCCCGGGCGTGGGTAGGTTAAATTGTCAGTTTCGAGGGAGCGTTCGCTAATTAAGCGCGGCCTTCCCGGCGAATTGGTGCTTCTATGGGAAGGACTCGGCTGCGTCAACAGGCGAAACGGGGAATTTGCAGGCGGAACCTGCGGTGGATCGTGAGGCCTGGCGATCCGGCCCGTGAACGCCAAATTGGCCCCCCGCTCCTGAAGCCCGGCGACCAGCCTGCCACCCGCGTGCCGCAACAGGGTATATGCGGCATCACAGCCGATGCGCAACGTGCATTCATGGGCCCATCACCAAACTGTGTCCCGCACACACCGGTTGCACGACCGAATCGAGATTCGCCGCCGCCCTGGCCCACCGCTTCCCGGTCGGGGGTGAAGCATGACGAGAGAATCGCCTGCCGCGCCGGCTTCCCGGCGAAGGTCGAGGCGGCAATTGAGAATACTGGGTATCGCGATGCTCAACCCTTCCCTTGCTCAGGTTTACTCGACGCCAAGTCCGGCCGATTAAGGATGACTCCCGCATCAAGCTGAATACAGTGGCAGCACGATGAACTCTGTAATGGCGCACCGTACATCATTTTCCACCCGGATCGCTTATGGATTTGGCTCTGTGGCCTATGGCGTGAAAGACGCTGGCTTCGGCTATTTCCTGCTTCTCTTTTACGGCACGGTCGTTGGCGTCGAGCCTGGCCTGGTCGGCCTCGCCATTTTCATCGCGCTCGTGGTCGATGCCATCAGTGACCCGGTGGTTGGGTACCTGTCAGACAATTGGCGATCACGATGGGGGCGGCGGCATCCCTTCATGTACGCGGCGGCGATTCCGGTATCGGTCAGCTATTTCCTGCTTTGGAACCCGCCCGAGCTGAGCGACGGCCAGATGTTCTGGTACCTGCTCCTGCTCGCCATCCTGATCCGCACGTTCATCACCTTCTATGAAACACCCAGTTCGTCGCTGATGCCCGAACTCTCGCAGGACTATGACGAACGAACCAAGCTGCAGGCCTGGCGGCTCTACTTCGGCTGGACCGGCGGCAATCTCATGAGCGTTCTCATGTTCGGCGTGCTCCTGGTCGCCACAGACAAATACCCGGTCGGCACACTCAATCGGGACGGCTATGCCACCTATGGCATCATCTCCTCGGTCCTGATTTTCCTCGCCATCATGGTCTCCGCCCTTGGTACGCATTCCCAGATCAAGCACTTTCACGCGCCGCCGCCGCGTCGAAAGATCGGCCTGGGCACCATTTTCAAGGAAGTCTTCGAAACGCTGGGTGACCGGTCCTTCTTCGCCCTGTTCATCGCCACCCTGTTCGGCGCGGTCGCTTCCGGCCTTTCCGCCGCGCTCGCCTTCCTCATGCTGACCTATTTCTGGGGCTTCTCGGGCGGCCAGATATTCCTGTGGACCTTGCTGGTCTTCCTCTCGGCGCTGATCGGCCTGCTCGTCGCGCCGAGGATCGTGAAGCGGTTCGGCAAGAAGCGAGGGGT
>NZ_JBDNGN010000069.1:0-52661 GCF_041689225.1 Hyphomonas sp. | reverse complement strand
GACGCCTTTCTCGGCAGCCGCGATCGCTGAAGGGCTGCTTTCGACCAGGTTGAACGTCATCTTGCCGTCTCGGCTGAGCAGGCTCTTCAGGCGCGTTGCATCGGGTTCGCCCGGCGCTTCGAGGATGATGCGGCTGTTGCCCTGCGGCGTGATGGAAATCTCGCTGACGCCTTCTGGGTCGACGCGGCGCCGCACGATGGTCATCGTCTTGGCGAGGGCGTCTTTCATCAGGGTTTCTTCCGATGTCGCCGGGACCGTGACCTTGATCACAGCGGGACCGGCCGCTTCGATGTCATAGGTCTTCGCGCCGCCGATAGCGCCTTCGACGCTGCCATTCAGCTTGCGAACGCGGGCGAGCGCCTCATCCATCGGAAAATTGCCGTCAGCATCGGGGCGCGTCAGATTGATGTTAAGTGTGCGGCCATCGATGGTCGGCAGGTGGCCGATCAGCGTCTTTCCGTCCTTGTTGCCCAGCGCGTTGCGCACGTCGATGGCGAAGACTTCCAGCCGGTTGGCAACGACTTCATCCGGGTTGATTTCCATCATCAGATAGACGCCGCCCTGAAGATCGAGGCCGAGATTGACGCCCTGCTTGGGCACGCCGGCGGGCGCACCGGACATGTTCACGACGTTCGGCAGGGCCATTATGATGCCCCACAGCATGATGCCGAGGATCAGGCAGATCTTCCAGAGCGGAAACTGAAGCATGTATTCGTCCTTAGGCGGGAAAGCGGCCGAGCGCGGTAGACCTAGTCGTTGGCGGCGACCGGCTCGCTCTTGCCGCGCACTTCAACGACCATGGCCTTGATCACGCGCACCCGGACATTTTCGGCCAGCTCGACGGTGACTTCGGTGTCGCCACCCTTGGTGACCTTGCCGATCAGGCCACCCGACGTGACGACAGCGTCGCCGCGCTTGACGTTCTCGACCATCAGCTTGTGCTTCTTGGCGCGTTGCTGCTGCGGACGGATGAGCAGGAAGTAAAAAATCAGGATCAGCGGCAGGAAGAACATGACTTGCGTCAGGACGCCCGGACCCGCTGCCGGCGCAGCTTGCGCAAGTGCTGGAAGGGAAAGACCCGCGAAAATGGCGAATACCGCGGCGAATTTGTTCTGCATTGTGGTCAACTCCCTGTAACCCTGCATCGCGGCAGCCCCCTCAGGGTGCCTGCGAAAGTCATGCCCCTATAGCGGTGGGCGCAGGCCTTGGCAAACAAGCCCTGCAGGCCGTGCGAATCTGTCCTAGAGGGCGCGTGAGCGTCCCTCGACCAGCGCCGGAAGCGGATGGGCGATGGCCAGACGCTGTTGCGTGCCATCCGCGCCCATTCTCAGCAGGACCTGCGAATCGGCGGTTTGCAGCGGCGCAATCAGAACTGCGCCCTTGGCCAATTGCTGCAACAGGACGTCCGGCACCTCGTCGACCGCGCCCGTGAGAAGTATCCGGTCATAGGGGCCACGCTCAGGCCACCCGGTGAGACCGTCACCATGCCGGACGGCAACGTTGCCGAGGCCGAGGTCGAGCATGCGCCGCCGGGCGGCGTCACAAAGACGGCGGAAACGGTCCATTGCGAAGACATCGGCGCCGAGCTGGGCCGCGAGCGCGGCCGTATACCCGCTGCCGACGCCGATCAGCAGGATGCGCGCCTCACGCATCTGCTTGATCTGGAGGGCCTGCAACAGCTGGCCGGTCACTGCCGGACGCGGCACGATCTGGCCGCAGGGGATCGGCAGGACGCAGTCTTCGAAGGCGAGCTTTTCGAGGCCCGGCGTATAGACGAACGCACCCCGGTCGATCGTCTCCATCGCCTTCAGCACGCCGCCATCGGTAATTCCCTCCTGCCGCAGATGCAGGACAAGGCGCGCGGCGCGGAAGGGATCGGCGATCAGGTCGGCCATGTCTCGCGCAATTCCTTGAGATAGGCTTCGTGCGTCAGGTCGACATGCAGGGGCGAAACCGAGACATAGCCATCATAGATGGCCCGCAGGTCGGTCCCGGCATCGGGCTTGGACAGCTTTCCCTTGTAGCCGATCCAGTAATAATCATTGCCGCGCAGGTCCTCGCGGCGGTCAGTATGGATGATGCTCTCGTCCCGGAACCCCTGACGGGTGATCTGGATGCCAGCAACGTCTTCCGGTTCACGGTCCGGGAAGTTCACATTGATCACGACATCCGAAGGCCAGCCCTGCTTGAGCAGCGGCCGCAACGTCTTCGCGCCCCATGCCCGGGCGGTTTCCCATGGCAGCGAGCCGCGCTCGCGAAAGCTTTGCGCCTGGCTGAGGGCGATCGAAGGAATGCCCAGCTGCATGCCGAACATGGCCGCCGCGATGGTGCCGGAAAAACTGGTGTCCTCGGCAATGTTCTGGCCGCGATTGACGCCGGAGAGCACAAGGTCCGGCGCGTCCGGCATCAGGTCCTGCATGGCCAGCAGCACGCAATCGGATGGCGTGCCTGCAATGGCCCAGGCCTTGGCGCCAACCTTGCGCGTTCGCACAGGCTGGGTCAGCGAGATGGCGCGCCCCTTGCCTGACTGCTCCTCTTCGGGGGCCGCGATCCAGATATCGTCAGACAATTCCTTGGCAATGTCTTCCAGCACCGACAGGCCCGGCGCATTGATGCCGTCATCATTGGTGAGCAGGATTCTCATGCGATGGTCTCCAGCCCGCCCATGTAGGGGCGCAACGCATCCGGCACGGTGATGGAACCGTCTTCGTTCTGGTAATTTTCGATCACGGCAACCAGCGTGCGGCCGACGGCGAGACCGGAACCGTTCAGCGTGTGGACGAATTCGGGCTTCGCACCCGCCTCCTTGCGGAAGCGCGCGTCCATGCGACGGGCCTGGAAGTCGCCGCAATAGGAACAGGAACTGATCTCGCGATAGGTGTTCTGGCTCGGCAGCCAGACTTCGAGATCATAGGTCTTGCGGGCCCCTGCCCCCATGTCGCCGGTGCAGAGCAGCATGCGACGGAACGGCAGGTCGAGGCGTTTCAGCACTTCCTCGGCGCAGCCCGTCATGCGTTCGAGTTCGCCAAGGCCCTGTTCCTCATTCTCCACGATGGAGACGAGTTCGACCTTGTTGAACTGGTGCAGGCGGATCATGCCCTTCGTATCGCGCCCCGCGCTGCCGGCTTCCGAGCGGAAGCAAGGCGTATGCGCGGTGAAGCGGAGCGGAAAGCGCGAGGCATCGAGGATTTGGTCACGGACGAGGTTCGTAAGCGGGACTTCGGCGGTGGGAATCAACCTCATTCTAAAGAGCGAAAGTTCGCGTTCCCCATAATCCAACGATTTTGCTCTTTCGAGCATGTCGTATCTTTCCGAGTCTAGGAATTCATCAATTTCGTCGAGTTTGAACTCGTAGTCTTCACCTCGAAATCGCTGCTTATGCTCGTCGAACATTTCGTTGATATGAGCTGTTATCTGATCGACCAACATGTGCTTTGGAAGTTCAATTCCGAAAAGATCCCCAGCAAACTTCGGCAACTGCCCCGTGCCCACGAGTGCATTGTCGCGCACCAGCAGCGGCGGACTGACTTCCTCATAGCCATGCTCACCCGTCTGCAGGTCCAGCATGAAGGCCGCCAGCGCCCGTTCCATGCGGGCGAGTTTGCCGCGCAGGGCCACAAACCGCGCGCCGCTCATCTTCACGGCGCTGTCGAAATCCATCTGGGAAAACCCGAGATCGCTTTTCAGCGCCTCGCCGATATCGGCATGGTCTTTCGGATTGTTGATGCGCTTGGGTTCGCCCCAGCGGCTTTGCTCGACATTGCCCTCTTCATCCTGGCCTTCCGGCACTTCAGCCAGTGGCAAGTTGGGCAGACCCATAAGTATGTCGTCCAGCAGCGCCTTGGCGGCGGCTTCCTGTTCGCCAGCGGCCTCGATGGTCAGCTTGGCTTCCGCGACGAGGGCCATGAGGCGCGCGGCCTCTTCCTCGTTCTTTTCTGCCTTCGCCCGCCCGATCAACTTGGAATTCTCGTTGCGGACCTTTTCGGCATCCTGCTTGTCGGTAACGGCTTTGCGCAACGCGCCGTCATGCGCATGGATCTGGTCGACGATATCGCCAAGCCCCGGCTTGCGGCGGTTCCAGGCGGCGCGGAAGGCGTCCGGATTATCTCGGATGGCGCGGATATCGAACATGGAAAGGTCCTGCAATGGCTGTTGCTACAGGCTCTAATGCGCCCCGCGGGCGGCGTCCACTATGCGGTGGCGTCGGCGCTCGCCTGCAATGCCGCAGGCGCAGCCGTCTTGGGCACTCGGCAAATGACCTTCGTGCCGTTACGCTTTTGCGGGTGAACCTCGATGGAAGGCTCGAGCGCGCGCAGGCGCATCATCATGACGGCATAGTTGCGCAGTCCGAACCAGGCCGGCTGGCCCTTGTGCGGCACCGTAGTGAAATCCGGAATGGCCGACAGCGCCTTGACGATCTTTTCGCGGGCAATTGGCTGGTCGGGTGTGCGGGCACCAAGCTGCATGACCAGTTCGACGGCGCGGGTGAGGTGCGGATGTTCGTCCGCCGGACGGGACGTATGCGTGTCCATCTCGTCCATGACGGCGTTGCGCACCTTCATAATGAAGGGCGAGCGGCGCTCCTGGACCAGCCGCGGCGCAACCACTTCGGGCGGCGGGCTGCGGAAACGGTACCATTTGCGCGGCGTGCGCTCATAGTCGCACGCCGCCTTCAAGGCCGACATGTGGACCACGGCATCGGCATGCTGGCTGTAGAGTTCGTAGGTCGGGTCGGTTTCCTTGCCCCCCGTCACAACATGCAGCCGGGGCGACTGGATTCGATTCACCACAGGCACGAAATCTGAATCGGTCGTCAGCACGATGACTTCGTCGAGATTCTTGACCTGCATGGCCATCTCGATGGCGTCCATGGTGAGGACGATATCGGCCGAGCTCTTGCCGGCCGATATCTTGTTCTTGGCGAAGGCGCGGCAGTTGAAAGCCTCGAAACCCGCCGCCTCGAACACTGGCCTGTGCACGTCGTATTGCAGGTTCCAGTAGACACGCTTGGACACGAACTTGCGCCGTTTCTGCCGTTCAGACAGCGCGCCATCTTCAAGCCAAAGGACCCAATTGGCCACGTTTTCGGTAAAGCCTACGCCGGTTGCCGCGTAGATATTGTCGAAATCGACAAGAAGAACGCTGTTCACGCGTGACAAAACGGTTCTCCCTGATTCGCGGATTGAGCGAGGCCCCGATGTTCAACATTCGCCGCGCGAATGCAACCGTGCACCGCATCAATTCTGCCTATTCGTCAGCAGGTGTCGCGTCCTCGGCGTCCTGTTTCTTCTCGATGAGATTCACGCAAAAGATCGAAATTTCGTAGAGAAAATAGACCGGTCCGGTCAGGACGAGCTGGGAAATGATGTCCGGCGGGGTAAACACGGCCGCAAAGCCCAGGATCAGAACGATCGCATATTTGCGGCCGCTGATCAGGGTTTGGGCCGAGACGAGTCCGATCTTGGCGAGCAAGGTCAGGATCACCGGTAGCTGGAAGGAAATCCCGAACGCCAGCATCAGCGCCATCACCAGCGACAGGTATTCCGACACTTTCGGCAACAGCTTGATCGTCGCGACACCGCTGTCGATTTGTTCCTGCGAGATCGAGAAGCGCGCCAGCATCGGCAACATCAGGATGTAAACGAACGCCGCCCCTGTCGCGAACAGGGCCGGGGCGATCACGAGGAAGGGCCAGAAGGCCCCGCGCTCGGTCTTGTAAAGCCCCGGTGCAACGAAGGCATAGATCTGCCAGGCAATGACCGGAAAGGCCAAGAAAATGCCCGCGAACAACGCGAGCTTCACCTTGGCGAAGAAGAATTCCATTGGCGCCGTGAAGATCAGCTCCAGCGGCGCGCCGCGCAGGGCCTCTGCCTTTTGGGCAAAAGGCGCGAGCAGGAAATCATAGATTGGCTGGGCCACGAAAAAACAACCGAGCGAGGAGATGCCCAGCACGGCCAGCGAGATGATCAGCCGCGAGCGCAGCTCGGTGAGATGCTCCAGCAGCGGCGCCCGGCTGGCTTCCACTTCGTCTAGGATTTCAGGCTGTTCGTCTTTCGGCGGGACCTTGTTCACGCAGCGTCGTCCTTGGGCTTGGGCTCAGGCGCAGGGGCTCCGGCCTCGGCAGCTTCCTTGTGCATGACGGCAGCGTTGAGATCGCTTTCCATATTGGCCAGGTCATCCTGGGCCTCGGTCATGGCATTGTTGCGCTTGAGGTCTTCGATCTCTTTGCGCAGGTCTTCCAGTTCGCTCTGTCGGGCTATGTCCTCAAAGGCAGCCTGGAATTCGCGCGCCATCGACCGCGCCTTGGCCACCATCTGGCCGGCCTTGCGCATCATCAATGGCAAATCTTTCGGACCCACGATGATGAGGGCCGCGAGGGCAAGGATAAGAAGTTCGGAAAAACCGATTCCGGGCAGCATTATGCGCCCTCCACCAGAAACATTATGACGAGGCTTTCGTCTCGTCTTTCTTCTTCGGGGTCACGTCAACAAGGTCTTCCTTGTCGACGGCCTTGGGCTCATCGTCATCAGCGAGGCCCTTCCGGAACGATCTCACGCCCTTGGCCATGTCGCCCATGATTGAAGAAATACGGCCACGGCCACCGAACAGGAGCAAAGCTACCACGATGACGAGGACGATCTGGAGTGGTCCGACTGAGCCCATGGGGGCCTCCTGATTACGTGTTTCGCAATGCAGCATAGCCTTGCGTTCCGGCTGGAACAATGGGGCGAAGCTGTTAAAGGAGGGGCATGCGTATCGCCACATGGAATGTCAACTCGATCAAGGCCCGCCTTCCCACCGTGCTGGAAGTGCTCGGCGCAATCGATTGTGACGTCGTTTGCCTGCAGGAACTCAAATGTGAGACCGACGGCTTTCCCTATATGGAACTGGAAGAACTGGGCTGGAACTGCGCCGTCCACGGGCAGAAATCCTATAATGGCGTGGCCATCCTGTCGAAATACCCGCTGGACGATGTCCGCAAGGGCCTGTCGACCATGGAGGACGACCAGTCACGCTATATCGAGGCTTTGGTCATGGCCGACACGCCGATCCGCGTGGGCGGCATCTACCTGCCGAACGGCAACCCCGCGCCGGGCCAGAAATTTGACTACAAGCTGGAATGGATGGAGGCCCTTGAGGGACACGCGCGCGCATTGCTGAAAACGGAAGAGGCTTTCGTCCTGTGCGGCGACTATAACGTCATCCCGGGCGTCAATGACAGCTGGGATGAAAGCGTCTGGGCCGATGATGCCCTCGCCCTGCCGGAGTCGCGGCAAGCCTTCCGGCGCCTCAAGAATCTCGGCCTCACGGATGTGTTCGAAACCTGCGACGGCCGCGCGCACCAATACACGTTCTGGGATTATCAGGGCGGCGCGTTCCAGAAGGATCACGGCATCCGCATCGACCATCTGCTCTGTTCGCCGCAGGCCGCCGACCGGCTGACTGGCGTCGAAATCTACCGCAAGGCGCGTGAACTGGAAAAGCCGTCAGACCATGTGCCGGTCATCGGCATTTTTGAGGACTGACGCCTATTTTTTGGGCGTACAGGACCGATTATAGTCAGCGACATCCTGATTGAACTGCCGTGCGTTCGCCTGCAGCGCGAACTCCGCTTGGGCGAATGCGCGCCGGGCGGCATCGAACTCTGCCTTGGCCGAATCTGCAGCCTCAGCATTCGAAGATGAGGCGAGGCGCATGACCTGCGCATCCTCATACTGGTCGCCGAGCGCCTCGGCCCTTGCTGCCAGTTCATCGCGCGAGGCTGTCGCCTCTTCAATCTCGGCCTGTTTCGGCGCCAGCGTCGACTGCATGGCCTTGCACCGCTGAACCTGCTTTGGCGACAAGGTGTCAGCGGCGGCCGGCATGGCCGCCATCAGGGCAGCGGAGGCGAATAAAATACGGAACATGGACAGACGTCTCTTTTTTCAGCTTGCCTGCCTAATGCCGGAACGCGGCTGAAGCAAACCTGAATAGACGTGCCACACGGCGGCCCCAATTGCTCACAGCCCGCGCCGGGGCGTGCCAGCGAACCGCCGCACAATATTAAAAATGATCAATCGCTCACTTTGCCGGATTTTTGCCATGATTGGAGGTACATTTGTAATCGTTCGCTCACATTGTGAGCACACAAGGAGAACAGAGATGACCGCCTTCACGCCCGAAACGCATACAATTCCCCGTTCGACCGGCCCTTCGCCCGATGTCGCTGTGACACTCGACCAGCTCGTGGCGCCGCTCGAAATTCCTGCCGAACTGCATGTAGCCCGGTGGGCACCGAAATGGACGCTGACCCTGCCGATCGCTCTGCTGGCCGCCTTTACGCTGCCAGCCCGCACGGCGTGAGCGTCAGGCGTCCCTGCCAGGGTCCTGGGCACGGCGATTGGCCATCACGGCATCGATGATGTTGAACACGGCAGCAAAATCGCTCAACAATTCGCGCACCCGTTCCGGGTCGTCGAGCCGCTTGAACATGCTGCCAGGTTCGAACAAGTCACTGCCCTGGAGCGTGATCAAGAGTTCGCCATCGTCGAAGCAGCATTTCAGTTTGCCGCCATGGAAGGTCTTTTCCATATCGACCAGATTCTGCATCAGGTCCGGGGTCAGCAGATAACGGCTCTCGACCTGGTCAGTCGTGTAGACTTCGAAGATGCGCTCGAATTCCCGGTCTTCGAGCATTGCCCGCTGCATGCCCTTGCCACCGCCGAACCGGTTGAAGAAACCAGCATCGCGCGTCACCAGCGTGCGGCCATGGAAAGACTTGTGGAAGGCAAAGCGCAGGCACTGGCCACGAAACACCGTGACCCAGCGGGTCTGCGTGCGACCTTTGGAATCGGTCGAATGACGACGTTCTTCCAGGTGCGCTTCGAACAGCTCGAAATCGACGCCCTTGCGTGTGCCGGTGATCAGGTCTTCGTAACTGTCCCGGTCCCAGTCAGGCACGATGCCGACGTCGTGGTGCCTGTAGATCGACGCGACCTGTCCCGGGGCCTCGTTGAAGCTCAGCTCAAACTGGCGTGCGATGGGCGCAACCAGCAATGTCTTCGCTTCCTTGCCCAGCTTCGTAACATCGCGTGCTCCCCACCAGGCATAGCCGAACCCGACCATGGCTGCGACGATCGCCAGAATGGGCAGCTTGGCAACGAACAGTCCGATCAGGACGCCGACAATGCCGATGCCGCCACCGACATATCCCGCCTCCCGCGCCTTTGCGATGGCGGCAAGGCGGTCCCCCTCCCGCGCTTGCAGGGCCGGACGGATCTCATCCTGGAATATGCGCGCAAAATCGCCAAAGCCGTCCGGCAGGCCGGACAGAGCCTTGGTGATATCCGGATCGACCGGGTCAGGCTCTCCACCGGGCAGGTCAGACGTCTGGTCTGTCATTCGCACGCGTCTCCGGCTGAATATGACCGGATACTAGACCGAGCCTGCCCGGGGCTCAAACAGCTTCAGATATCGGCATAGACGTGGCGTTCACCCTCGAAGCCCGGATGCGTGACGGCGCCTTCATGTGCCGGACCCACCAGCTTCGCGAACTTCTGCAAGGCGCCGGAACCGTACATCGTGTTGCGTGGCTTCCAGTTGCGTTTGCGATCTTCCAGTTCGGCGGGCGTCAGGCGAACGTCGATCGTGCCGGCAATGGCATCAAGAATGATCACGTCGCCATCCTCGATCAGGCCGATCGGGCCGGCATCGGCCGCTTCGGGGCCGACATGGCCGACGCAGAAGCCGCGTGTCGCGCCGCTGAAGCGACCATCCGTGATCAGCGCCACCTTGTTGCCCATGCCCTGGCCATAGAGGGCCGCCGTGGTCGACAACATCTCGCGCATGCCGGGGCCTCCTTTTGGTCCCTCATACCGGATGACCAAGACATCGCCTTCCTGGTAGTCGCGTTCGGTGACGGCCTTGAAGCAGGCCGCCTCGCCATCAAACACGCGCGCGGGGCCGGTGAATTTCAGGTTCTCGAGGCCGGCGACCTTCACGATCGCGCCATTCGGGGCGAGCGATCCCCAGAGCCCCACCACGCCGCCATTCGGCGAGATCGGATCGGAGGCTTCGCGGATCACTTTCTGGCCCTTATTGAAGACGACGTCCTTCAGGTTTTCCGCAACAGTTTTTCCTGTAACGGTCATGCAGTCGCCGTGGATCAGGCCCGCATCGTAGAGCGTCTTCATCAGCATCGGCACGCCGCCCGCCTCGCCGAAATCCTTGGCAACGAATTCGCCGCCCGGCTTCAGGCTGGCAATGTAGGGGGTCCTGGCGAAGATTTCGGCAACGTCCTTCAGGTCGAACTGGACGCCGCACTCATGCGCCATGGCCGGCAGGTGCAGGCCGGCATTGGTTGATCCGCCCGTGGCCGCCACAACAACGGCGGCATTCTCGAACGCCTTGCGCGTGCAGATGTCGCGAGGCCGGATATTCTTCTCGATCAGGCGCATCACTGCCTTGCCGCTTTCGACGCAATATTGGTCACGCTCAAGGTAGGGCGCTGGCAGGGCCGAGGAGAGTGGCAGGGCGAGGCCAATGGCTTCTGAAACGCACGCCATCGTATTGGCTGTGAACTGGCCACCGCAGGCGCCTTCGCCCGGACAGGCGAGCTTTTCGAGCGCGGTCAGCTTTTCCTCGGTCATGTCGTTCGATCCGGCCGCATTGGCGCCAACCGCCTCGAACACATCCATCACAGTCACGTCCTTGCCCTCGAACCGGCCGGGCAGGATTGAGCCGCCATAGATGAAGACCGACGGCACGTTAAGGCGCAGCATGGCCATCATCATACCCGGCAGCGACTTGTCGCAGCCCGCGACGCCGACCAGCGCGTCATAGGAATGGCCCCGGATTGTGAGTTCGACCGAGTCCGCGATCACTTCGCGACTGACCAGCGACGAGCGCATGCCTTCATGGCCCATCGCAATGCCGTCAGTGACCGTGATCGTGCAGAACTCGCGCGGCGTGCCGTCAGCCGCTTTCACACCCTCGCTGGCCGCATGCGCCTGGCGCATCAGCGCCGTATTGCAGGGCGCTGCCTCATTCCAGCAGGACGCCACGCCGACGAACGGCTTCTTGATGTCCTTCGTCGAAAGACCCATCGCGTAATAATACGAGCGGTGCGGCGCACGTTCCGGACCTTCGGTCACGTGGCGCGATGGCAGCTTGGATTTGTCCCAGGTTTTGGTCATGTCAGGTCTTTCGTGAAGTCAGGCACCCGCATTAGCGCGCAAAGCTCATGCGGAAAAGGGGCGAATCGTCGCCGCGACCGGCAATTCCTGCCCCGGCGACCACGATTTCAGTTCAACGTTTGCTGAGCTCGCTCATATGTCGAGCATTGCCATATCGTCGCTGGAAAGGGTGAGCGATGCCGACGCCAGTATCTCTTTCAGCTGGGCGACGCTGGTAGCGCTGGCGATGGGCGCCGTGATCGACGGGCGCGCCATCAGCCAGGCAAGCGCGACCTGTGCCGGCGTTGCGCCATGACGGGCCGCGACCGAATCGAGCGCCGCGAGCACTTTCGGGCCACGCCCTTCCAGCAGCGGTTTCATCTGGCCGCCGCGCGGACTCTTCTTGAGGTCGGCCTCTGTCCGGTACTTGCCGGTAAGAAAGCCGCTGGCGAGCGAGAAATACGGGATGACGCCGAGGCCTTCGCGCTTGCAGATCTTGGCCCGGGCTCCCTCATATTCGTGGCGAACGAGAAGATTGTAGTGCGGCTGCAGAACCTCGTAGCGGGCCCGGCCATTGCCTGCTGCGGCGAGCGCCGCTTCCAGTCCCGGCCCGTCATAATTCGAGCCACCGACCGCACGCACCTTGCCCGCATCGATCAGACGCTGGTGGGCTTCGAGCGTCTCCTCGATCAGTGTGTCGGCGTCCGGAAAGTGAGAGAGGTAGAGGTCGATATGGTCGGTCTGCAGGCGCTTCAGCGAGGCTTCGCACGCGGCAATGATCCATTCCGCCTTCAGGCTCTTGCGCCCTTCGCCCATGTCGGAGCCGACCTTGGTGATCAGCAGCGTCTTGTCGCGCTTGCCGTGCGCGGCGAACCATTCGCCCATCACGGTCTCGGATTCCCCGTCCGTATGACCCGGCACCCAGCGCGAATAGACATCCGCCGTATCAACCGCGTTGAACCCGGCATCGACAAAGGCATCGAGGATGTCAAACGAGGTGGCCTTGTCAGCTGTCCAGCCGAACACATTGCCACCAAGTACGAGCGGGGCCGTTTTCAAGCCTGATTTTCCCAGGTCTCGCATCTGCATCTATTCGGCTCCTTCTGTCTGATCGCGAAAGATCGCGGTGGTGGCACCATCGGCACTGATCTCTCCCCGGTACATGCCGGCGGAATTGAACACGAAGTCGACATTGCCGACACCATCTATGACGATCACGCCGCCATCGCCGCCAAGGGATGCCACTTCGTTCAGCGCGACCAGTGCCGCTTGGCCCACCGTCTCATCCAAAAACTTCACCCGGTCGCAGATCGTCTTGGCGACGCCGACGCGAATGAAATACTCGCCGTGACCGGTCGCCGACACCGCGCATACGCCATTCTCGGCATAGGTGGCAGCACCCACGAGGGGGGCATCGCCGACCCGGCCCGGCGCCTTGGCCGTCATGCCACCCGTCGTCGTGGCGGCGGCAAGATTGCCCTGGTTGTCGATAGCAACGGCGCCGACGGTCCCGTGCCGCTCGGCCGCTGTCCGCGCCCGTCGTTCCAGCACTTTCTCGAGGGATATCCGTCGGTGCTCAGTATCGAAATAGGTATTGTCGACCATGTCGAGGCCTTGGCTTTCGGCAAAAGCGTCAGCGCCCGCGCCGGCGAACATTACATGCTCGGACTTGTCCATCACGGCGCGGGCAGCAAGGATCGGGTTCTTCACGTGCATCACGCCTGCGACGGACCCGGCATTGCGGTCGCGCCCGTCCATGATCGAGGCATCAAGTTCATGCGTGCCATTGGCCGCATAGACCGCGCCATAGCCGGCATTGAACAAAGGGCTGTTTTCCATTGGCAGGACGGCGGCCTGTACGGCATCGACGGCGCTACCGCCCTCGCGCAGTACAGCGGCCCCAGCCTCCATGGCCATATTCAGCGCGGCGACAAATTCCGCTTCCTGTTCCGCCGAAAGGCTCTCGCGCAGGATTACCCCGGCCCCGCCATGGATCGCGAGATGCCATTCAGGCCCCGCCGGAACCGGGTCGCTCACTGAGACAGGCGTGGCGCAGGCGCCAATCAGCAGGACGGTCGCCGCCAGGGCGGTGAGGGGTTTCAGGGTCATCAGCGTCTCCAGCAGGTCTGGAATCAGGATGGACCCTTTATCTAGAGGCCTTCAAGGCTTTTCCGGGCCGCTTTCAATTTCTCGCGGCGATCAGTCCAGTCTACGATACGTTCGCGGTTCTCCTCGACGATCTCGGGCGGTGCCTTGGCGACGAAGGCCTCGTTGCCGAGCTTCTTCTCGGTCGACATGATGTCCTTGTCGAGTTGGGCAATTTCCTTGTCGAGCCGTTTGCGCGCCTCGGCCACGTCGATCTGGTCGGCAATGTTCAGCGCAACCACCGTTTCACCTACAACCGTGGAGACAGCTCCAACCGGCACGGTGTCGGACACGATAATATCCTCCAGCCGCGCAAGGCGTTTCAGGATATCCTCATGGCGAACGGCCATGTCTTCGATGACCGGTCCCGCATTCACGAGCGACAGCGGGATCTTCGAACCCGCCGGCACGCCGAGATCGTTCCGCAGTGAACGGATTTCGGAAATGAGGTCGAGCACCCACTGGATTTCCGTGTCGGCGTCGGCATCGCGGGTGATCGCGTATTTCGGCCATGTCTGGCCCATCAGGAAACCCTGTTCCTCGACGCGCCCTGCGGCACGCCGGTCCCATAACTCCTCGGTGACGAAGGGCATGAACGGGTGCAGCAGTTTCAGCGTCTCGTCGAGCACGTAGCCGCAGACATCACGTGTTTCCTGCTTGGCGGCATCGTCCATGCCCATGAGCAGCGGCTTGATCAGTTCGAGATACCAGTCGCACAGCACATTCCAGACGAACTTGTAGAGCGCGCCAGCGGCATCATTGAAGCGGTAATCCTCGATCGCCTTGGTCGCCTCGGCCTCGCAGGCAGCGAGTTCGCCGAGGATCCAGCGGTTCACCGGGCTCGTCACCTTGGCGAAATCGATCTCGCCCGGCGCGCCGCACTCGTTCATCTCGGCAAAACGAGCCGCGTTCCAGAGCTTGGTGGCAAAGTTGCGATTGCCTTCAACGGCCAGTTTCGACAGGCGAATGTTACGTCCCTGCCCGGCCATGCGGCCCATCGTGAAGCGCAGCGCATCGGCGCCGTATTCATCGACCAGTTCCAGCGGGTCCATTGCGTTGCCCTTGGACTTCGACATCTTCTGGCCCTTCTCGTCGAGAACGAGGGCGTGGATGTAAATATCCTTGAACGGAACTTGCCCGGTGAATTCGAGCCCCATCATCATCATCCGGGCGACCCAGAAGAAGATGATGTCGAACGCCGTGACTAGCGTGGCGGTCGGGTAGAAGGTCTCCAGGTCCGGCGTCTTGTCCGGCCAGCCCATGGTCGAGAACGGCCAGAGGGCGGACGAGAACCATGTGTCGAGGACGTCTTCGTCCTGCTTCAGCTGAACACCCTTGCCAGCCTGCGCCTGTGCCTCATCTTCGGATTGAGCAACATAGATTGTTCCGTCTTCCGCAAACCATGCCGGAATCCTATGCCCCCACCAAAGTTGGCGGCTAATGCACCAGGGCTGGATGTTTTCCATCCAGTTGTAATACGTCTTCTCCCAGGTCTCGGGCACGAAACAGGTCTTGCCGTCTTTCACGGCCGCGATGGCGGGCTGGGCCATGGTCTTGGCTTCGACATACCACTGGTCGGTCATCCACGGCTCGATGACCACATTGGAGCGGTCGCCGAAGGGCTGTTCGATCTTGAGGTTCTCGATCTCCTGCAACAGTTCCGCCGCCTCGAAGGCTGCGACGACCTTCTTGCGCGCATCAAACCGCTCGAGCCCTTGATAGTCCGCCGGAATGCCCGCTGCATCCGCGTCCGCGCCGTCCACGATATGCGCCGTTGCATTCAGGATGTTCAGCGGCGTATGTCCTGCCCGCTTGCCGACCTCAAAGTCGTTAAAATCATGCGCCGGCGTGATCTTCACTGCGCCCGAGCCCTTTGTCGGATCGGCATACGCGTCTGCGATGATCGGCACACGGCGGCCTACAATTGGCAGGGTTACGAAATTGCCGACCAAGCCCGCATAACGTTCGTCGTCCGGATGCACCGCAACGCCCGTATCGCCGAGCATGGTCTCGGGGCGCGACGTGGCGACCACGATATAGTCGCGCGTCTCGGTGCCGGTGACGTTGCCGTCCTCGTCCTTGACCGGGTGCTCATAGGTTACGCCGCCCGCCAGCGGATAGCGCAGATGCCAGTAGTGACCTGCGACTTCGCGCTGGTCGACTTCAAGGTCCGAAATCGCCGTCTGGAAATGCGGGTCCCAGTTCACCAGCCGCTTGTCGCGATAGATCAGGCCCTTGTTGTAGAGTTCGACGAACACCTTGGTCACGGCGCGCATCATGTTGTTGTCGGGGTCGTTCCGATCGCCCATCGTGAAGGCTTCGCGCGACCAGTCGCACGAGGCGCCAAGGCGCTTCAGCTGGCCGACAATCGCGCCGCCGGATTCCTCTTTCCACGCCCAGACACGATCGACGAAGGCCTCGCGGCCAAGGCTGGCGCGGCTTTCATTCTTGCCTTCAGCCGCCATCTGGCGCTCGACAACCATCTGCGTCGCAATGCCGGCATGATCCGTACCGGGCTGCCACAGCACGTTCTTGCCTCGCATCCGCTCGAACCGGACCAGCACGTCCTGCAGCGTGTTGTTCAGCGCGTGGCCCATGTGCAGCACGCCGGTCACGTTCGGCGGCGGGATGACGATGGAATAGGCCTGCGCGCTGGTATCGCCGGAGGGTTTGAAGCAACCGCTATCCTCCCAGGCCTTGTACAGGCGGGTTTCGGCTTCGGCGGGGTCAAATCGTTGGTCGAGCATGGGGAAAAAGGGTTCCGGTGGGTGCAGGGCAAAAAGGAAGGGCGCGCCTGTTACGGCGCGCCCTTCCCTATAACGAATTTGTCAGGTGAGGCTAGCGCGCCATGCGGGCGATGCGCTGGACTTCGGCTTCGACCTTTTCCTCGACGATGCCGGGCAGGTTGGTGTCGAGCCATTCCTTGATCATCGGCTTCAGCAGCTCGCGGACGAGCCCTTCGATCGTATTGTCGCTGCCGGTGTCCATTTTGGACATCAGCTTGCCGAGAGATCCGGCGGCGGCGTCGGATGTCTTATCATCGGTCAGGACAGTGTTCTGGTAGCGTGCGCTGGCAGGCATGTCGGTCTCCGTTGGAGCGTGAGATTGAGGACGCGGGGCAGGCTGTGGTGCGGGACGCGGAGCAGGCTCAGGCGCCTGCTGGAAAACCGGTGCAGGTTCAGGCTGGTGCCGGAAAATCGGTGCAGGCTCGGGTTGATCAACGGCGCGCGCCGCATCGAGCAAGCCCTCGAAGGATTCCGCCTCATCCGACTCGTCAGCGGCATCGACGGTTTCGTAATTATCATCAGACCCGACGTCGAACATCGCCTCGTCGATATCTTCCTCCGCAGCATCGAAAGCCGTCTCGGAAAAATCGGAGAGCTCTGCATCATGCGACTCGGCCACAGCTTCTGCACGCACAGCGGCCGGTGCACCGGGACGACGGGTCGTGCTGGCATCATCTTCAGAGATGATCTTGCGGATCGACGCGAGGATTTCCTCCATCGTCGGCTCCTTGTGCGCTTCGTTGGCCATGTCAGCCCCTCACTCTCTACCCATCAGAATCACTATTGATTAATGGTTAGAATGTATGGGTTAACAACCGCTTGACGTCATTAACCTTGAACACAGCCACAACTTTGTCATTCGGCGAAGGGCGCAGCCCCTGTCGGCACTGGCTGGTCGAGCTCGCCGGCAGCCCTTAGCAAGCGGAACGCCGCGACATAGGCGTCACGCTCCGACTGGACGAGCGTGAGGCGGGCCTCGAATAGTTGCTGTTCCTGATCCAGGACGTCCAGCGTGGTGCGAACGCCTACCGCCAGTTCTTCCTTGGCGCCCTCATAGGCGATTTCGGCGGCGTCTACCTGGCGACTCGATGCCTCGATTGAACGCAGCGACGCATCATAGCCAAACCAGGCCTGCGCGACCTGTGCGCGAATCTGGCGCTCCAGAACGTCAATCTGGTTGCGCGCCTGATCGCGGCGAAGGCGCGCCGAACTGACCTGGCTCTTGATCAGGCCACCCGACAGCAGCGGGATCGTGCCCTGCGCAACAGCAGACACGCTGGTATCGCGTTGGGTCACGTCGCCATAGGTTTCCTGCACGCCAGCAGTGCCGACAAGATTGATCTGCGGTCGGTATTGCGCACGCGCCACTTCAATCGCTTCGCTGGCTGCGCGCTCGGAATGGCGCGCCGCTTCGATATCCGGGTTTCCGTCCAGCGCAATGGCGACGGCATCTTCAAGCGATGCCGGCAGAGGCGGCACAGGCGGCGGCGGCGCAAGCTCACCGGGCCTGAGGCTGGTAAGGAACTGGTAGTTGGCCTCGCTGGCTTCGCGCGTTGCTTCCGCACCGGCAAGCGCCGCCCGGGCGCCTTCTAGGCGCGCAATAGCCAGCGACACGTCAGTGCGTGTCACCACGCCCACTTCGAAACGGTCATCGGCGGCGCGGACCTGTTCGCCCGTCACATCGACATTGTTTTTGCGGATAGCCACGGCTTCGCGGTCGCGGCGCACATCCAAATAGGCCGTTACAACCTGAAGGATGAGGTTCTGCTCGGCGGCGTCAAACTGCGACTTGGCCGCATCGATTCCTGCCTTGGCCTGCCGGATGCCCGCGCTGACACGTCCACCCGTATAGATCGGCTGCACGGCCTGCACCTGCGCACTGGCGATCGGCCGGTCACCCAAGCCAAAGGCGAACGGCGAAGTCGTATCGACATATTCATAACCGGCGCTGCCGCTGATATTGACGGTCGGCCGACCACCGGACCGGGCCTGCTCAAGGCCTTCGCGGGCGATGTCGGTTTCATATCGCTGCAGGTCAAGCTGGGGATTGGTTGCGAAGGCCGACGCGATGGCCTCATCCAGCGTTTCGCCCGCTGCGGGCATCCCTGCCACCATAGCAATAGCAGCTGATCCCAACAGGCAACGATACTTTACTCTCATCCTGAACTCCCTGATGTCCCGGTTTGTTGGGCCAGATATAGCCACGCCCAACGCATTAGTGAACACTGTTCACTTTTCCAATGGTTTAACAATGCTGGCAATTCAGCGCAGTCGGCCTCAGAAAACGAAGGATTGCTTGAAATCGAACTGCGCAAATTTCGGCGGGCAGGCGTCGAACGCGTCACGCGCGGCTACGGTATCGCCCGACTTCGTGAACACGGTTCCACGTCCCAGGCCTTCGCGATCCATCACCACGGCAACAAGGCGTCCGCCCTCTGCCAGCTGGTCGGTCCAGGCGTCCGGCACGTATTCCACCATGCCGCACACATAGATTGCGTCGAATGGAGCCTGATCCGGCAATCCCGCTGCAATTTTGCCGTCAACGGCCACGGCCCGGTCAAGGCCAAGCGCTGCGAAACGCGCCGCCATGGCGTCCACCAGCGCTGTTGTCTCTTCCAGCGCAATAACCGTTTCAGACAGGTGACTGATCAGCGCTGCCTCGTAGCCGGCGCCTGCGCCGATCACGAGGACAATGTCGCTCGACTTGATCGCTGCCAGCTTGACCAGTTTGGCCGTGTCGCGCGGAATCCACAGCGAACGTTCAGGCGACGTGGCGATCTCAAGCTCAGAATACGCGACCGATTTGCGCGAATTGGGCACAAACACTTCCCGCGGGGTGCGTAGGAACGCAGAGACGATTGGCGCATCGGTCACATCATTCGGTCGGATCTGGCTATCCACCATGATCTCACGGGCTGCGTCAAAGTTCATGGGCGCACGCCTTTCTCTGGCAAAAACGAACGTAGCACCGGCTTTTAGCATGGGCGGCGTTGGGCGCAATGCGCGATAAACGCGCGGCCAGTGAAAAGGCCGATTGAAAGCCGGCGCGTTGCTTGCTAGTGACGCCCCTCTGGTCAGGCTCTATGGCGGAGTGGTTACGTAGCGGATTGCAAATCCGCGCACCCCGGTTCGATTCCGGGTGGAGCCTCCAGACCCATTCCCAGTCCATTCCAAGTATTTTCGGCAGGCTTAACGCGGTGTTACGCAATTCTTCGGCGTTTCACGGTTAATCGTTTACGTCGCATTAACCAATTCGGGCGATGTTTGGGGTGTCTTCTCTTGGAGACACCCACCATCACCCAACGCCTCGGCGGGAGCTTTTTGTCTCCCGCCATTTTTTTGCCTGACGCCGAAGTTTTTGGACAGCAGCAGCAAGTTGGGGCTTGAACCGGCCCTATGGTCTGCTATTCACCCGCTCTCGACTGATCCGCGATAGCTCAGTTGGTAGAGCAGGCGACTGTTAATCGCCCGGTCGTAGGTTCGAGTCCTACTCGCGGAGCCACTCCCCTTCCCCACAACACGCCCGTTGAGGCGTTCAGCTCGGATCCAGTCGCGCAAACAGGTCCTGCGTCCGGAACGCACGGCCAATCTGGTTCGCGTGGTGGCGGGAATCACAGACATACTCGAAGATCGGATAAGGTGACTGCTCCACCAGGCTCACGCGGGACGCATCTATCGTGGCGATATCACCGAAATCATGGGTCACCTGATCGAACAGCGAATCGACCAGCTGCTTGCGGTTCTCTAGGTCCTCGGGCCGGGAATAATACTCGCTCGGCAGCACGATCACCACTTTGGCCTTCGGGAACATGGACTCCAGGAAGGCTGTCTGGATCGCGATCGTCTGGGCCGACAGCGTGACATCTTCCCATTCGAAAAACTGGCCCTCGGCCGGCAGGTCACCGCAGTCCACATGACTGAAGTCGATGTCGCCATCCCGGGTCGGCAAAGGGTAGTCCTTGGACTTGCTCACCCCGCCTTCGAATGCCGACTGGATGAAATAGTCGAGTGCGCTCCTGCTGGGCTTGATGCTGAGCGGCAGGTGCCCGGTGACATCGCCCTTGAAGTTCTTCCGCCGATCAAACTCATGCGCCCGCAGGGGCGACACCGTGGAATAGACGACAAGGCTGATGGCATCCGGGTCGACAGTTTCGGCCACGCGCGTGACAAAGCCGCGATAGTTTGGATCGGTATAGCCTTCGTTCATCAGCGAGGCATTGTACCAGGTCATCCCGCTCAGTTCGTCGAGCTGGGATGCCGATAGGCTGAAGACGGCATTCGACCCCCCTAGGATGAGACCGTCGACATGATCCATGGCTTCGAGATTGCTGAGGTGCTGGCGGATGATCGCTGTGCGCCCGCCATCCGTCTGCTGCGTGTAGCCCCATACGAGATAGCCGACATAAGCCAGCAGCAGCGCCGGAATGCCAAACCGCCAGACGACGCGATTAACGCTGACCATAAACGGCATAATCCATCCCCACTCCATTTGCGATCGTGGCCAGCATCAGCGCAAGCATGGCGAATTGGACCACGGGAAGCCGGTAGAACTTGTAGTTTCGCTGCGAGAAATACGGTTTGGTCTGGAGCAGGATTTCCAAAGCGACGAACACGACTATCAGCCCGAGCGCGAGCAGCGTCGTCCAGGGCATATGAGTCAGTTTGTAGACAACGGAAAAATCGACGAAGCGGAAGTGCAGTTTCTCGAACAGGCGCCCGGAATCGGAATCCGCAAACAACATGCGTCCGATCACCACCGCAATGCCGAGTACAAAGAATGCCGCCACCTTGAACCCGCGCTTCAGCAGCCGCAGCGTGATCACGAACATGAGGGCGTGGAAGAGGCCCCACAAAGCGAAATTGAGGGTCACGCCATGCCACATGGCCGATCCCATATAGACGGCAAAAAGTGCGGCCGATGTGCCGAACTGCTTCTTGGTCGGCGCGTAGAATAGGCTTTTCAGCACCACCGACAGCGACGTGTGCCAGCCCCGCCAGAATTCGATCACGTTCGTCGACGAGAAAGGCTGCCGGAAGTTCAGTGGGATCCTGAACCCCATGAGTCCGGCCAGGCCGAATATGATCAGCGATAGGCCGCAGAAATTGGCATACACAAACAGCTCGAAAATCGCCGCAAAGGTCAGCGACGAAACAACATCGGTCTCTTTGAGAAGATCAAACGTCTTGGTCAGCGGTGTCGCGATCGTCTGTTGCAGGAACAGGCCGAGAAACACGAAGGGAAGATAATAGTCCGCTCGGCTGCGCAGGCCGCGGTAGCGAATGTCTCTGAACTGCGTGGCGACCGGGCCCGTGATGATCAGCAGCGGGTTGCTGGCCAGCACCGCCGCGCGCGGGGTCAACATCCGGCTCCGCGCGATATAGGCAAGCGACGCAGTATAGAATGACAATCCATAGAGCAGCAGGTTCGTCGACGAGGCGTGCGATCCGGTCAGCGTCTTGGTCAGGCCGAATATCGACGTCGCCGAAATGGCGAAGAACAGGACATAAGGCGCAATCACTGTCCGCTCGCGTTCGCCAACCATCATGAGCAAGGCGACGATGGCGACACACATCGCCAGCGGAATGGCCGCCTTGAGCGCAAAACCGGGCAGCGCACCCGACTCCCAGACGCCCAGCCCGTTAACCATTACTTGCGCAACGACAAGGATAGTCACACCAGACAACCAGAATATGCCCACTTCCCGCATCTGTTTTGTCATCGACCCAGCAATCTCAAATATAATTCGCCAAATTTCAATACACTTATTTACTATTACATGGTCAACGGAATTTCTCCGCCGCAATCTCCGGCAAAACGCCGTGATCGTTTCTTTTCCGGAACAAAGGGCATCCGCGCTGGGACGGACGCTTACGCGTCCCGGAGCGCGGCAAATAGCATTGACCGCCTGCAAAGACCGGTTACGGCCTGCGGCACATGGCTCTATATACCACCCGACTCAACGACGCCGTTCTCCTCCCCCATTCCCGAACTTGCCTGCGGAGATTTTTCGCGATGCACGCCCCATTTGACCTGGTCGAAGTTGAAGCTGGCCGCCGCCTCCATGTATTGGTCGAAGGGCCGGGGGATGCGCCGTGGGTCGTGTTCGACCATGGTGCGTTCGGGTCCTATGTCGACGGTTGGTGGGTCAAGGAAGCATTGAAAGCTGACCACCGCGTCGTCCTCTACGGCCGGGCAGGCATGGACTGGAGCGATCCGGCGCCCGAGGGCACGCCTATGACACCCGAATTCCATATCGCCGACCTGCGCCGC
Source organism: Hyphomonas sp. (assembly GCF_041689225.1). GTDB lineage: Bacteria > Pseudomonadota > Alphaproteobacteria > Caulobacterales > Hyphomonadaceae > Hyphomonas. Next base: position 30,306 of record NZ_JBDNGN010000069.1, on the reverse strand, counting down.
CTGCTCGCGGCGCTCGGCGCCCGTCCACCTTACGTGCTGGTCGGGCACTCCATGGCGGGCTTGCGCCTGCACACCTTTGCCAATCTTCATCCCGACGAACTGGCCGGCCGCGTCTTCATCGACGCAATGAATCCCAAATACTTGCGCAAATCAGGTGGCATGCGCCTGCTCAATGCGTTCGCCCTGCTATTGCGGGTCGGCGGCGTATTCGCGAAATCCGGTCTCCTGCGCGCGGTCGCACCCTTTACCGGTGACGACATCGACCTGCCTCGGGCGCGCCGGACCGAGAAACGATACCTGTTCCGCAAGCCCGATCACTGGACCGCTGCACGTGGCGAAGTCACCGCAATTGATCCTGCCGCCGCCTATTTCAACCCGGCCGTCACGGTCAACTCGCCGGTATCGGTCTTTTCGCGCGAGGCCGCCGGCGGAGAAAACGCGGGCCTCGTCAGGTCTGTCTCGAACCAGGGCGGCTATGGGCGCCTGTTCGGGCTCGACGGCGAAACCCATACATCCTTGCTGAACCCGGCCCATGCCGCCCGCATCGCAAGGGAAGTGCGCTACATGACGCGCATGATGGTTCCGCTGGTCCCGGATCACCCCGTCGACCAGACATGGGTGGACAGCCGGAAATCGGGGTATAGTGCCTGAACGGCCAATCCGAGGAGACCGGCAATGAAGGATATCTCGACGCTCGCACGTGACCTGATGCAGTCCCGGCTGGAAGACCTGACAGCTCGCGAGCGCCGCGTCCTCGAACGGTTCGTCCAGCGCCGCAGGATATCGAGCAATGTCGGCCGGATGCTCGAGAAGGAATCGACATTCGGGGACCGGCTGGCCGACAAGGTTGCCGAGTTCGGCGGGTCGTGGATGTTCATCAGCCTGTTCGGACTCGTCCTCGTGATCTGGATCGGCGGCAACACGGCTCTGGTCCTCGACAAGGCACACGCCTTCGATCCCTACCCCTTCATCTTCCTAAATCTCATCCTGTCGATGCTCGCCGCCATACAAGCACCGGTCATCATGATGTCGCAGAACCGACAGGCCGCGAAGGATCGCGCAGCTGCCAATTACGACTATGAAGTGAACCTCAAGGCCGAGCTGGAAATCCTGCAGCTTCACGAGAAACTGGACGAGATGCGGCAGACCCAGCTGACCAGCCTCCTTGAATCGCAGGCCGCGCAACTGGCCCTGCTGGAAAAGCTGTCTGCCGCATCGACAGACGGCGCACACAAGGATGTCTGAGCCCACCACACCGCTCATCTCCGCCTCACCCAAGCCAGCTCTCCCGCCCTGGAAGCGCCATGCCATACTGACCGTGGTTGCCGTCCTTTTCGTTCTCGCAATTGTCGCGATCCACACCGAAATCCACCACCTGTCGGTGCACAAGATCTATGCCGAACTACGCGCGCTATCCCTAGAACAGATCCTGCTCGCCTTGGCCGGGGTCGCGATCAGCTATCTGGCGGTGACCGGCTATGACACGCTGGCCCTTCGCTACGCCGGCAAACCGCTCGCCTATGCCAGGACGGCGTTTGCCTCCTTCACCTCCTACGCCCTTTCAAACACGCTGGGCCTGCCGCTGCTGACCGGCAGTGCCGTGCGCTATCGCCTCTATTCAAGCTGGGGTCTCACCGGACAGGAGATCGGGGTCCTTGCCGTCATCACCGGCGTCACACTTTATGTCGGCGCCCTCGCAATCGGTGGCACGGGGCTGCTTGTCGAAGCCGCACGGTTCGAAACCGTGTTCCACATCCCGGCCGCGCTGGCCTACCTGCTCGGCACCGCCTGCCTCATTGCTGTGTGCACATTTCTCTTGCTGGCCGGGCAACGAGGACGGACACGTCACATCCGCTCGGTCGATTTCACCACGCCGGGCCTGCCTGTCGCCACGGGGCAACTCCTCGTCAGCATGGCCGACTGGGCCGGGGCGAGCCTCGTCCTGTTCGCCGTCCTGCCGCCCGACACCGGCCTGTCCTACCTCGCCTTCCTGCCAGTCTTCGTGGCCGCCTGCTTTATCGGCGGCATCAGCGGCCTGCCGGGCGGCGTCGGCGTGTTCGAGGCGGTCATCCTGCTGATGGTGCCGACGCAGAGCAACGAAGCCCTCGCCGCGAGCCTGATCGCCTACCGTGTCCTCTACTACCTGATCCCGCTGGGCGTCGCCGCCACCCTGCTCGCCATGCATCAGGTGCCGCAAGCCGGCGCCCAGCTGAAAGGCGCCGCCGCCAGGGCGCAGGACATCACCGAGATATTCGCACCGACCCTGTTCTCGGTGATCGCCTTCGTCGCAGGGGCCTTCATGCTGATCTCGGCCACAACTCCGACGCTGGCAGGTCCGCTCGAAGCCGCCGGCCGCATCCTGCCGCTGCCGGTGATCGAGCTCTCCCACTTCCTCGCCTCGATTGTCGGCGTCCTGCTCCTCATCGTGGCGCTGGGCCTGCGCCAGAAGCTCGACCATGCCTGGACCATCGGCATGATCCTGCTCGTGCTCGGTATTGGCCTGACACTTCTCAAAGGTGCCGACCCACACGAGGCGGTCCTGCTCGCCGTGTCGCTCGGGCTCCTCGCAACATCGCGCAAGGCGTTCTATCGCAAGACTCCGCTCAGCCAGGCCCGACTCAACTTGCCTTGGGTTTTGGCCATCCTTGGCGCCATTAGCGCGGCTGTCTGGCTCGGCTTCTTCTCCTATGAACACGTCGCCTATCGCGACGAACTCTGGTGGAGCTTCTCGGTCAACGGCCAGACGTCCCGGTTTCTCCGCGCTACGGCGGCCCTGCCCATCGTCCTCCTGCTCGTCTCGCTCTGGCGCTGGCTCCAACCTGCCATCGGCAAAGGCATTCCGTCGGACCCCGTCGATCCCGCCACCTTGAAGCAGATTCTTACCACGGCCGAATTCGGCTATTCCGATGGCGCCCTTGCCCTGCTGGGCGACAAGCAGTTCCTGATGAGCCCGAGCGGCCAGAGCTTCATCATGTATGGTGTGCGCGGACGCCACTGGATCGCGATGAGCGAACCGGTCGGCAAGCGCGACGAGATCGCCCCCCTGCTTTGGACATTCCGCGAGCAGGCAGACCTCTATGGCGCCGATCCGGTATTCTACTCTGTCCGGAAAGAATTCCTCCCGCTCGCGCTCGACCTTGGCCTCACGGCGCAAAAGATCGGTGAGACTGCGCTTGTGCCGCTGGCGAAATTCTCGCTCGAAGGGCCTGCCCGGTCCGGCTTACGCGCCAGCCACAAGCGGGCACTACGCGACGGCCTCTCGTTCGACGTCATTTCGCAAGGCGCGTGCGACGACATGCTGCCTACGCTGCACACGATCTCCGACGAATGGCTCGACATCCATGGCGGCGCAGAAAAAAGCTTTTCGCTGGGGCGGTTCGATCCTGACTATATCCGCAATTTCCCCATCGCGGTCGCCCGTCTTGATGGCAACATAGTTGCCTTCGCCAACCTGATGTCGACTTCTGACGGGCGCGAGATGGCCATCGACCTGATGCGATACGGTCATGCGGCGCCCAAGGGCGTCATGGACTTCCTGTTCATCGAACTCATGCTCTGGGGCAAGGAAAAAGGCGTGCGGGCTTTCGACCTCGGCATGGCGCCGCTGTCCGGACTTGAAGGCCATCGCCTCGCAACGCTCACATCCAAGCTTGGCGCCTTCGTCTATGAACACGCCAACAAGATCTACGGCTTCGAAGGGCTGAGGAATTACAAGAAGAAATTCGATCCCGATTGGGAGCCGCTCTACCTCGTCGCCCCGGCGGGCCTCTCCCTGCCCATCGCCCTCGGCGATGTTGCCATCCTGACCAGCGGCGGCCTCAAGGGCATGTTCACCAAGGCCTGAGGCTCAACACTCGATGACGTTGACCGCTAATCCGCCTTGGCTCGTTTCCTTGTACTTGGATGACATGTCGAGACCGGTCTGGCGCATTGTCTCGATCACCTGGTCGAGCGACACCTTGGTCTGCTCCACCGAATGAAGCGCGAGCCGTGCGGCATTGACCGCCTTCACCGCGCCTATCGCATTGCGCTCGATGCAGGGGATCTGCACCAGCCCGCCAACCGGGTCGCAGGTCAGTCCGAGATTATGCTCCATGCCGATCTCGGCAGCATTGGCACATTGTTGCGGCGTGCCCCCCCATACCGCAGCCAGCCCGGCAGCCGCCATGGAGCACGCCACGCCCACTTCTCCCTGGCATCCCATCTCGGCACCGGAAATGGAGGCGCGCTGCTTGTACAAAAGGCCCACGCCACCCGCTGTCAGCAGGAATTTTTGCAGTCGCACTGCGGCGTCTTCCGCATCGACGCAATAATGTTTGATCACGGATGGAATGATCCCGGCTGCCCCATTGGTCGGCGCTGTGACCACTTGGCCGCCGCTGGCATTCTCTTCATTCACCGCCATGGCATAGACATTCAGCCAGTCAAATATCTGCTCGCGCTCATTGGACTGCGGCGACGCCTGTAGTTTCTTCCATATCTCAGGCGCCCTGCGCCGCACTTTCAAGCCACCCGGCAACACGCCTTCGCGCGTCAGCCCTCGCTCGATGCAATCGAGCATGACATCGGCAATCCGGTCGAGCGCCGCTTCCGTCTCGACCCGCGGCCGCATCGCATCTTCGTTGGCGAGGATAACATCGTGAATGGAAACGCTCCTGTCAGCGCAGATCGACAGAAGGTCTGCAGCCGACGCAAAAGGATGCGGAACCTCATTACCCGTCTTTACGATATCGTCGGCTGGCGGGGCCTTTAGCTGTTTTGCCGTGGCTATGAATCCGCCGCCGGTGGAATAAAAGGTCTCATCCTGCAACACGTCGCCACTCGCCGAAAAAGCGCGCAGCCTCATCCCGTTCGGATGCAATTTCGGCAACACATGATAGGCAAATACAATATCCGCCTCCGGATCGAAATCGATTGGTCTCCCACCGACGAGAGGGAGGCGTTTACCGGTATAGACGTCTGCCACCTGCGCGTCGGCGGTATTCGGGTCCAGCGTCTCTGGTTCCAGCCCGAGCAAGCCCAGCACCACTGCCTTCGGCGTCGCATGCCCCACACCGGTCAGCGCGAGCGAGCCCTGGAGCTCGACCTCGATCCGCGCCACCTGCCCCAACACGCCTGCCTCACTCAGCGACGCCACAAATCGGTTGGCTATCCGGATCGGCCCCACGGTATGTGAGCTCGACGGGCCAATGCCGATACGAAAGAGATCGAGGACCGAAAGCATGAATATGCCCGTAAATGGCTGGCAGGAAGGACAATGCCTGCCCGTTGCCGCTTACTAAGGCAAGGGCTTCCTGCGCTGGGTGGCCGTTACGTCATGGCCATAGATCCAGTCATTGCGTGACTGCACGAAGCCCGGCGCAGCACGACCCGCCAGCCACATCGGGCCATACGTCGCCAGTTGGGTCAGCGGATTGTGCCGATGAAACAGTTTCGCATTCGCCCGTGCGCCCGCCTGCACAGCACTTGTCCGCCTCTGTCGGTCCGCTTCGTAATCCGCGACAGACGTTGCGATATCGGTTCCCTCGGACAGTCGCGCGGCAAGCACCCAGGCATCCTCCACCGCCATCACAGCGCCTTGGGCGAGGAATGGCAGCATCGGATGACAGGCATCACCCAGCAGCACGACCCGGCCGTCGCTCCAGCGGGTCAGCGGCGCGCGATCATAGAGCGCCCAGCGGTTCAGCTTGGTCGCGTTCCGGATCAGGCTCAGGATCACGGGATGAAATTGGGCAAAGGCGTTGAGCGCGTCTTCTTTCGCGCCTTCGCCGGACCAGGATTCCACCTGCCAGCCATCATGCTCGACAACGCCGACAAAATTCGCGAGCAATCCGCTGCGCAACCGATAGGTCACGGCATGGCGGCCTTTGCCGACCCACGCGCAGGCGGTCGGCGGCGGCAGGTCCTTGCCCAGTAGGTCAATCGGCACAACGGCGCGCCACGCGACATTACCGGTGAAACGCGGCATGTCCGGCCCCAGCATCTGCTCTCGCACGACAGAATGTATACCATCGGCCCCGACCAGCACGTCCGCACTGAGGCGCGTCCCGTCTTCGAGTTCGACCGTAACGCCGTCTTCATCCTTGACGTAACGGGCCAACTTCGCGCCCAGCTTCACGGCCTTCGGGGCGCGCTCGGCCAGTTCATCGCTCAGCGCGGTGATCAGGTCGGCCCGGTGAAGGTGGAGATAGGGTCCGCCCCAGCGGTCAGCCGCAGCCAGGCCCAGCGGGATATCGAAGACGACACGGCCGCTCTCGCCGAGACGCATTTCGATGCCTTCCGGCTGGAACGCATTTTCGGCAATCCGGTCGGACAGGCCCAGCGCCTCGAACACTTTCATGCCATTGGGGCTGATCTGAAGCCCTGCGCCGACCTCGCCCAGCGAATCAGCCTGCTCCAGGACCGTTACACCATGCCCGAATTGCGTGAGCGCCAGTGCGGCCGTCAGTCCCCCGATACCGCCCCCTGCAATCAGGATTTTCATGGCCGAGCCTCATCTGGGCGTTTTACGACGATCTTCCTTGCCTCCGAGCAGGATGTATCGCCGGTCGCAATACTTGCACTCGACAAAGTCCTCATCGCCCATCTCGTACCACACTTTCGGGTGGCCAAGGGCCCCGCCGCCGCCATTGCAGGACACCTTGCGGCTGGTCGCCAGCACGATTTCAGGTGGGCTGAAGACATCACGGGGTTTTTCCATCGGTCGCGGCTTTCCATGGAGTTTACGGCGCGAGTCCTTGTTCGCGCTGCTTCATCGACTTAACTAGTCCGCAGGGCCGCGCTGCGCAAGATCGCCCTGCTATAGCATTGAGGCCCGAATGACTGACGCGACAACCGCCCCCGAATACGCCATCGAAGTCGAACACCTTGAGAAAATCTATCATGCGTCCGGCAAGATGCCTGAAAAGCACGCCCTGCAGGATATCAGCCTGCGCATCCCGCGCGGCTCGGTATTCGGCCTGCTGGGCCCCAATGGTGCTGGCAAGTCGACCTTCATCAACATCCTCGCCGGACTCGTGAACAAGACATCCGGTACCGCGCGCATCTGGGGCCTCGATATTGACAAGCATCCGCGCCAGAGCCGCGCCGCCATCGGTGTCGTGAACCAGGAAATCGTCGCCGACCCTTTCTTCACGCCCATGGAGATGCTGGAGCTGATGGCCGGGTTCTATGGTGTGCCGAAGAAAGAGCGCCGAAGCTTGGAAATCCTCACCGCCCTCGGCCTCGACGACAAGGCCGACGCCTATGTGCGCCAGCTGTCTGGCGGCATGAAGCGCCGGCTTATGGTCGCCAAGGCGCTCGTCCACAATCCGCCTGTCCTGATTCTCGATGAACCGACGGCTGGTGTCGACGTGGAACTGCGCCGCTCGCTCTGGACCTATGTACGCGAACTGCATGATCGCGGCACCACGATCATCCTGACGACTCACTATCTGGAAGAAGCCGAAGAGCTCTGCGATTCGATCGCCATCGTGAACCATGGCGAAATTGTCGCCTGCGAACCGACATCGAAACTGCTCGCTCGCCTCGACTACAAGACGCTGGTTATAACCCCGAAAGAAGCACTCAGCGCCGTGCCGGCAAGCCTTGCAGGCCTCGACGCCCAGATCCGCCCGGACGGCACGCTGGCGGTCACGTTCCGCACCAGCGAGACGGGCATTGGCCGACTGCTCGAACAGGTCCGCAGCGCTGGAATCAGTATCGGGGACCTCGTTACCGAAGCCCCCGACCTGGAAGATGTGTTCTTGTCGCTGACCCGTGAGCCGGAGACGGCCTAGACGCTCGCTTTGATCCAGTCAGTGATGGCCTGCTTGCTCATCGCGCCGAGATGGGTCGCGGCAACCTTGCCGTCCTTGAACACCATTAGGGTCGGCATGCCGCGAATGCCATACTTGGAGGCAACCATCGGGTTCTCGTCGACATTGATCTTGGCGACTTTCACCTTGCCGGCCATATCAACTGATACGGCTTCGAGATGCGGTGCCATCTGCTTGCACGGGCCGCACCATTCCGCCCAGAAATCCACCACGACAGGCACGTCGGACGTCGCGATCACATTGTCGAATTCGTCGTCGGTCACGTTAATTGCAGCCATGACAGGCTCCTCTATCTTGCTTGACTGGATGATACATAGGGACTCAGGGCCGAAGTCAAACCTCACTCTGCGTATGCTTTAGCGCCGCTAATAGGTCCGACTCCGGCAAGACCATGAGTTTCGGCCCGTCCGTCCAGCACAGCGCCGCCACCACCTTTCGGCCGGAATAAGCCTGTTTCAGCACGGCCCAATAGGCCGCCATCTGGGTCATGTACGTGGCCGCGACCTCCGAAACCTTGTCCGGCGCTGGCTGGTCGGTCTTGAAGTCCACGACCAGCACCCGGTCGGGCGTCACCACAAGGCGGTCGACCCGGCCATTGATGATGGTATTCCCCAGCAATTCCGGATCTGTGCCAATCACCGCCGCCTCGGCCCGCCCGCCCGGCGCGAATACCCCGGCCATGGCCGGGTCCTCCAGCACGCCCATCGCCGCGCCCAGCATCTCGGTCCGCTGAGCATCGTCAAGTTCAACATCCCGCCCGAGGAATTCCCGTCCCGCATCTTCACGTCGCGCCTCGGGAAGTTCCGGCAGGTATTGCAGCAAGGAGTGGATCAGCCGTCCGCGCTTCATCTGCGCTTCACGGTGCGGGCCGAACGGGGCCAGCACAGGCGTACGGCGCGACAGGAGACCGGTCGGCGCACTCAGGCGCCGCGCCGGGCCATCGACTGGCGGCGGGCGTAGCGCCCAGTCCGGAACGCCCCCCTGCCGAACCCTTGCCGCCCCCTCATCACCCTTCAAAGGCCCCGGCACCCCATGCCGACGAACACCCTCATTTTCCTCTGGCGCAAACGCATTCATCGCGTCGGCACAGAGCGCATACCAGGATTTCTTGTGATGGCCTTCCTTGCCGCCGCCATGCCAGTGCCCGGCGATAATCAGCCTGTCCTGCGCCCGTGTCAGCGCCACATAGAGCAGCCGCCAGTGCTCCTCCTCCGCCTTGGCATCTGCAATAGATCGTGCAGCAAAAAGCTCCGGCGTGTCGGCATCCTTGCGCGGTGACCAGACCGGTACGCCGTCCAGATCGAACATGCGCGCAGAACCGCCACGTGGCCCCGCCGTCGTGTCCGGCAACACCACGACCGGCGCCTGCAGGCCCTTGGCCCCATGCACCGTCATCACCCGCACTTCGCGCTCCGGCGCCGCCAAATCCCGTTTTATTTCAGCGTCATGTGCCTCCATCGCCGCGAGGAAGCCCTGCAGCGAAGCCGGGTCCACCGAATCATGTTGCAGCGCCCGTGACATCAGCGCCTCGACCGGATCGCGCGCCGGGGTCCCCAGCCGCGCATTGATCTTTTCCCAGCCTGTCTGGCCGTCCGCACCGGCCTGGTCCATCACGGATGACAGGAATTCGTAGGGTGGCAGATGCGTCCGTTCCAGCAGGCCGCTCAGGAAATCAGCTGCTGCCTGTATGTCGGGATCCTTGCTGTCATGTATACGACGCCACAGCGACACGCCTTTGTCGCGCTCGCCAGCGAGTGGATAGAGATAGCGATCATCATCCACCAGGCCGAGGAACGGCCCCCGCAGGATTTCCGCCAGCGTCAGGTCCGCCTCCGGCAACACGGCAAACCGCAACAGGTTCAGGCAGTCCTGCACGCCGATATGGTCGAGCAGCTTCAGCCGGTCGGCGCCCGCAACCGGCAGGCCAACCGATTTTAGCGCCCCGATCATCGCATCGAACAGGCCGCCCGTCCGTCCGCGCACCAGCACCAGAACGTCCTGCGGCTCCATCGGCCGGCGCACCCATGACCGGTCCGGCAATTCCGCCCAGATCGTTTCGCCACTGTCGATCATGTCCCTGATCTGGATCGCAAGGTGCCTGGCCAGCTGCGCCTTGGGCGAGGCTGAGCGCATCGCATTCACGGGCCGGTCCCACGCATCCTCGGGAACATCCTCGGCCATCGGCTCGATCGGCCACAGCTCGACACAGCCCGGCTGGCTCGCCCGTCGCGCGGTATGCATCACGATATCGGCTGTCAGGGGCGCCGACGGCGCATGCGCCGCATCAATCGGCGGCGCGCTGTTCCAGACCTGATCGACGAATTCCAGCACCTGTGGCGACGACCGGAACGACATGTCCATCGACAGCTGGAGCATATCGGACGAGCGCAGGCTGAGTTCCTGCGCCTTGTCCCGGAACTTTGACGGGTCAGCGCCCTGGAACGAGTAGATCGACTGTTTCTCGTCGCCCACAATGAACAAGGTGCGCGGATCCTGCTGACGCTCGGCGCCAATCCCGGAAAAGAATTCCTCCGTCAGCGCCGTGATCAGCTCCCATTGTGGCGGGCTCGTGTCCTGCGCCTCGTCGAGCAGGACATGGCTTAGACCGCCGTCGAGCTTGTAGAGCACCCAGTCGGACATCCCGTTCTGTGTCAGCAGGAGGCGCGTCTTATGGATGAGGTCGTCAAAGTCGAGCGCTGCGCGCGCGGCCTTGGCTTGCTGATACGCTTGCAGGGCTGGAACGCCGACGCGCAGCAGGGCTGACGTACGCTCAAATGCACTCGCGCGGGCGAGCAATTCGGCCAGTTGGCGCACGCGGGCCACTTCCCGGCCTTCACCCTCCTTCATCTGGAACAGGTCGGCGATCAGCGGCGACTGCTTCACGCTCGCTGCCGTGTACGGGTTCGACTTGCGATAGTCGCCACTTCCCGTGGTGAAGATGCCGCGATAGATTTCCCACCGGTCTTCCGGCTGGGTGCTTTCGAGAACCGCGATCAGCGCCTCGGCTGTCTTCTGGTCCGTCGCCCCGCCAGCCAGCAGAACCGGAATGGCCGCTTTGATGTCATCCACCGGCATCGCCTCGCCCATCGCCAGGTCCAGCATTTCCACTGCACTGACCTCCGGCGCGTTGAGGCCCTCGCGCAGCGCGAAATCCATCGCATCGAAATCAAAACCGTGCGCCTCGACAAAGTCGAGCACAGCGCTGGCCGACCAGCGCAGCATGTCGAGGCTTGCCATCGCCCCATCATGTCCGCCCTCCAGCGCGAGCAGGTCGAGAAGCGCAGGCGACGCGTCCCGGGCCTGCAGCACGGCGCGGCCGCGTGCAGTTTGCCAAAGGACGGCGGCCTCATCCTCTTCGATCTCCGTAAAGCCTGGCAGCACGCCCGCTTCCTGCGGGAACCGTCTCAGGATGCGTGCGCAGAAAGCATGGATGGTTTCGATGCGCAGGCCGCCGGGCGACTCAAGCGCGCGGGCAAACAGCGCGCGCGCCGCTTTCAAATCGTCGGGCTTGTAGGCGGCGTCGGTCCGCCCTTCCAATTTGGCCAGTTCCTCGCGAAGCCTCTCATCCTTCATCACCGACCAGCGGCCGAGTGTCTTGAACAGGCGCGACAGCATCTCGCTCGCCGCTGCCTTGGTATAGGTGATGCAGAGAATGGAATCGGGCGCGGCTCCGGGCCGCCCATCCTCTCGGCGCAGCAGCAGCCGCGCCACCCGGTCGATTAGGACCTTGGTCTTGCCGCTGCCCGCATTGGCCGACACGAAGGCCGGGATGGCCGGATTGGCCACGGCGGCCTGTACGCCAATTGCGCTGAGGAAAGCGTCGGCTTCGTCGCTTTCGAAGACCGGTTCGAAGGGATCAGCCATTGTCGCGCTCCCCGTCTTCGGTGTCGCCCGCCCATTCGGCGCGCCGCGCCAGCCGGTTGAAGCCATTGTCATATTTCACGAACTTCACGCGCGGCGCCGACAGGAAATTCGTGTCGGGCTGGCGATAATTGGCGATCAGGCGTTTGACCCCGGCTTCCGCCTTGTCCGCGAGTTCTCCCGGCGTCGCGGTCAGCGCCTTGGACACGCCCACCAGCCTTGCATCCGGCTTGGCCTTGAATGCCACGTATTCCAGCGCAGCGACGGTCGCTGCCGGAATGCCCTTATAGCCGCCCTCGCGGGCGATCAGCGCCTGAAGCGGCATCTGCTGACTCAGCTCCGTCGCGATCTCCTTGTCCGATGGCGGACTGCCTGTCTTGAAATCCACGATCACCAGTTCGCCATGAGCTGTGCGCTCAATCCTGTCGGCATTGGCCGAAAGCGTGAACGGATAGCCTGCAATGTCGAATTCCAGCCGGCCGTTCACTTCCAGCTTCGGCTTGGCCCCGCCTGTGTCGCGCCCGGCCCGCCAGGTCAGGTACCAGTCGACCGTCTTCTGCCACACGGCGCGGCGCGCGGCCCAGTCTTCTTCCGGCTCGCCGACGCGGGCGAGTTCCTGCTCCAGTAGCACCATCAGGTGCGCCGCCGTCTTGGGCGTACCGTCTCCCTCAAGCAATTCCAGCGCATGGTGGATCGCCGTGCCACGCGGCGCAGGGCCGAGCGGTGCATTCATCGGATCAAGCGGCGACAGGCCAAGCACATTCTCAGCCCACATCGCATAGGGATCGCGCTGCAACAGGTCGATACGGGTCACGGACAGGCGCTTCGGCCACCCTTCCGGGTGCCGCGTCGGCTTGGGTTCGGCAGAGAATTCAGCCGGCAGGCTGCCCGTGCCGCGCAATTGCATCGCGGAGACCCATTCCAAAGGGTGCCCATTATCCGGTGCCAGTGCGGCAGCGGCCTTGTCCTCCAACGCGCCTTCGGCGAGCGTCTTCAGACGCCAGACCCAGCGCGAGGCGACCGCTGGCGCATCATCGCGCCGCGCTGCGTACAACATCACGACCTTCGGCGCACAGGCCAGCTGCGCGAAATCATGCGCCGACAAGCCGAGGCGGTCTTCCGGATCGTTCAAGCCAAGTTCGGCCCGGAACCGCCGCGGCAGGAATGCGTCGGGTGGCGGACGATGTGGCCACACATCCTCGTTGAGGCCAGCCAGGATCACCCTGCCGGCCGATTGCAGGCGCGCTTCCAGCGGGCCCCAAATCGCGAGGCGCGGATGTTCCACAAGTCCGGCGCTGACCGTAACCTGCGCACTCTGCGCATGGATCAGCTCGACCAGCGCATGCGGCGGCATCGGCCCCAACTGTTCGGAGATTTCCCTTATACTGACGAACAGGTCGGACGCCTTGCGACCATCCTCGCCCGCCCAAGGCAGCGGCGCTTCGCTGATCCGCCCCGCCAGCGCAGCAATTCGCGCAGCTGCGTCACTGCCATCGACTTCGGCCTGTTCGGACAAATCCGCGCCTGTCTCGGCGAAATCCGCAATCAAACGGTCGACAAGGGCAATCGCCTTTTCCTGATCGGCGCGGTCAAAACTCGGATAGGGCTCGATCTGGTTGCGCGTATCGATACTCTCCCGCAGGCCTGACAGGTCACGCCAGCGCCGTGGCCCTCTCAGGAAATGCCGTTCCAGCGTCGCCAGCCCTTCGCGGTCCTTCACGAAATCATGTTTCATCGCGGAGGTCAGCGCGACCGGTTCTGATGGATCGATGGCCCATGTCGCGCACAGGCCGATCAGACTGCCTGCGGGGGTTCGCCCCAGCGGCACACCCGCCGACGGCGGCACGTCCACGCCCCAGCGCTTCAGCAGGGCTGACACACGCCGCGCCATGCCCGCGTCAGGCGTGACCAGCGCTGCCGACTCGCCCGGCGTTTCCAGCGTCTCGCGCATCAGCAGGGCGGCGGCCTCGGCCTCTGCGGCCTCGTCCGGCGCTTCGATCACAACCACCCCGTCCAGCGCATCTGTCGCAAATCCGGGAACCGTGGAGCCTGTAGATTCGGCCAGCGTCTTCAGCGTGTCGCGCCAGTCCGCCGTCGCGTCGGCAGGCGCCAGCGCCTCGTGGATCATCCGGCGGCGGGCGGCATCGATCGCGCTCTGCGAAATGCCGGGCCAGATTCCGACGTCACCGGGCGGCACGTTCAACTGGTCCAGGGCATCAATCAGCGAGTTCTGCGGGTGGCTCACCGACCCGCGGATCGCGTCCCACGCAGCGTCATTCGCATCCATGTCGAGTCCCGGCAGAACGATCAGCCCCTTGGGCAATTTGAGCGCCGCTTTCATCAGCACCCGCCCGGCAGGCGTGGCACCAGTCGAACCCGCGATCACGACCGGCGCGTCAGGCGGCTTGGCCGCCCAGTCTGCGGCGAGCGCCTTGGCCGCAGCGAGACGCCGGGCGAAAGGGTCCATCGCATTGTTGGCATCCAGCCATTCCGGCCACGCCTCGGTAATGATTTTCAGGAATTCAACCGAGCCATGCCAGTGCGCGGCGAGATCGGATTCCGCGACCAGTCCGTCCAGTTTCGACCAGTCCACTTGTTCGCTGAGCGCCGCCTGGTCCAGCAGGCGCGACAGTTCGCGCGCCGCCGCCAGCGCCGATGCAGGCGGCAGGTCGATCCTGTACCTTGCCGCATAATAGCCCCGCACGAGGCTGGCGAGCGCGCCCAGCCGCCGCGCAGGCGACATGGCAGGTGGCAGGCCGGCCAGCGCCGTCTCCGCGTTCGGCGGCGCTTCCTCGCTCTCGAGATCGCCCAGCGTACGCACGTCCGGCGGCAGGATCGGCTTGCCGCCCGCCGCGTCGAACAGGGCAAGTATCAGCGCCCGCGCCGACCGGCTGTTGGGCACATAGATGATCGCTTCACTCAGGGCATCGGGCCGGTCAGAGAGGCCCGTCTCTCGCGCCAGCGTTTCCGCCAGGACGCGCAGGAAATTCGCACCCGGTGGGATCGACCAGACTTTCGGGCGCCCCGCACCGAAGACCTGCGCCTCATTCGCCATGGCAGCGCAGCCACATCTCGGCATCCTTCAGCGCGCCGGGATCGCCGACATGCAGCCAGAACCGGTCCAGCGGCCAGCCCATCAAGCGGCGCTCCGCGATCAACCGGTCCCAGACCCGCAGCGCCGAAAAGCGCTCGACCGGTTCGGCATCATAGAGTTCCGGCTTGATGATCCGCGCACCGGCATAGGCCCAGGGTGCCGAATTGGCATCGCCCCGGCGCACCATGCGGTGGTCCTCGCCAAGGAAGAAATCGCCCGCGCCGTCAAAGCCAAGGCATCGCCCCGTATCGGCCACCATCAGCAAGGCGTCTGCATATTCCGGATCGAACGCGTCTGCCAGCGCGACAAGCGGCGCGCCCGATTCCGGCGCCCAGAAGGCATCCGTGTTGATCACGAAGACCGGGTCGTCGCCGAGCAATGGCCGCGCCTTGGCCAGCGCCCCGCCTGTTTCCAGCACCTCGCCGCGCTCGTCCGAAATCACGATCTCAAGGTCCGTCCGCGCCGCCAGGTGCGCCTCCACCTGTTCGGGAAGGTAGTGCACGTTCACGATCGCCCGCTTGACCCCGGCGGCGGCGAGCGGATCCAGCATCCGGTCAATCAGGCGCTTGCCTGCCACCGCGATCAGCGACTTGGGAATCTCATCCGTCAGCGGCCGCATGCGGGTGCCAAAACCGGCGGCGAGCACCATGGCGGTGTGTGGAACGGGAACACTCATGGCTTGGCCTCGAAGACGAAGGGCGTGGTCTCGCGCACAAAGGTAGACATGCCTTCAAGCGAAGGGTGCGACAGGTTCCTGGCGAGAATGGAAAGTTGCCGCGGCTGGAAATCGCCATAACGCGGCTTGCCATCACGGATTATCAGCCGCGCGAACACGCCCGCAATGCGCAGGGCATTCAGCGCGCCGATCACTGCGAGCCGCTCATCGAATTCGGTGCGAGACTTGCCGGTCCGGTCGAGATAGTGCCGGACCGCCGCCTCCGCCGCCTCAGGCGATACGGCCCTGCGCGCATCCTGCGTCAGCATCGCCATGTCCCAGGCATCCCAGCCTTTGACCGCGTCTTGGAAATCCAGCAGGCCGATCCGTCCGCCCTCCAGCCAGAGCAGGTTCTCGGCGTGGAAGTCGCGCAGGGTAAATGTGCGGGGGAAGGCCATGGCCTGCTCGATCAGGGCATCGCGCTCGCGCTCCCAGCGGGCCCGCGTCGGCCCCGTCAACGCAGCCCCGCCCGCCTGTTGCGGCAGCCAGTCGGCATAGAGGTCGGCATTGGTCGCCAGCGCCAGCCGGTCGAATTCCAGGATCGGCCAGACCTCGCCATGCGCTTCCAGCCGATCCGGCACGGGAAGGGCGTGCAGTTTCGTCAGCACGTCGGCGGCGGCGACATAGGCTTCGGTCTCATCGACCAGTCCGCGCTCGATCTGGCGGGCGAGTTCCCTGCTGTCCCCGAAGTCCTCGATCAGAGCGAGGCCCGCTTCGGTATCGTGCGCCAGCACGCGTGGCGGGTGAAAACCCAGCGATGCGAGATGCCCGGCCAGCAGGACGAACGCGTCCACCCGCGAGGCCGCCAGACGGGTCTGCGCGTTCCAGCCCATGGCGTTGCGAACTGATTCATCGGCGTCCGGCGGGCAGGGATCGGCCTCGATGCGCGGGGCATCCATCAGCAGGGCCCGCGCGGCATCTGGCCGCACCAGCCGGATATAGCGGCGTGTCGAGGCATCCTGTCCAAGCGGCGTGCGCACGGCATCGCCCCACCCGGCACTCGCCAGGAAGGTATCGATCAGCGCGTTACGGTGACGAGAATCGAAATCCATCCAGCTGCTTCTGCCAGTCTTCGCCGACCGGTTCCAGCCTTGCCAGGCGCTGCTCCCCAAGCATTTCAAGCGTCAGGTCCAGTCGCACCGTCGGCAAATGCCGCCCTGCACGTTCCGGCCACTCGATCAGGGCCACGCCCGCCTGCGTTTCGTCCCAGCCAAGCTCCTGCACCTCATCCGGCCTGTTCAGACGGTACAAATCGAAGTGCCATATGGGAAAACCGGGACCATCATAGGCCTGCACCAGCGTGTAGGTCGGGCTCGGTACGTCCTCATCCGCGCCGCACAGCGCCTGTATCAGGCCCCGCGTCAGGGTCGTCTTGCCGGCACCCAGTTCGCCATGCAGCGCGATCACATCTCCCGCCTTCAGCAGGCCGGCCAGCGCCGCGCCGAGAGCCCGCGTCGCCGCATCGTCCGCAAGGGTGAATGCGTGTTCCATGACGGGGTATATAGAGGATAAGGCCGCATTCGCTATCGTCATTTACCGGTGCGCGTCGGGGCAGTTCTTGACACCCGGCCCTGCGGCTGGAACTCCAGTGCGAGAAAGTATTGCAAAGTTGACGCAGGCGTCATAATTTGTACGAACCGAATTTGGAGCGGAACTTTGGACCTGACAGGCGCATCACGTATCGTCGTCATCGGCGGCGG
The DNA here is from genome assembly GCF_041689225.1 of Hyphomonas sp. Lineage (GTDB taxonomy): Bacteria > Pseudomonadota > Alphaproteobacteria > Caulobacterales > Hyphomonadaceae > Hyphomonas. The sequence goes on along the minus strand of NZ_JBDNGN010000069.1, from coordinate 13,119 downwards.
CCAGGCTGGCGCGCAGGCTTTGCAGTCCTTGCGCCAGGGCGGCTATGCCGGGGCGTTGACGCTCGTCGGCGATGAACCTGCTTTACCTTACCAGCGCCCGCCGCTCTCCAAGGCCTACATGAAGGGCGAAATGACCGAGGAGCGCCTCTATTTCCGGCCGGCTCCGTGGTATCAGGACCAGAATATCGAAGTCATCCTCTCGACCCCCGCCAAAAGGGTCGACCGGGCCAATCGCACGGTCGAACTCGCTCATGGCGGCCACCTCGACTATGACGCGCTGATCATCGCGACCGGTTCGCGCCCCCGCGTCCTGCCGACCAAAGGCGCGACACTTCACGGCGTTCACGACCTGCGCGACCTGTCAGATGTCGAACGCATCCGCCCGAACATGATCGCCGGCCGCAAGATGGTGATTGTCGGGGCTGGCTATATCGGCCTTGAGGCGGCCGCCGTTGCCCGCCAGATGGGCCTCGACGTCACGGTGCTGGAAATGGCGCCGCGTGTGCTAGCCCGTGTCACAAGCCCCGTAATGAGCGATTTCTTCGAAACCGAACACCGCGCCCAGGGCGTGCAGATTCTCACCGGCGCCCGCCTTGACCATCTCGACGGCGACGGCGACAAAGTCACCGCCGCCATACTCGCTGACGGCGCCCGGATTGACGCCGACATCGTGCTCGTCGGCATCGGCATCCTCCCCAACGAGGAACTGGCCAGGGACGCCGGCATCGCCTGCAATGATGGCATCCTGGTCGACCGCGACGCCCGCACCTCCGATCCGCGCGTGTTCGCGGCCGGCGACTGCGCTAGCCGCCCGCTCGTGCATTACGGTCGCTCCGGTCGGCTTGAAAGCGTCCACAATGCCATCGAACAGGGCAAGCTCGCCGCCGCTGCCATCCTGGGCAAGCCGCGCCCGGTTGAAGACTGCCCGTGGTTCTGGTCAGACCAGTACGACCTGAAGCTCCAGATCGCGGGCCTCAACCAGGACTATGACGAGATCGTCGTGCGCGGCGACCCGAAGGACCGCAAGTTTGCCGCCTTCTACCTGCGCAATGGCACCCTGATTGCAGTGGATGCCATCAACAGCCCGCCGGAGTTCCTCGCCTCGAAAAAGCTCATCATGTCAGGGGCAAAGCTTGCGCCTGACGTGCTTGGCGATACATCGATATCCATGAAAGACATTGCAGCGGCAGCCCTTGCCGCCTGAAGGAGACAATACAGCCCATGACCAAGATTATTTATGTAGACAATAACGGCACCGAACGCGTCGTCGAGGCCACGAATGGCGAATCCGTCATGGAAGCAGCCGTGAAAAATTCCATTCCCGGCATTGATGCTGACTGCGGCGGCGCCTGCGCCTGCGCAACCTGCCACGTCTATGTAGACGCCTCGTTCATGGACAAGGTCGGCGAGCAGCAGGAAATGGAAAAGTCGATGCTCGACTTTGCCGAGAACGTTCAGGAAAACTCGCGCCTGTCCTGCCAGATCACGATCTCCGATGCACTCGACGGCCTCAAGGTCACGACGCCGGAAAGCCAGCACTAGTCTTTGGCCGCCTATACAGATCTCCTCGCCGGCATCACACATGATGCCGCGAACGCTGCCACTGTGGTCATTCCGGACACATGGATGCAGGGTCGCACGACCTATGGCGGCCTAACCGCTGCGCTTTGTCTCGAGGCCGCTGGGCCACTGGCACCCGGCATGCCCATCCGGTCGGCGCAGGTTGCCTTTGTCGGACCGGTTGGCGGCGAAGTGACCTGCACGCCAACCTTGCTGCGTCGGGGCAAGAACACCGTTTTCGTGTCCGTCCGCATGATCGGCACCGAGGGCGTGGCCGCCGAGGCCATTTTCGCGTTCGGTGTTGCCCGCGAGTCGGCGCTGCGGTTCGCAGACCTGCCGGCTCCCGACGTCACCTCGCCGGAAGAGACGGCAAGCTATTTCGGGGATAATCCGAACCGCCCCAATTTCACGCGCAATTTCAACATGCGCCTGGCTGCGGGTACACGGCCTATCTCGGGATCGAACAGGGGCGACGTGTCGATCTGGATGCGCCATGCCGATCCGGCGGCCCCAACCGACGCCGTGGCGCTGCTCGCCATTGCCGACGCACCGCCTCCGGCAGCGATGTCCATGTTCACCGCACCAGCACGCATCAGCTCGATGACATGGATGGCGGAATTCCTGACCGACGAGATCACCACCACAGATGGCTGGTTCCTCGCGCGCCACGTGGCCGAGACGGCACGCGACGGCTATTCCAGCCAGGCCATGACCCTTTGGAACACAGCTGGCGAACCGATGGTGATCGGCCGCCAGACGATTGCGATTTTTGGGTAGGTTGGCCTGGCTGTCCTAGTGGACCAGCACGGCTTTCAGGCTTTCAAGATAGTCGAAATGTTCCTGAAGTGCAGCCTTTGCCGAGTCATCCTTGTCGAGCGCCTGGATCTTCAGCAGCGTTGCATTCATTTCCACCTGGACCTCTTCGACTTTCACGCCTTCAAGGTCGCGCGCTTCTTCGGCGAGGATCGTCAGGCCGTCAGGCGTGATGTCGGCAAAGCCGCCGCGCACGAAGATACGCATCTTCACCGCGTCGCCTTCAAGAACGCGCACGACCCCGTTCTTCAGCGTCGTCATGAACGGTGCATGGTTCACCAGCACGCCGAATTCGCCGTCCGTACCCGGCGCGATCACATGGTCGACCTCGCCAGAGAAAAGTTCCCTGGCGGGCGACACGAGAGAGAAGTGCAGTTTGTCGGCCATAAGGCTGATCCTGTGTCTTAAGCTGCGTCTGCCGTCATCTTGGCGGCTTTGGCTCTCGCTTCGTCGATATTGCCGACCATGTAGAAGGCCTGCTCTGGCAGGTGGTCGAACTCGCCGGCGATGAGGCCCTGGAAGCCCTTGATCGTGTCTTCGAGTTTCACCTGCACGCCTGGCGAACCGGTGAAGATTTCAGCCACGTCGAACGGCTGCGACAGGAAGCGTTCCACTTTCCGGGCACGGGCCACGGCCAGCTTGTCGTCTTCCGACAGTTCGTCCATGCCAAGAATAGCGATGATGTCCTGCAGTTCCTTGTATTTCTGAAGGATTTCCTGCACGCCGCGCGCAATGTTGTAATGGTCTTCGCCAACGATGCGCGGATCAAGGATACGGCTGGTCGAGTCGAGCGGATCCACAGCCGGATAGATGCCTTTTTCAGCGATCGAGCGGTTCAGAACCGTGGTCGCATCAAGGTGGGCAAACGAGGTGGCAGGCGCAGGGTCGGTCAAGTCATCTGCAGGCACGTACACGGCCTGGACCGAGGTGATCGAGCCCTTGTTGGTCGATGTGATCCGTTCCTGCAGCATGCCCATGTCGGTGGCCAGTGTTGGCTGGTAACCCACAGCCGAAGGAATACGGCCGAGCAGGGCCGATACTTCGGCGCCGGCTTGCGTAAAGCGGAAGATGTTGTCGACGAAGAACAGGACGTCCTTGCCTTCTTCATCGCGGAAATATTCTGCCTGGGCGAGGCCGGTCAGGGCGACGCGGGCACGTGCACCCGGAGGCTCGTTCATCTGGCCGTAGACCAACGCGATGCGGCTTTCGCCTTCCAGGTTGATAACCTTGGATTCGATCATCTCGTGATAGAGATCGTTACCTTCACGCGTCCGCTCGCCGACACCGGCAAACACCGAATAGCCACCGAACAGTTTCGCGATATTGTTGATCAGTTCCATGATCAGGACCGTCTTGCCCACGCCGGCACCGCCGAACAGGCCGATCTTGCCGCCCTTCACATAGGGGCAGAGCAGGTCGATCACCTTGATACCGGTGACGAGCACTTCGGACTCGGTCGACTGGTCGGTGAACGGAGGCGCGTCTGCGTGGATCGAACGCCGCATGTCGGTATCGATCGGGCCGCGCTCGTCAATTGGCTCGCCGATAACGTTCATGATGCGGCCAAGTGTGGCAGGACCAACCGGCACGATGATCGAGCGACCAAGGTCAGCCACCGGATTGCCGCGAACCAGGCCCTCGGTGGAGTCCATGGCGATCGTGCGGACCGTGCTCTCGCCGAGGTGCTGGGCAACCTCGAGAATAAGGCGGTTGCCGTTATTGTCGGTCTCAAGCGCGTTGAGGATGCTTGGCAGCTCGCCGTCGAACTCGACGTCGACCACTGCGCCAATGACCTGTGATACGCGGCCTGTTGCGTTTGCTGGAGTACTCATGCGGGTCGTCTCCTTTGGAGCGGATGTCGTCTTGGGTGTTGAAACGGGGGCGGCTGCAGCCGGGACGGGCGCGGCAGCGGGTGAAGATGATGTCTTGGCTTGGGCAGGCTTGCAGACGCCGCACGCGCGGGTGTCTTTCTGGCCGAGCGCCTTGGCGCCGGCATCGGCGTCAGCGAACGCGGCAAAGGGCCCATGCCACTTGTCGTCGTCGTTCGTGGCATCGCCACCAACGCCAGCGCCATTATTGCAATAGCGGCAGTCGGACGCGTGGATACGAGCCCGCTTGCTGCCAAAGTTTTCGTAGATCCAGAAGCTCATCTTGTTTCCTACACCGCCTCTGCACCGGAGATGATCTCGATCAGCTCCTTGGTGATCTGCGCCTGACGGGCGCGGTTATATTGCAGCGAAAGGGAATCGATCATGTCACCGGCATTGCGCGTGGCATTGTCCATCGCGGTCATGCGGCTGGCCTGCTCGCCGGCTGCGCTTTCCAGCATGGCCGACAGGATCTGGGTATTGATATAGCGCGGCAGCAGTGTCTCGAGGATCTCGGTTTCCGAAGGCTCGTAGCGATAGATCGCACCCTTGAGGTCCACGGTCTCGGCATCGGCTGGTGCGGATGCCGGGATGATCTGCTGCGCGGTGGGCACCTGGGTCAGAACGTTCTCGAACTGCGAATAGACCAGCGTTGCAACGTCGAACTCACCATCATCGAAACGCTTGGTCAGCGAAAGGCCAAGGCCGATCGCGGATTTGGTATAATTGCCGCCTTTTACATCGGCCAGGTCAACATGGCCAACGAACATGTCGCCATAGTCGCGTGACAGCTGCTCACGGCCCTTCTTGCCGACAGTCAGTATCTTGACCGTCTTGCCTTCGGCCCGCAGCTCGCCAATCTTCAGCTTGGCCAGTTTCACGACATAGGAGTTGAAACCGCCAGCCAGGCCGCGCTCGGCGGTCATCACGACGATCAGGTGCGTCTTGTCATCACCGGTACCCGCGAGCAGGCGTGGTCCGCCCGCACCGGCCGATGCCGACAGGTTCGCCAGCACCGACGCCATGCGCGAGGCATAGGGCCGCGAGGCCGTCGCGGCGTCTTGCGCGCGCTTCAGCTTCGCCGCGGCCACCATTTGCATGGCCTTCGTGATCTTCCGCGTGGATTTCACGCTGGCGATCCGGCTCTTGAGGTCCTTCAAGCTGGGCATGTCAGGCCTTCTGGTTGTTCAAACGGTGCGTCAGGACGGGCGGGATCAGGCGAATTTCGACGTGAAGTCTTCCAACGCAGCTTTCAGCTGCGCTTCGGACTTGTCAGACACGGCCTTCTCGTCACGGATCGTTGCGAGCAGGTCCTTCTTGGCACCGCGCATATGGGCCAGCAGTTCCTTCTCGTAACGGGTCACGTCATTGACCGGCACCTTGTCGATATAACCGCGCGTACCGGCATAGATCACGCAGACCTGCTCTTCCATCAGCAGCGGCGAGTATTGCGGCTGCTTCAGCAGTTCGGTCAGGCGTGCACCACGGTTCAGCAGGCGCTGGGTGGCGACATCCAGGTCGGAACCGAATTTCGCAAAGGCGGCCATCTCACGATACTGGGCGAGTTCACCCTTCATCGAGCCGGCAACCTTCTTCATCGCTTTGGTCTGGGCAGCAGAGCCCACACGCGACACCGAGAGGCCGACGTTCACGGCCGGGCGGATGCCCTGGTAGAACAGGTCGGTTTCCAGGAAGATCTGGCCGTCGGTGATCGAAATCACGTTCGTCGGAATATAGGCCGACACGTCATTGGCCTGGGTTTCGATGATCGGCAGGGCCGTCAGCGAACCGGCACCAGCCGCATCACCCATCTTCGCCGCGCGCTCGAGCAGGCGCGAGTGAAGGTAGAACACGTCGCCCGGATAGGCTTCACGGCCTGGAGGACGGCGAAGCAGCAGCGACATCTGGCGATACGCCACAGCCTGCTTGGACAAGTCATCATAGATGATCAGGGCGTGCATGCCATTGTCGCGGAACCATTCGCCCATCGTGCAGCCGGTGAACGGCGCAAGGTACTGGAGCGGAGCCGGCTCGGAGGCCGTGGCGGAAACAACGATCGTGTAGTCCAGCGCGCCGCGCTCTTCGAGCGTCTTCACAACTTGCGCAACTGTGGAACGCTTCTGGCCGATGGCGACATAGACGCAGAACAGCTTGTCCTTGTCGGACTTGGCCGCGTCATTGGTTTGCTTCTGGTTCAGGATCGTATCGATGCAGACAGCGGTCTTGCCGGTCTGGCGGTCACCAATGACGAGTTCGCGCTGGCCACGGCCAACCGGGATCATGGCATCAATGGCCTTGATGCCCGTCATCATCGGCTCGTGCACGCCTTTGCGCGGGATGATGCCCGGCGCCTTGACGTCGACGCGCGAACGACCGGCGAGGTCCTTCAGCGGGCCCTTGCCGTCGATTGGTTCACCCAGCGGGTCAACGACGCGGCCCAGCAGGCCCATGCCGATCGGGGCAGACACGATCTCGCCCGAACGCTTGACGGTGTCGCCTTCCTTGATGGCGCTGTCGCTGCCGAAGATCACGACGCCGACATTGTCGCTTTCAAGGTTCAAGGCCATGCCCTTGATGCCGCCGTCGAACTCGACGAGTTCGCCAGCCTGCACGCTGTCGAGGCCGTAGATGCGGGCAATACCGTCACCGACTGAAAGCACCTGGCCGACATCTGAGACTTCGGCGTCGACGCCAAAGTTTTCGATCTGGGTTTTCAGGATGCCCGAAATTTCTGCTGCGCTGATATCCATCGAGCTGACTATGCTCCCTTCATGGCGGTGTTCATGCGATCAAGTTTGGCGGCAATGCTGGCATCAACGAGTTTCGACCCGATGCGCAGCTGGATGCCGCCGATGAGCGAGGCATCAACCTCGCTTGTAAGTTCAACCTCGCCGCCAACGGCCTTGGCGAGGATCGATTCGATGCGGGCGCGCTGGTCGCCCGTCATGTCTTTTGCGGTGCGCACAACGGCGCGCTGGACGCCGCGCTGCTTCGCGTAAAGTTCGTCAAAGGCGATCTGCGCCTGTGCAATCTCGCCCGATCGGCCATTCGTTGCCATCACGCCGACGAAATTCGACATCAGGGCGCCAAGACCGGACTTGGCCATGATCGCGGCCAGCGAGTCGACTTTCTCGCCGCGCGAGAAGGCCGGGGAATCAAGCAGGATGGTCAGGTCTTTCGAGCTTTTCGCCATCTCGACGAATGCCTTGAAATCGCTGTGGACCTCGGCCAGCTGGCCCTTGTCCTGTGCCAGTTCGAACAGTGCCCGCGCGTAGCGCCGGGCAGCTTCACTCGCATGTGTAGGTGTCGATGCCGCCAAGGGTCCAGAATCCGTTGCTTGTCGGGGCGGGTAAGGCCCGGAATTATATTAAAGGAACAGCGTGCCCGACACGCGCGCCCCATTGATCTGTGCGCCGCTTAGCACCAGAAAATCACCCTGACAACACGACCGCAGCGCCAATTTCTGCGGCGGAATGGCACGTGACAGGCAGAACGCCGCTTACATGAACGAGTATGGGTCAATATCCACCGATACCCTTACCGGGCGCGGCAGCTTCAGCCGGGCCATCCAGGCCGCCATATAGGCCGAAAGATCAATGTTTCTCGGGCTTTTTACAAGGAATCGCCGCCGGTGGCGTCCGCGCAGCACGGTGATCGGTGCCGGGGCCGGGCCAAACAGCTCGATTCCCGCCCCGTTCGGCGCTGCCAGAGATATATCGCGGCAGGCCTCTTCCACCATCTCCGCGCTCGGCGCCGACACGATCAGGGCCGCCAGCCGCCCGAAAGGCGGCAGGCCCAGCTCCGCGCGCACATCCCGTTCGATCTGCAAGAAGCCATCCCGGTCCCCGTCGGCCAGCGCCATCATGGCCGGATTGTCCGGCGCATAGGTCTGCACCAGCGCCCGCCCCGGCCGCTCCGCCCGTCCGGCCCGGCCTGCCACCTGGCTCAGCAACTGGTAAGTCCGCTCCCCGGCCCGCAGGTCGCCGCCCTTCATGCCCGAATCGGCGTCGACCACACCGACCAGCGTCAGGTTCGGGAAATTGTGCCCCTTGGCCACGATCTGCGTGCCGATCAGCACGTCGATCTCACCCGTCTCCATCCGCTGGATAATCCCGCGCGTCGCATCGCCGCCCATCGCCGTGTCCGACGAGAATATCTCGATCCGCGCCTCCGGCATCAGCACGCGCACCTCCTCGGCTACCCGTTCCACCCCCGGGCCGACACCGATCAGCGAATCCTTCGCCCCGCAACTCGGGCACACGGTTGGCTTCGGGATCGAATACCCGGTCACATGGCACACCAGCCGCCCGCTATAGCGGTGCTCGGTCAGCCAGTTCTCGGTGCCCGGCGTCTTCAGACGTTCGCCGCACGCCTTGCACAGCACAAGCGGCGCATAGCCCCGCCGGTTGAGGAATAGCAGCGTCTGCTCGCCTGCCGCCAATGTGTCCCGCATGGCATGGATCAGGTGCGGCGACAGCCAGTGATTCTTCTCTGGCGGCGCCCTGCGCAGGTCCACCAGCTCGACATCCGGCAACCGCGCCGCGCCCGGCCGCGCCGCCAGCATAAGCCGCGCATAGCGCCCGGCCTCGGCATTCACCACTGTCTCAAGCGCCGGCGTCGCCGAGGCCAGCACCACGCCTGCCCCCTCCAGCTTCGCCCGCATCACCGCCATGTCGCGCGCATGATAGGTGACGCCGTCTTCCTGCTTGTAACTGCCGTCATGTTCTTCATCGACAATGATCAGCTTCAGGTTGGCATAAGGCAGGAACAGCGCCGAGCGCGCCCCGATCACGATCCGCGCCCGCCCATGCGCCGTCTCGCGCCAGGTCCGGCGGCGCTCTTTATCTGACAGGCCCGAATGCCACGGCGCGGGCGCTGCCCCGAAGCGCTCCTCGAACCGCGACAGGATCGCCTGCGTCAGTGCGATCTCCGGCAGCAACACCATCACCTGTGCGTCGGGGTCCACCCGCAGCGCCTCGGCAATCGCCTCGAAATACACTTCCGTCTTGCCCGAACCCGTGACGCCGTCCAGCAGGAAGGCCGCAAAGCCCCCGGCCCGCATCGCCGCCTTCAGCGCATCCGCCGCCTCGGCCTGCTCACCGGTCAGGACAGCGCCCGGCAGGTCCGGCTGCGGCACCGAAAACGGCGCATCCGCCGCCATCTCCTCGGCCCTGAGCGCCCCCGCACTCACCAACCCTTTCACCACCCCGCTCGACACCCCTGCCGCCGCCGCCAGCGTCGCCGCATTCGCCGCGCCCACCTCCTCGGCCGCATCCAGAACGCGCCGCCGCGTATCGGTCAGTTTCTTCGGCTGCTCCTCCGTCAGGTGGAACACGGTCTCGGTGGGCGACGGCAACAGCCCGCCGCGCGCCCGCAGCGACATGCCCAGCACATGGCCCGGATGTGACACGGTATATTTCGCCGCCCAGCCGATGAACTCGCGCATCGCGGTCGGCATTGGCGGCACATCATGGACAGACAGGACCGGCTTCAACTCGCGCCCCTCCGCCGCTTCATCGCCCAGCAGGTCCCACACAACCCCCAGCCGCTCGGTCTGCCCCAGCGGCGCCGTGACGTAGCTCCCGACGCGCACATCCATCCCCTCCGGCACCGCATAATCGAACGGTTCGGGCAGCGGCAGGACAAAGAGAATCCGGGCAACAGGCATGGCGCACGGCTTAGCGCCGATCCTGCCGGGCGTCATCCCGCCCAAACAGGGTGCCGTGAGTTGCAATCGGCGAAGCGCCGCCCGTTCCACACGATTAGAGCCTGAACAGGCGCGAGGACCCACATAATTCTACCCGCAAACTTCGGGGGGAATGGGAATGAAGAAAGTCATTATTGGCTTGGCTGGCTTGATGGCCTTGGCGTTGAGCGCATGCGGCAAAGACAGCCCCGCCCGATCCGGCTCAACCATCGCGGCAACGGGCAACACCATTGAGGAAGCCCGCCAGCCGGCTTTTGATCGTTTCGATATCGGCCGACTGGACAGCGAATTGTCGAAACCGGTCACGCAGGGCCGGCTGCTGAATATCGCCTACCATTTGTCGAAAGACGGTCAGGTCGAGGCATCTGGGTTTCACGGCATACGCACGCCGGCGGGCAGCGACCCGGTGACCCAAGACACGATCTACAGGATCTATTCCATGACCAAGCCGGTGACGGCTGTCGCGGTCCTGATGCTCCCTGAGGACGGAAAGATCGATCTTGATGCGCCCGTCAGCCAGTACCTGCCTGAGCTGGGTTCCCTGAAAGTCTTCGCGGGAACAGATGCGGCCGACAAACGAGGTCTCGCACCCGTCACCCATGCTCCAACCGTACGTGAACTGCTCAGCCACACCGCCGGCTTCGGCTACGGCTTCACGACGGACGATTATGTGAACCAGCAGTACCGGAAAAAAAACGTCGAGCGGGCGCCCGATTTTGATACCCTGCTTAAACGCGTTGGAAGCATTCCGCTACGCTATCAGCCCGGGGAAGGCTGAGAGTATTCAATAGCATCGGACATTCAGGGCGCCTTGATCGTACGCGTCTCAGGCATGACGTTTGAGGCCTTCCTCGAAACCCGAATATTCCAGACACTGGATATGCAAAGCACGGGTTTTTCGATCGACGAATCTGACATCGGCCGACTCGCCGACATCACCCGAAAAGCTGCTGAGCCGAACACGCTGGCACTGGCCGAGCCACGTGACCAACGGATACGGAGCCACGAAACCAGGTTCCCGTCCGGCGGGGCCGGTCTGCTTTCCACCTTGAAAGACTATGACCGGTTCGCCCACATGCTCCTCGGACGGGGCACACTGGACGGGGTTACGCTCCTGAAGCCCGAAACGATCGACCTGATGTTCGGCGACCTTGCGACGGCAGCCATCAAGACAGGCGGCGGCCAGTTTTCCGGGCCGGGACGCGGGCGCGGCTATGCTCTGGGCATCGGCGCTGTCACCGAACCCACAATGCGGCGAAACGGGCCACCTGTCGGAACCATCTTTTGGAGCGGCGCCGCTGGCACTTGGTTCTGGATTGATCCTTTAAACGACATCGTGTTCATCGCCATGATCCAGAGCGTACCGCCGGTTAAGGAAGTTCAAACCTTGTCGAACGACATCGTCTACCACGCACTCCTGTCCGACTTCGCGGATCTGCCATAACGCCGGGACCTCAGGCCAAACGGCCCCGAACCTGCCGCGCGCATAGGAACCTGCAAGTGTGGTCAGGGCCGCGCCGCGTCGAACAATGCGCGCAGCTCTGCCGACGCTTCGGCGAGCGGCGACTCATCTCCCGCTACCCGGCACTGGATCAGCGCGCCTTCCAACACCGCGATCGAGAAACGGGCCAGCTTGGCCGCGCGCTCCGGTGCGATCCCGCTCTTCCGCGCCGACACTTCCAGCACGTCTGACCAACCCGCGAACGCCGCAACGCCCGCCGCGCGAATCGCATCCTGCTCCGGCACGGTTTCCAGCAGCGTCGTCGTGATAGGGCAACCATCCCGGAATCCCGACTGGCGCATCCACCCCGCCAACAATGTCAGATAGCGCGCGATGAGCTCGCCCGGATCCTGCGCCTCGGCCGCCAGGTCCTGCAGCGTCGCCGTCACCTTTGCCCCAGCCAGCGCCACCGCCTCGGCCCCGATCTCGGCCTTGCCCGCCGGGAAGTAATGATAGAGCGAGCCTTTCGGCGCGCCGCTATCGTTCAATATCTCGGCAAGTCCCGTCGCAGCATAGCCCTGCCGGCGAAACAGTTTCACGGCGCTGGCGAGAATGGCGTCACGGTGTTTACGCGGAGCGGGCATGGAGATTCCTCGGCAATCGAACAAATTATATAGACCGGTCTACATTACTCGTCTATAGCGGCCCCATTAACAGAGAGTGAGGTCACACCATGAACCATGGCGTTCCAGACGGGTTTGCCCCCCATTTCCGCAAAAGCGGACTGACCGATCCCTGGGAGCCGCTCTTTTCGCGTAATACCGGCGACGCGATTGTTATCGGGCTCCGCGCCGGTCCGGCCCATGCCAATTCGCGTGGCTTCGTCCACGGGGCCGTGATCACCGCCCTCGCCGACAATGCGATGGGGCTCAGTTGTGGCCTCGCGCTGGACGGCGCGTCGGGACTCGTCACCGTCGGCCTCTCGGTCGACTTCCTATCCACCGCCCGGCTCGGCCAATGGCTCGAAATTCGCCCTGTCGTCTTGAAATCCGGGCGCAACCTCTCCTTCTGCAGCGCCACCGTTCAGGCAGACGACACGCTCTGCGCCCGCGCAAACGCCACGTTCCGTGCCTTCATGCCAGAAAAGGCGCCTGCATCATGACCGCCACCGATCTCCTCGCCACACTCCGCGCCGTCAATGATAGCGCCGCCTTCAACCGCTGGGCAGGCTTCACCGTCGCGCGCGCCGCGCCTGGCGAAATTGATCTCACCCTCACATGGCGCGATGATTTCGGTCAGTATGCGGGCTTTCTCCATGCCGGCCTGGCTGGCGCGCTTATCGACACGGCCTGCGGCTTTGCCGCCTTCACCCTGTCCGGCCCCGTCCTCGCCTCCCGCTACAGCGTCAACTGCCTTGCCCCAGCAATTGGCGAGCGCTTCATCGCGCGCGGACGGGTGGTGAAAGCGGGCCGCAAGCAGGTCTTTACGTCTGCCGAACTGTTTGCAGTAAAGGCCGACGTCGAGAAGCTGGTCGCTACCGGCGACGCCATCCTCGTGCCCACCGCCCCCTGAGGCCCAGACGGCGTCTCTCCACCCCCTTATCCAGCCCATACCGTACCTGCGCTATACTGCGCCGCATGAGCCATCCGCCCGATATTATCCATCACGGCTTCGAACAGGCGCGTTATGCCCTGTCGGCGGTGATCAACATGACCGATGCCCACCTGCGG
>NZ_JBDNGN010000068.1:0-4707 GCF_041689225.1 Hyphomonas sp. | reverse complement strand
CGCGCATCTGAGCGATCTGTTCAAACGATTCCCCAGGGGCGTCGAGCCACTGCTCGCGTTCCACGACTCTGTCCTGCGAAGCGATAGCGAGCTGTCAATTGGCGAACGGGAGCTGTTAGCAGCCTGGGTCTCAGGCCTTAATCAGTGCAAGTTCTGCTATGGCGCACACAAGCTCATGGCGCACGCGTGCGATGTTGATCCGGCACTGATCGACATGTTGTTTGAGCGATTTGACGAGGCCCCGCTTCCAGCCCGATTCCTGAAATTGCTCCGGTTCCTCGAAAAGTTGACCCTGACACCGTCACTTGTGCACCGTAGCGATGTCGCGGGACTGTTGAAGGCCGGCTGGTCAGAAGAAGCGATCCACGATGCCGCGCTTGTTTGCGGGCTGTATGCATTCATGAACCGGGTGGTCGATGCCGCCGGTATTCTTCCGGGAAAAGAATACGCCGACCCGTCGCCTGAAGCAATCGAACGCCGCAGGAGCGGGTCGTACCTGTCCTGGGGACGGGATGCAGGTATCACTTGAACGCCAGTTCGGAACGATTCATTGTAGTTGTTCTTGATCGGGCAGTACAGAATACCCAGCTAGAAGGGCCTCAAGGAGAAAAATCCATGGCACTATTTGATTTGCATACCATCGACACGGCGCCTGAAGCCGCAAGGCCACTTCTGGAAGAATCCGCCAAAGCCTTCGGGAGAATCCCCAACCTGCATGCCGTCATGGCCGAGAGCCCGGAGCATCTTGAAGCCTACAAGAACCTGCATGCATTGTTCGAGCGGTCAGATCTGAGCAAGGTTGAGCGCAATGTGGTCTGGCTTACGATCAATGTTGAAAACGCCTGCCACTATTGTGTGCCAGCCCATACCGCAATCGCCATGATGCAAGGGGTCGACGAAGCGACGATCAATGCATTGCGTGCCGGTGATGCGCTGGATGACCCCAAACTGGAGGCCTTGCGTCAATTCACGCTGGCGATTGTTCGCCAGCGGGGCGTGTTGGATACGCAGCAGGTGAGCACGTTCCTGGAGGCAGGTTATGCGAGGCGGCATGTGCTGGATGTGCTAATCGGGGTCGCTCAGAAGACCCTGTCGAATTATGTGAATCACATAGCCGATACGCCTGTTGACCCGGCTTTTGCCCGTTTTGCCTGGGTGAACCCTGTCGCGGGCTAGGGGCGCAGAGGCCGCCAGAATCCGGAAAAAGTGAGAAACGTCTGCAGCGGTCCCTTGCCGAAGGCTGCTGCAGACGACATTTAGGACGCATGGCAGGAAGACCTCGCAGCTTTGACAGAGATCTGGCGCTGGACGCGTTCGTCGACGTGTTCTGGACCCACGGATATAATGGCGCCGACGTTGACAAATTGCAGCAATCTGCCGGCATCCAGCGTGGCAGCTTCTATGCCGCCTTCAGGGACAAGCCGACCGCCTTCCTCGACGCACTCCGCCGCTATATGCAATACACGCTTCTTCCCCGGCTGGACATGCTTGAGGGCGAGGCTGGCCAGCGACGCGAGCTTGTGGAATTTCTCGAAGCTGTTGGCGCATTTGTCGCAAAGCAGGGAAATCGGGGGTGTATGCTGTCCGAGGCGCTCGTCCAGTCGTCCCAGTTCGACCCGGCCTTGCGCCGGCAGGTCCGGCGTATCCGTTCTGATTTGTTGCGCAAACTGAAAAGGTTGAGCGGTGGTGACGAGGCGTTGGCATCTTTCGCCTTGGGATCCGCACTCGGATTTCACGCGCTCGCCAGATCGGGCGCGTCGAAAAAGCAGATCCTTGCTGCCTCGAGTTTGGCCGCGAAGGCGATCGGGCAGCGTCGCTGAGGTGACTTATGCACTCTTGAGGTGTTGATTTCCACGCCAGCTCCTCACGTCAGTGCTTGGCCCGCGCAATTGGCACTTTCATCGGCGGCGGTGCGCTGGCGCGCAACGACTTGGTTACGGGGGCGTGTCCCAGCAAATAGTGTAACTCGTCGTTGGACCTTCGGAACTGGTCGGATCGAGCAGATCAGCATGCCTCGGCTGCGCGCGGGCTTTACTGGACTATCGTCGCGCTCCGCAAAGAGAACGGTCAGACGAGTTTGCCGGACTGGATCGCAAGCAGAATTCGACTATGTTCAGGGCGTGGATCGGAATCGCGTCAACTGCAACGGCGAGCCTTGCGGGCATGATTAAATTCGCCTACGGAACGAACTTACCGGAATAAGCGACGGAATTTTTCCACAGGTTTTTCGCAATTCATTGAATCAAAACAGAATTTTCGGTTATTTCATCATCGAGTGGGAATGAGGCGCATTTGGAAGAATATAGTCTCTGAGAATTTTCTCAGGGACCCATCCGTCGCGCTGTCGCGAAAGACTGGCCGGGAGTGACCAGTACGGCCATAGTTGAGGACGCATTGCGCAGCTGGTTCGATCCGTAAGTGCGCTTGGTCCTTGAAAACTACTTTTGGTTCGTAAGGATACATTCGATCAGCGCCAGTCGGAAATCGAGCGCAACGTCTCGTGCACGTTTGGGAGCCTTGCCCATTATGTCTTCTACTGGCTGACGGGACCTAGCCCATTGCGGAAAGCGAACGCGATGCGGCGCACGCACTCGGCCAGAGGCGCTTTAATCACTTCATCCAGCAGGTGACGAAGTAGCTTGGGAATGAGCGAGGGGTGGCGGCAAGGCTCGAAGGAGCGGATAAACAGACGCGGCGGGCTTCGTGACCCGCAGCAGACTGAAAACATGTCTGAAACTCCGCACGTAGCGCGGAGGCTCCAACACGAGTTGGCGCGTGTGCGGTCGGGTAACATACCGCAAGGCACTCAAGACACCGCTTGGGGTGCTGAAATCAGTTGGGTTCTCGTCCGTTAAGCACTGCGCGCAGGTAGGTCCAGATGTCGGCCACGACCGAGCACAGAGGAGTGTCTTTGAGTTCCGTGCCTTACGCGTAGGTTAGCCATTGTCTGGCCTTTGCTGGATCGTCCGCGAATGACGCGGAGAGTCCTGGCGGCATTTCGGTCGGTACTGGTGTATCCCGGCGCTCGAAGGTTGCCGTTATGGCGGCACACAGGTCGCGCGGGTCGATGCTGGTGGATTTCGGGATGGCCCAGAGGTCGTAGAAATCCTTCATGCGGCCATTGATGAGCCCGAGCGCTACGACCGCCTGGAACTTCTCCGCCATGACGGTTGCGGGCGAATAGGGACGAATCCTCGCCGGTTCGAAATCCAGAAGTGACCTGTATTTGATCTCATAGTGCGGATCAGGCAGGGCGTCGCCGAAGCCGAGGTCGATCGTGATCGGAATTTCCGTCCTGCCGAGATGGGCCACGGTCTTAAGGCGTTTGCCGCCATAGACCTGATCCTCGCGAATGTCGGTTGCCGTGATTTCGTCGATCCCAAACACCAGACCATCTTCGGCATCAAGCGATAGGATTTCCGCAAATATCGAGGAGAGCGTTTCGTTGTCTGCTTCGCCGAAAGCCAGGAAGTCGACATCGCGTGTGAAGCGACCGGGATCGATGGTCCAGAGCGTGACGAGCATGCCGCCCTTTAGAACGAACTTGTCCCGGTGCGCCGATTTCGACAGGCGGTAGATCAGTCGCTCCAGACCGAATGCAACGAGAATGGTCTGGAAATAACGCCCATTCTCTCGGGCAAGGTTGAGAAGACGCTGGCGGATGGACGCGGCGATGTTGGCGGGTAGTTTAGCCATTCGAGGTCAGCGCCTCCAGATAGGGGCGGATGATTTTGCCCGCGCCATAATCCGTTGCCGCCTGCATGAGGTCTGCTGGCCTGGCCTTGCGCTGGTCGAGCGCGGATCTCAGCGCTTCGATGGCAACCGACCGGTCGACCAGTTTGGGATTTCGAAACGCGTCCGCGATGGATTTCTCCACCGAATAGATGCGGACCTGCGTTGCGCCGATCCGATGCGTCTCGACACCCTTCGAAAAGTAGGGCTCACGAAATCTGACGACACGTACTGGCGGATAGGTGATCAAGGGTTCCCAGTCCTTTGCACCGATCGCGAACCAGACCTTGCGTGGCAGCTGATCGGTCAGGCCATGAAAGGCAAGCGCTGACACAAGGCAGATGACGGACTTGGGCGCGCGCTTGGCGACTTCCGCCAGATTTGTGTTCAGGTCCGTTTCGGCATCGGCTGCCCGATACAGCCCCCGACCGATCCGCATGACGCCGCCGTCCGCGACCGCGCGGGAGATCGCCGTAGCGCTGACGCCGATCTGCCGAAGCTCGAAGGCGCGGGCTATGTCATGCTTGCGAAGATAGGCGAGGAGCCGGGCCTGCTGGGTGGCTGGCGGTGACGACATATGTTTCAAACTCTCGGACGGAATGGATTACTGTCCGATGATATGTAACATACAGCAAGGCAATCGTCGAGTTTTAGGAGGCGCGCCTTGAGGATATGAAGGCAGCGAGCCCCCCCTTTGAAGCCTGCCGGAAAGGTATGCCTCCAATTCTGCCTAAGGGGTAAAACTGATTCTAAAATAGGTTCGACGCGATAATCAGGGCTCGAACTTGAAGCCGTGCAGTGGGAAGTCTCTTATTGCTTGAGTATATCAACCCTTCAGGAAATTGACGGCTTACCGAGTCTTCCAAATATGTTTCAGCTTCAACCCGTGAGCAATGACGAGCCTGCGCTCGAAGGCGCGCCAATGATCGGCGCGGCGCAGAAGCTGCTCGCATACCTCTTTGAGCATGAAACAAT
>NZ_JBDNGN010000067.1:0-25355 GCF_041689225.1 Hyphomonas sp. | reverse complement strand
TCTGAAACATTGGTAGTTCGGATATCATGGCCGATTCACTTTGGTTAACCGCATCACAAGGTTTGGTAATATATGTTAAAGAAAGGGTTAATTAGGTGTGAAGGACTGTGTCCATGCAGATGAAGGCGGCCGCCTCATCATTGAAGCTGTTCAGGCTCTGGGGCACCGTCATTGATGTGGCGCCAGGCGTAATCAAGATCGCCGGAATCAGCGAACTCGCTGGTGTTGGAAATGAAATTGTCATCGAAAAGCAAGGCACTACTGTTCTGGGGGAGATCCTGACCGTGTCTGGCGACAGTGTGACGGCGCTGCTGTTTTCACCCTGCGACATGCTTCGGATCGGCGATCCCGTACAGATTGAACAGGAAGCCAGAATCGAGCCCGGCGACCATTGGCTGGGACAGATCGTTAACTACCGCGGCGATATCGCAAGCGGAGACAGCGCATCACCAATGAAGCGCGCGACACCGCGCAGGCTGCTGGCGGCACCCCTGCCCGCCCACGCCCGCCGGGGAATCGGACCACGCCTCGCGTCCGGATGGATGGTGACCGATACAGTACTGCCCATCTGTCGCGGACAGCGACTCGGATTGTTCGCAGGGTCGGGCGTGGGGAAATCCACATTTCTCGGATCACTGGCCGCCGGAATGGAGGCCGACCGGGTCGTCATCGCCCTGATCGGCGAACGTAGCCGAGAGGTGAACGAGTTTGTACGCAACGTTCTTCCCGAATCGATCATGTCGAAGACGGTCGTTGTCGCCGCAACCGCCAGCGAACCGCCCGGTGCCAAGAAACGCGCTGCCTATTGCGCCATGGCGGCCGCAGAGCATTTCCGGGATCAGGGCCTGAACGTGCTGTTCCTGTTCGATTCGATCACCCGGTTCGCCGAGGCGCATCGTGAAACTGCCCTTCTCGCGGGAGAAACGCCCGCCCTTAATGCCTTCCCGCCATCAACCGTCCGCGTCGTCTCCGAACTGGCAGAGCGGACCGGGCCCGGCACCGACGGCAAGGGCGACATCACGGCGATCTATTCCGTACTCGTGGCCGGATCCGATATGGAAGAGCCTGTCGCTGACATGATCCGCGGCATACTGGATGGCCACATCATCCTGGCCCGTGACATCGCGGAACGCGGCCGCTATCCGGCGATCGATATCCTGCGCAGCGTCTCGCGCAGCCTGCCGCATGCGGCGACCGACGACGAGAACGCGCTCATTCGGGAATGCCGCCGGATGTTTGCCCTGTACGAAGAGATTGCTCCCATGTTGCGGGCAAACCTCTACGAATTCGGCAAGGATGCCGAAGCAGACAGGGCGATCGCGCTGTATTCGCTGCTGGACCGCTATGCCGGGACCCCCAATGGCCTGGGCATCGAGGCCGCGTTTGATCGGCTTCGCGAAATACTTCGCACCGAAAGGAGCCTGGCTGCACAGGCATTGCCGGCGACGCCGATAGACCCATAATTACAGCAGGCTGAGGAACAGGTTCTGGCTGCCCTGACTGCCAAGCCCATTGCTCAAGAGTGTAAGCGCTGCCGATGCAGGCGAATAGCTTGATGCATTTTGTGAGATGGCCGACATGGCGTGAAATCTCTGGATGACTTGTTCGACATTCTCGGGCGACGTCAGCTCTGACATCTCTCGAATTCCCAACGTGCTCTGAAGGCGCTCCTTAAGGATGACTGCCTGACGCTCAAGCGGCAGCTTGCGGATATCCGTCGGCAAGTTGGTCGCACCCTCAAGCAGGGTTCGCGTAGGCACATCGCCGAGGATCCGATAAAGTATCGTGGTTTCGCTCGCCCCGGTTCCAGCTATCGCGCCGATACCCGACTTGTAGTTGAGGCTGAGCCGCATGTTGTCGTCGACTTCGCCTACGGCCGCCTGAAAGGATTTGGCTTCAAAGTCTTCCGCCATACGCGATAGCGCCCCCGGGGACAGGGATATCTTCCCGTCCACGACATCCAGCGCCTTGGCGAACGCGGTGTATTTCGAATTGTTGAGGCGCGCGAGAAACGTGCTCTCAGGATCGGTCGATTCTTCGAGCACTTTGTCGATGAAACCGCGCTTCCACTCTTCACCGCCAAGATCGAAAGATGTGAGTACGACGCGAAGCAGGCGCCGGTCATCGAGAAAGCTTTCGACAGCAACAGGTTCGGAAAACTTGTCTACGAGATAGTCACGGTCGAGCCGAACCTGCGGCGACTTGGAATAGCTTTCCAACTGGCGGTCATAAGTCGCCTCGAGGAATTTCCACCCACCACTGCCGGACAGGGGTATGACGGGTTGAAACATCCGTCAGGCCACTTTCGTGTCAATCGCGGGCGCGACGGTTTTGCTGGCCCGGGCCAGCAGCTGGTCTTCGATCACCAGTATCTGCCTGAGATGGCAAAGTGCGGAGTAATAATTGTTCCGGCTGATCATCGAACGCAGCGTCGGAATCAGTTCCGGGTCGATCGACTTGAAGACGTCGAGCAGCTTGGCGCACTCTTCATCAATTGCCGGCAATGTCCCGAACTCTTCGAGATCGCCGGTAATCAACAACTGGACAGCGTAGTAGATCTGCTTGCACGGCGTATTGACGTCTTCCGGCCGGAGCGCGTCACGGCACCGCAGCACCCTGACATCACTGTCCGTGATACGGATCCGGGCGGGCTTGTCGCCATTCTCGAGAACGGCGCCATTCACGATGAAGCGTTCCCCGGGAGCGATTTTCAGTACGAGTCCAGACATCAGGCAGCCTCCCCTTGCAATTCGGGTTTAGCCGAGCCGGCCAGTCCCGCAATGATGGGTTTGTTGACCTCGATCAGGTCGGCGATATCGCCTTCACCTGAGAGAATCTGCATGCTGGTTTTCTGCACGAATTTCGAAAGCTGAAGGAGGCGGGCCTTGAGATCATCCGGCAGTGCATTCGCCGGGCTCATCAGGTCGGTTGCGAGCAGCGTCCACAATTGCTGATTTCGGTAGATCGCATCGGCCTTGGCAGCGGGTGTCGGAGACTCAGACCGAGCGACATCTTCAAGCGCATCAGTGATCTGAACAAAGAGTGCATGCTCGATACCCTTGTCGCTACCTGTGCGCTGCTGGATCTGACCGTAAGCCTTGTATGCCAAATTATGCAAAACGCCCTCCTAGCGACAAAGAAAAAATGGCCCGGGCGCATCATGCGTCCGGGCCACCGACTAGTATTAGCGGAACAGTGACAGCAGTGCCTGCGGTCCCTGGTTAGCAATCGACAGCGCCTGGACGCCGAGCTGTTGTTGAACCTGCAAAGCCTGCAGTTTCGCCGAAGCAGCTTCCATGTCAGCGTCCGTCAGACCGCCGATGCCCGTGGTCATGGCATCGATCAGCGTATTGACAAACTCACCCTGGCTTTCGATCCGCTTTTGCGACGAACCGAGACCGGCAGCAGCATCAATCGACGTTTGCAGCAGGCCTTCGATCGCCGTCAGAGCAGCGGTTGCACCAGCATCCGTCGTGACGTCAACCGTAGCAAGATTGCCAAGGCCACCTGTGGTCGTACCGGCTGTACCACCTGTCGTCGCAGTCGCCGTCACCGCAAGAGCGGCAGCGGAGTCGTTAGTGATCGTGATGACACCATCGGCGCGGGAGACGGAATAGTTCGTTTCACCGGTGGCCGAAAGGAAGTTTGCCATTTGTGTTGTCAGGTTTGCTGCAACCGAAGCGGCGCTGTCGTCAGCACCGGCAACGTACTCAAATGTACGCTGGCCAAGTGTGTTGTTGGTTGCCGTATCGTCCAGAACGAGGCGATAGCTGTTGCCCGAGGCAACAGAAGCGATCGTGACGTCCAGAGTGCCCGCTGCTCCAGCAGACGTTGCCGTACCCGAGTTGACGCCCGAGGCGATAATCGTTTGATCCGCATTTGCGCCCGCGCCGAAAGTGGCAGGCGTAGACGAGTTGCTGATCGACAGGTCCCGACGCTCAACGGCGATGGATGATGCCGTAACCGTGCCACTGGACGAACGGTCCAGCGAGGAAAGGTAGTTCACGTCAGCCGACGAGCTGCCGTCGAGCAGGTTGAGTCCGTTGAACTGCGCTGCACCAACATAAGCCTGAATGCCCTTGGTCAGCTCATCGATGTCGGTCTGGATCTTCGTCCGGTCAACGTTGCCTTGCTGAGCCGACAAAATCAGGTTTTTGATTTCCTGAAGGCTTTCGGTGACGGCCTCGGCAGACGAACGGGCAACACCAACAGTGGACGAACCAAGATTCAGTGAGTCGGAAATCGTCTTGAAGCTTTCAACGTCGGTCGACATGACCGTCGAGATAGCCCAGATCGAAGCGTTGTCCTTGGCGGACGATACTTTCTTGCCGGTCGAAATCTCGTTCTGAACAGTCGAGAGATCTCTGTTGATGCTGCGAAGAGTGTCGAGCGCGACCATGGCGCTGTTATTGGTAAGAATACTGGACACAGTTTGGTACCTCTGAATTTTTTCGCCACGACATGGTCGTGGAAATGATCAAACACGCGTCATCCTGACAGCGGAAAAACCGCCAACCCATCTTGGTTGTTAAGGTAACCCTTAGGTGTCCATTGTGAAGATTGCGTTAACCGGTCAGGCTTTTCTGCGGAACTGCCCGGTAACCTCCGTGAAAGGAATTTTACTTCCGTTTTGGGCGTACGACCCGACGTATGCACTGCCATGCATGGACTCGAGTCTGTCGATGGCATGACGCAGGCCATTTCGAATCGCCTCGAAATGCGCGGAGTTCTCTTTGGAGAGACGCACAATCTGCTCCATGTCTGCGCGGTGTTCGACAGGAAGGAAATTGGGTTCCCGGTTCTCGAGGAAGGCCTCGATATCCTGCATCGCTTCCATCTTGACGGGCAGAAGGTCGGCAGCCTCCCGGGCTCGCCCGGTAAGCAGCAGGTCCTTTTCGCTGAGCAGGATATCTCTCAGCCGCGCTGTTTGGGCCCTAAGCTCTGGATTATTCATGATATTTTGTCCACTCGCGGTTGAGGCGCGCGGGCGGCATCGAATTTGACCGCATCGGCGAGACCAAGCGGATGAGACGCGGCAATATCTTTCGCGACCGCCTCGACCACATACCTGGAAAACGCAGAGGCCGCTTCTCCGCCACCCTGGGAGAAGGCTTTCTCCAAACCGGCATGGGTCAGCATTTCGGCCCAGAGCATCTGTTCGAACCTTTGGCCAATGTCGGCGGCCTCGGCGTTCGCGAGATTGGCAACCGGCCGGTTCTCGGGCGCCAAAGCCTGCGCGCTGATGGCGGGGAAAGACACTGGTCCTGTCATTTAACACTCCGCAGTCAAACAAAATTTAAGAAGTGAACGAAATCGCTTCGAATATTAACGTACTTTTTACGCGACGTGGTTTTTATTCGGTTAACGCTTAACTCATCAGGCAAATAATGGCATTCACCCTCGAGACGATTTTTTCCAGTCGGCCAGCGCGAGAGCCGTCGGAATCCGGCAGCCGGCCTCCGACGCCAAGAGGCAAAGGCGCCGAGTTTGCGCAAATCCATTCAAAGTTCGAGGCCGAGCAGAAAGACCAGGATGAGTCCGAATTGCTCGCCCGGACTGATACCGGCCAAGTCGCTGCGGCCTCCATTCTGATCAATGGACCACTAGAAGACGGCGGTCCGCTCGCTCAAACGCTCGCCGTCGCTGGCGACACCGCACCTTCGTCCCAATCCGCTCAAGCTGTTCCGGCGGACGCGGTGCTGGAAACACCTGCTGGCACGCTCGAGGAGATGGCTCCAGAGAAGATGGGGGCACTTGACGCACCCGTCGAGCCACCGGCTGCGACAACTGCCGATGCGGCCATCGACCTCGTTGCACAAGACGCAGATGACGTCGCTGCCAAGCTTACGCCTTCGGCGCCAAAACTCGGCCAGACTGTTACGTCTTCACACCCGAAGGAGAGCGTAGATAGCCCACCAAAGGCTGATATTGCCGCCCTGCCGGGAAACGTTGACCCGGCACTACAGTCGACGCTCGTCAGCGCGACAAGCCCAGTCGCTGCAATCGCCACACCGACAATCAAGAATACAGGCAAGCTGGAGGCTGTTGCATCGGCATCCGGCGCGTCGCCGACAAGAGATGGGGCGCCAACAAAAGGTGACAAGCCGGTCAGGACGATTGCCCCAAGCGATTTCCCGGCCGGTGATGGCGATCCGATCGAATCCACCGCTCAAGCGCGCAATCCCGATACAGTCGCTGGTACTGCGACAGGCGCAAAAGCCGTAAATCCTCTGGATATGGCCGTCTCGACTCAGTCGGGTCTGCCACAATCACCAACCACGCAGGCCTCGGGCGCTCCGATACCTGTCGCGATGACGCCAACACATAGCCTGCTTTCTGCAACACCGGCGCAGGTCGTCGAGATTATTTCCGATTCGATCGCCGCGCCGGAAGACCGGAAAGATCGCGTCCATATCCAGCTTAATCCACCCGAACTCGGCCGCGTCTCAATCGATTTCAAGTTCGATGCAAACGGGCTACAGCATGTGACCGTTACGGGCGAAACGCCGGAAGCGCTTCGCCAGTTGCGCGCGATGCATTTTGAATTGGTCAATGCGCTCGAACGACAAGGCTTATCGAGCCAGAACATGTCGTTTCAACAGAACCAGGCGCAGCAGGACTCCGGTCAACAGGCCCCGCGTTCGGGTCGGACCGACGGTGACGTCGTCGCGGAGCCCGACCTGGTCGCGACCTCTATGGCTGCAGCGCGCAATTCGCAGTCGCGTTCTGCAGCGGCTGGCAGCCTCAATATCAAATTATAAGGGTATCTCTCCCATGACCACGATAGCCCCGACAACAAGCACCACCCCATCCCCCGTCGCGACAGCTCCAACCGAGCAGGCCCAGATCGGTGAGGAATACAACAGCTTCCTCAAACTGCTTACGGCCCAGCTAAAAAATCAGGATCCGCTGGCGCCTCTCGATTCGACTCAGTTTGTGGAACAGTTGGCAACGTTCTCCTCCCTCGAGCAAGACGTCAAATCCAATAGCAGCCTCGACATTATCGCCGCCAAGATGAGCGATCTGTATGCGATCGCCGCCACCCAATGGATCGGGCAGACGGTATCAGTCGAGACATCCTGGGTCCCCTTCTCCAGCCAGGCTGTCGACTTCACTGTCGATATTCCCGAGGAAGCTGATCGCGCCATTCTCTCCGTCAAGAACAGCGCGGGAGAGGTTGTGTGGACCAAAACGCTTGATCCAAAAGCGGACAGTTTCAGCTGGGACGGTAGCAACCAGGCCACCAACGCGATCTCACCTGTGGGGCAGTATCAGTTCGGGATCGAACTTTACCGCAGCGACGAGTACTATGGAACGGTCGCGCCTCAACTCGCGAGCAGCTGAAACCGCTCGAGCCGTTGAATAGGTGCACCGTTCTCGCGGTGGCCCGGGGAGAAGGTCGTTGAGGCCAGCGGATCGGCCGGCCTAGAGATCCTGCTTGGCCATATCCAGTATCAGCACGTTTAGAATCCCGTCCGGCAAGATGGTTTGCAGGTTCAATAGAACGGTCGCCCGGATTGATTCGTAGTTCTCGAGCGTCGCGATCGAATCAAGCGTCGCCCCATCATTGCTGAGCTCGATCAGGGTTGTCATGATGTTATCCCGGATCTTCGGTTCGATCGGAAACAGCCTTTGAATCTCACTGGCGTCAACTTCCAGGTTGATATTCAGGATCACCAGGCTTTCAACCCTGCTTTCACGCATGATGGGCACAACGAATTCGCGGGTGAATTTGAAATACTCGACACCTGACGATGACGCCGCACCTCCGTGCGCATCCTTCTTGCCATGGCTGTCTTTTTTTCCGTGACTGTCCTTGGCGGGGGCCTCTGCCCCGTGCGCACCCTTTTCCTCCTTGGCACCATGTGAGTTTTCCTTCGCATGGTCTTTGCCGGATGATCCACCGGAGCTGCTTTTGAGGAAACTTCCACCAATACCGCCAATAACGATACAAACGACGACAACGACGGCAGCGATGATATTCTTCATGTGGGCACCCTAGAAAGGCAGGACTTTATCGAGGATCCTCGGAACCAACTTGCGTCCGCCTTCTCCTGTTGTGTCGCCTTCGTTGACATAAGAAAGGCGGGCATCGGCGATCTTCTCATAAGAAACCGTGTTCGTTCTCGTAATGTCCTGCGCGCGAATGACGCCAGCGACACTCAAATAGCGAACCTCTTTGCCGACACGTGTTTGCTGGTAGCCCTGAATGACGAGGTTCCCATTCGGCTCTAGACCAACAACGCGCGCTGCTAGCGTAAACGCGATCTTCTCCGCGCGGTTGACGGCGCCGCTGCCGTTGAGGCTGGAGTTTCGATTGAAGTCCACCGCAGGGGACACGCTGGCTGAACCCGGCAATGCCCGATTGACCACGTCCGGCAAACCAAACAGGGCATCGACGCTAAAGTCCTCACTGGAATCCCTACTCCGGGAGAGAGAGCTCTTCAGGCTGGCCTGATCGTTCATTTCCACCACGACAGTCAGCAGGTCCCCAACTTCCTTGGCGCGCCGCATGCTGAGCAGCGAATTCGGAGAGGTCGCCCATAAGGACGGGTTGGGGTCTCTGGCTGAATCCAGTTGGGCGACCGGTGTTGCCCACTCGGAATAGACCGGGTGCTCAACTTTGGAACCCGAATGCGATCCGCTAGCGCACGCCGTGAGGACTGTTGCGAGAATTGTCGTAGGGAATAACATCTTCATTGTGCCAGCACCCATCCGCCTTCCTGAACGATCCCTTGCACGAGTTGCCGCGAGTCGGGATTGAGGACACTCACGGTTTCGCTGAGGCCCGCTTCGCCCAGCGCCCGACCGGTCGTCGTAATTTCCAGCGCGCCGTTGATGTATTTGAGCGTCACAACCTGGTTACGCTTCACAAGCATGGGCGGGCGCGTATTGTCTGCCGTAATCGACTGACCGGCATAGATCGTGCGGCGCACCTCACGGCCCAAGAGCATCTCTTCAGCGTCCGCTGCCGAGCCGGCATCTGTCACGGCATTAGCCGCCGAGACCCGATCGCCAGCACGAATTACTTCGGCGGCAACGAGCGACGATGCGTCGGTGACTGCAGCGATGACACTAAATCCAAGTGCGACCAGATAGATCATGCCTGCTACCTCAGCCGTGTTGTGGCGGCGAGCATTTCATCGGAAGCGGTAATAACTTTCGAATTCAGCTCGTAGCCGCGTTGCGCCTCGATGAGGTCTGAAATTTCCTTGACCACATCGACGCCGGATTCTTCAAGATAGCCCTGCCGAATAAAGCCTGAGCCTTCGGTACCCGCGACCACTTGGGTAGGCGTACCCGACGCTGCAGTTTCCCGAAACAGGTTATCACCTATGGCCTCCAGGCCCTTTTCGTTAACGAAGCGGACGAGTTGTATCGAGCCGATGGCCTGCCCAGCTGGCTGGTCGTCGAAATACGCCACAACTTCGCCATCTCGGCTGATTGAGATACTTTTTGCATCGTTCGGTATCGTGATGCCGTCGGCCAGTGGATTGCCGTCCATCGTGACCATCTCTCCTTCCGCGCTACGATTGAGCTTGCCGTCGCGTGTATAAGCCGACTCGCCTGATGGCAAAGTGACTTCCAGGAACCCGGCACCGTCAATCCCAAGATCAAGGTCCGATCCGGTCTCCTTCAGGAAGCCCTGGATAATTTGCATGGAGACCGTCGATGGCCTGACACCCGTACCGATCTGAATGCCTGCCGGGACGACCGTTCCGACCTGGGACGTAATCGTGCCCGGGGTCATGTATTGCTGGTACATCAGGTCAGAGAACTCAGCGACACGCGGTCGATACGCGGCGGTGCTCATGTTAGCGATGTTGTTTGAGATGACGTCGACACGCAACTGCTGCGCGGCCATTCCCGTCGCGGCGATTTGTAGTGATTTCATGTTCGTCTCCTTCGTTCAGTTTTCGCGACTATCGTTCGCGAACGGTCGATATGAGTTGTCCTATACGCTGGTCTTCGCGCTCAAGAAGCGTTTGTCCGGCTTCATAGGCACGCTGGACTTCAATCATCCGGGCGACTTCAAGAACCGGCGATACGTTCGACTGCTCCAGCGCTCCTTGGACGACGCTGAATTCCGTCGCCGTCTTGAAGCCGCCGGGCGCCGAGAAATATGTGTTTGAGTCGCGCATGAGCGCACCGTCAGCTGTCACGATGCCAATCTGCTCAAGCTGCTCACCATCGACCGAGATCGTGCCGTCCCCGGAGATGGAGACCTGCCTCGCTTCAGGGGGAATATTGATCGGACCGCCTCCGGCACCGAGCACATTGTTCCCAATCGTATCGATCAGCGTGCCTTCAGATGAGAGCTGGAAATGACCCGCGCGTGTAAGCCGCGTTCCTTGCGGTGTTTCGATTGAGAAGAAACCGTCTCCCTGGACCGCAAGATCGAACTGGCCGCCAGTGACGTTCAGGCCGCCCTGTTCCATTTCGAAGGAGTGTCCCGCCAGAGCGCCCATAGAAAGCGACATTTCTCCCGGCCCGGAATTGACGAGATATTCCGCAAAAATCGCTTTGTCTGTCTTGTAGCCTGTGGTGCTCGAATTGGCGAGATTGTTGGAAACAACCTGCATTTCCTGCATGAGGCCCTGCTGACGCGCGAGTGTCGCATAAATCGCATTGGACATTAATTGCTCCCTCTTGAGGATGGCGCTGACGCAAGCGGCGTGGATGTGAGCAAATCGGTCACACGAGCGATTGACATCGGCCCCGTTGGCATTACTGGGCCTTGAGCGGTCCGCTTCAAGCTTGCAACACGTGCAACACGTTGCTCATGATCGACGCCCGTGAGTTGATCGGCAGCTTCGTATATCCTGTCCGACAAGATCCAGTAGCCCGACACAGCGTCCTGCTCGATCAGCGCCAGGATGGTGTCAGGCTGCAGGGGTAAACGGCTCTCGACCTTATTGAGCAATGCCCGGTTTTGCTCCTTGATTGCACTTTTTGCGGCCAACACATTTATGCTGCTATCACGCGGATAGTCGTCGGCCAGCGCATAGACTTCCCGATAGTCGTGACGCCGGAACGCGAGCGTCGCGATCTGCAGATTCACCGCCCCATCCGTCACAGTCTTCGCCGACAGGTTGCTCGCCATCGCGCCAAACCCGAAATGGATGGCGCGCTCGATCGCCGTCTTCAAAATCCGGTCCCTGCTCGGTTCATTGTCGAGCAGCCCGGACTCTCCGGCCAAGGCGCTGATCGCGGCAAGATTGCGCAATGGGTCATCTCCACCCAGATCGCGGTCGAGACTCGACACGAGTTGGCGTCGCACTTCTGACTGTGCTTCGGGATTCTGTAGTGCCGGCATTTCTGCAAGTGTCATGATCGGTTGATAGCGCGAACGGGCACTCAACTCTTGAAGCGCGAATTGAAGGCTGGCCGCGAGGTGCTTGTCGCTGTTCTTGTCCTGGCCGAATTTCTGCATCAGGTCGTCGAGCAGAATTTCTTCGTAGGCGGGATCCATCGGTCGCTTTCGGCGCAACATGGCTGCCAGCGCAGGCTCCTGAAACTGAGGGTGGTCAAGGAATGCGACAACCGTCCGCTCTGCAGCAGAATCTCCGCCGTCCAAATTGACGAGCGCACTCACAAACCGGAGTTGCGACGAGGTCGCCACCTGTTCTTCGTCAAAGTCCGCTATCAACTTTTTCGCCAGTGCTTTTTCGCCAATACGTTCCAGCTCCGGGATACTGAGAGCTGCATAGTCGATCCGAAGCTGGAGAGGCAGTTTGCGGAACCCGGAAAGAGAATTCTGCAGAGTCTCGACTCCGTTGGCCTGTCCGGCAGCGAGCTGCGCCAAGGCTAGCCAGAGTTGCGAATCTTCCTGGCAGGACGCCATCTCCTGGAAGAAGTGCACATTGGGCTTGTTCCGGTTTTGCATGAGCGTTGCCAGGTTTCGATATGGCGCAAATTCTAGTCCGGGCGTGCGCTTGAGACTCATGATGGCTTCGGAGTATAATCCGAGTGCAATGTACGCCTTAGCCATTTCGCTGAGCGCAGCAGGCAGAACCTTCTCATCGATTGTAGCGCCCACCGTTTCACGAACCGGATAAATGTCCTGATAGCGCCCAATCTTCTGGACGTTAGTAAAGTCGAGCGCGTAGGGACTATCGCAGGCACTGTAACGCTCCTCAGCGACTGGAGCGTGAGCGGGGACCGGACCCGCTCCTGGCGTCGTCACCTGATGCTCAGATCCGGGCGGTCCGGCGGGCTCTGCGTGCTTGTCGTCAGCGGGCGTCAACAGGCCTTCGTTAATTGCACCGCGCACGAAGGAATCGAGATTGGATGAGAGATTTGATTTGCGCGTCGACTTTTCTGCCACTGCCAAATCCGGCTCAGCCGCCAT
Source organism: Hyphomonas sp. (assembly GCF_041689225.1). Lineage (GTDB taxonomy): Bacteria > Pseudomonadota > Alphaproteobacteria > Caulobacterales > Hyphomonadaceae > Hyphomonas. Next base: position 13,003 of record NZ_JBDNGN010000067.1, on the reverse strand, counting down.
CGCCTGGGGAACCAGACAAAGGCTGAAAAGCAGGATCCAAGGATAGCGCTTCATGCCGCCTTTTTCGCCTCCCGTAGCGCCTGTTCCACTTCGTCAAACGAGGGCCGCACGCGCGATGGCGCATGGCGCCGCGCGACTTCGACACAAATGCTCACCGGATTGAGATACAAGTTCGAGACAAGGATTTCGCCAATCATCGAATAGAATGCATGCTCTTCCGTCCTGATATCCTTCACCTTTTTGGCGAACGGGCCGACAAGACCGTAGGCGAGAAAGACGCCGAGAAACGTACCCACAAGGGCGCCACCAATCATGCCGCCGAGGATTTCCGGCGGCTTGTCGATCGACGCCATCGTCTTGATAACGCCGAGAACGGCGGCGACGATACCCAGCGCCGGAAGGGCATCTGCCATGTTTTGCAAAGCGTGTGACCCATGAAGCTTGTCTTCGGCAAGCTGCTCAAGCTGTTTCTGCAACAACTCCTCAACCTGGTGCACATTGTCGAAGTTCATGATCATTGAGCGGATCGTGTCGCAGACGAGTTCGATCGCCGAATGGTCCTTGAGAATTTTGGGGTACTTGGTGAATATGCTCGATTCCTCGGGCGCTTCGATATGCCCCTCGAGTTCAACCGGATTCTTTTTCATCAGGTTGAGCAATTCGTGCATCAGGCACAACAGGTCCTGATAGTCGGTCTTCTTCCACTTGGCGCCCTTGAAGACAGATACGACGTCGCCGCCGGTGTGCTTGACCGTATTCATGTCGTTGCCAACCAGAAATGAGCCCAAAGCTGCGCCGCCGATCATCATCCCTTCGAAAGGAAGAGAATGCGTGATAATCCCCATCTTGCCGCCAGCAAGCAGGTAGCCGCCGAAGACCATCGCGACCGTGATGATCAAGCCCAGAACTGCGTTCACAAAAAACCCCCTCAACCCCAACACACCGTTGGCGGCAATCTCAAAGTCTATCTTATTGCCCGGGCGAAACTCTCCGACACCGGTGTATTGAGCTTTACCGCCCGCTGCCGTTTCCAGACACCGAGTTCACCTGTTCCGATATTTACACTTCCGTGAATGGTCTCGGCCCAAAGGGACAAACGGCCCGCATCCGCGCTCGCTAACGGCAGGATATCTCCGATTTCCAATCGCGAACATTCGCCAATCGTAAGCATCATTCGGTCCAGAACAGCATCAAGCGAAATGGCTGACGCCTTTACGCTATCGCTCAAAGATTTGGGACTCTGCGAGCATGCCTGAGCCTTGCGATCAGCCGTCTGACGTACATCGTTGCGCGCATAGGTCTGCAAATAGTCGACTTCAAACAGGCATTTGACTAGCGACGCCTGTCCGTCAAGCGTGAGTACCAGGTCGACTTCCAGATACCGGCTTGCGGCGGCGAGCCCACCGGCGGTTGCTGCCGCTTCGGACTGCGGGTCTCCACGTGCGAGCACGTCATGCCCGGTCAACCCAATTGCCAGTTTCTGCCAAAGCGCGACGGTCGGTTGTTCACTGAGTAGCTTGAGAAACAGAGGTGAGGCGTCTTCGAGGCTTGACGGATCCTGACGCAGACGAATTGCGGCACACCGGACCGCACTTGCAGCATCAAAGGCGATGGCACATAGCCCCGGCGACACGTCGGAGGCGAAAAACAAGGCAAACGGATTTTCCGCCATGTCGGCAGCCACACGTCCGCTCACAACCCGGCGACTGGACAAACTCGGCTGGCTTTCGAGGCCGAACGTCTCCATTGCCCAGTCATCGGTCCTGGACAGCAATTTCGCCCAAAACCCCTGCATCTGCAGTATCGACGGGGGCACACCGGCCCCGGAGTCTATTTTTTTTCGCAGAACCGCAGACACGAATCACCTATCGTTCAACTATTGTTAATCCCTTCCAATTGGTGTCCGATCCATTGAAAAAGCATTAACGAAACGGCACAAACTTAAGGTTTGGATAAGCAATGATCCTTCATGGCTTTTTGGTAGTCATGGCCCATCGAATAACCTGGTGGGACTTATGGAAATCCAACAAGCTGCAATCGTTCAACCGATCATCATCAAACGACGGCGGATCGTAAAAGCTGATGCGCATCATGGGGGTGCGTGGAAGGTTGCCTACGCCGACTTCGTGACGGCCATGATGGCTTTCTTCCTGCTCATGTGGCTGCTGAACGCGACGACCGAAGAGCAGCGCAAAGGTCTCGCAGACTATTTCAGTCCCACGATCCCGATTTCCAGAATATCGGGCGGCGGCTCTGATGGCCTGAACGGATCCTCCATCATGACCGAGGAAACATATGCCAAGGACGGCACCGGCGCATCCGAGCGACATCCCAGCAGCTCCGCGTCGTTCGAAGGGAAGAAGGAAACCGACGCAGCCAAGGAAGAAGCGATCTCCAAGGAACTCGAGACTCTAAAGCAATCGCTGACCGAGGAAGGTAGCCGACTGTCTGAACACATGCTTATCAAAATGTCACCGGAAGGCATTGTCCTGGAGATCACCGATTCCGAAGAAGCTCCCCTATTCCCAGTCGGACAAAGCGTTCCGTCGACGCTGTTGAGCGACATGCTCGATCTCGTTGCCAATTCCTTCGCCACATTCGAAAACAACATCAAGATTGTTGGGCATACCGACAGTTTGAGCTACAGAAACGGCGCAACCTACGACAACTGGAATCTGTCTTCTGACCGGGCAAACGCCGCGCGCAAATTGCTGTTGGAATCACACCTCGACCCAAGCCGGATTCTTGAAGTGTCAGGCAAGGCGGACACTGATCCACTGGTCGAATACAGTCCGTCCGCGGCCCAAAATCGCCGGATATCAATTACGATACTAACTCGTTAACGGCGCCGGGGCAAAGAGTTATCCGCTCATTAACTATCAACGCCTAGATTCGGTCGCACTACTTGCAGGAGCAACCGAAAAATGAGTATCTCATCGTCCCTGAATGCAGGCGTCATGGGCTTGAATGTCAATGCCGCCCGCCTCTCGACAATTTCCGACAATATCGCGAACTCTTCGACCGCAGGCTACAAACGCAGCCAGGTCGATTTTTCGAGCATGGTGCTTCAGCAACGCTCGTCATCCTACTCTGCAGGCGGCGTGCGAGTTGATACATTCAAGGACATCGCAACATCCGGCTCGCTGATCTCGACGGGCAGCGCCACTGATATCGCTGTTGCGGGTCGTGGACTGTTCCCGGTCACCGACGAAGCCGGCTTGAAGTCGCCGCCATCGTCTCGGGAGCTGAGACTCCTGCCGACCGGCTCATTCTACGCAGACCAGAACGGCAACCTGCGCACGCAGAGCGGCCTGTTCCTGCTTGGCTGGCCCGCCGATTCAACGGGTGATATCGGCAATGTGAGCCGCAACAGCGGCATCAATCTCTCGCCAGTCAACATCGCGACATCGCAATTTACCGCAACACCAACCAGCAAGATTGATCTTGGGATCAACCTGCCGGCCGATGCCACAATTGCCGGCGCGACAACCGGGGACTACAATCTGCCAGTCGAATATTTCGACAATCTCGGCAGAGCGCATTCCCTGACATTCCAATTCACCCCAACCGTTCCGGCGAGCAGCGCCAGCAACCAGTGGACCGTGAATATCTTCGACAGCGCAGGCGATCCGGCCGTCTCGATCGGGACCCTGGATCTGGAATTCAGCGATACGGCTGCATCCGGCGGTCGCATCCTGACTGCCTCCGCAAGCGGCGGCGCGGCCTACGACCCGGTGACGGGCAATCTTTCGCTGACCCTTCCCCACGGCCCGGTCGTCGTCTATGTCGGACGCATCAATGACAGCGCGGGCGTTACCCAGCTTGCGGCACCCTTCTCGCCAACTGCCGTGACGAAGGATGGTGGCCCTATTGGCGACCTGAGTTCGGTGGAAATTGACAACAACGGATACCTTCAGGCTGTCTACGATACGGGTCTGCGCCGCACATTGTACCAGATACCGGTTGGCGACGTGCCGAACATGAACGGCCTGAATGCCCTTGATGCCCAAGCCTTTGCGATCTCCGCATCGAGCGGCAGCCTCTACTTGTGGGATGCGGGCGCCGGTCCTGTCGGCGGAATTTCAGGATTCTCCCTGATGGAGTCAACGACTGATATCGCAGCAGAACTCACCGACCTGATCGAAACCCAGCGGGCATACTCGTCCAATGCCAAGATCGTTCAAACGGTGGACGAAATGTTGCAGGAAACCACAAATCTCAAGCGCTAATTTCCAGCGCCAGAAGGCGGTCGGCTAAGTGTCTCTATCCAGTGCAATAAACTCGGCCCGTTCTGGCCTTCAGATCACCAGTCTGAGGGCCGACATGGTTGCGACCAATGTCGCGAATGCCTCAACGCCCGGCTATGTTCGGAGGTCTGTTCAAGTATCGGAGAATGTCCTCGCCGGTCGGACGGCAGGCGTCCGCACCGACGGCATAGCCCGCTCGCAGAACCAGTCCCTCACGGCAGAACGACGGAACCTGACCAGCGATCTGGCTCAGGCCGACGTCCTCTCGTCTACCTGGCGGACTATTTCTTCCAAGGTCGGCGACACCGCCGAAGGCACTGGCCTGTTCAAGGCGTTTGGGGATTTCGAATCTGCCCTTTCGAATCTCGCGCTATCGCCCGAATCTGGTGCCGACGCGTCAGCGGTGCTGAGCTCGGCCAATGCGATTATCAATCAATTCCATAGCCTATCCCAAATGGCCGTCATTCTCCGCACGGAAGCGGACCAGGAAATCGGCCAAGGTCGAGACATCGTGAACTCCGCGCTGAAAACGATCGAGAAATTGAATGGACAGCTTTCCGGGATGGATCGAACCACCGGCGAAGCTGCTGCCCTGATCGACGAACGCAACCGCGTCCTCGACACGATTTCCGAATATCTTCCGGTCCAGGCTGTGGCCCGGGACTATGGTATGATCGACGTGGTCACGCCGGAAGGCGTGTTTCTGCTGGCTGGAACAGCAAGGAAAGTCGAGTTCAGTCCGTCATCGTCATTTGGCCCGGCTCAAACGGTTGAGAGCGGTGCGCTTTCCGGATTGTCAGTGGACGGGATATCCCTCACGCCCGGCTCGTCGTCCTACGGCGCTGTATCGAGTGGCCTGTTCGGTGCGCTCTTCACACTGAGAGACCAAGACCTGCCTACGTTCAGCGCACAATTGGACACATTGGCCGGCGACTTCATCTCCCGACTGTCCGACGATACGATAGATCCAACCAAGACGCCCGGAGATCCGGGCCTGTTCGTTGACTCCACGGGCACAGGCGATCCAGGTTTGGCTGGCCGTATCGCCGTCAATGCCGCTATCGATCCCGCACAAGGCGGTGCCACCTGGCGCCTGCGAGATGGAATTGGCGCGGTCGCGCAAGGTCCGACAGGCGATTCGACGATTCTCAACAAAATGTTGGGGGCGATCAAGTTGGTCTCCCCAATCAGTTCCAATGGTATTCAAGGCTCATTCTCATCGGCCGAGATGGCAGCCCAATTTTCCTCCCTGGCGGGGCAAAAGCGACTGCAAAACGAAGGCATCCTTTCATCGACTTCTGCGCAGCACACGATGCTCCTGGCAGCAGAGCAGTCTGAAAACGGGGTCGACATCGATTCCGAAATGCAGGACTTGATTCTGATCGAGCAGGCGTATGCTGCCAACGCCCGCGTCATCGAGATCGCTGGCCAGATGATCAACCGGCTGATGGAGATCTGACATGTTGCGCATTCCATCTTTTGCCAATGCAGATCTCCCGAAATCTGGCCTGAGTCAGGAAATCGTCTCTCTGCGAGACCGACTCACGACGACCTCCAAGGAAGCCGTCACGGGCCGGTATTCCGACCTCACGGCTCACCTTTCCGGGCGCATCAGCCAGGCCATGCTGGGCATGAAGGCGCTCGGCGATATTTCCCTTGAGCGCTCACAATTGACACTCCGCGCAGGCCGGCTCGAGATCACACAAAGCAGCCTGGGAGTCGTCCAAGAGCGGACCAGTGGACTGGCGGCGCGCATGCAAGCCGCTGTGAGTTCCGATGATTCTGCCTCCAAGACAGCAGCAGCACGCGATTCCAGAGCGGCGCTTGAAGAGACCTTTTCCGTGCTCAATACGCGCTATGGCGAACGCTTCCTGTTTTCAGGCGACAAAACATCTACACCGCCCTTGGCGCCTGTCGAAGACCTGCTTGCAGACATACGCCTGATTGCTTCTACGGCGGTCGACGCTGACGATTTTGCAGCATCTCTGGACACTTATTTCAACACGGCCGGTGGCGGCTGGCGCCAAAATATTTATAGCGGCACCGACACCTCCTCCAATCCGGAGGCCGTGACGGGCACCGATCCCCGCATCATTCAAATTGTGTCAGGGCTGGCTGTTATGGCCCTGGCGGGTCCCGATGAAGCGCTCCCGGTGTTTGCGGGCGACAGCCAATCCATGTACACGGCCGCCGAAACCCTGGGGTACGGACAAACTGCACTGACCAATGCGCGTGCAGAGGTGGGCATTTCCCAGGACAAGGTTGCACGCCAGAAAGAATCTCTTGACGTTGAGGAAACAGTGCTGACAGCAGCTTTCAACGAAACGACTGCGCGCGATCAATACGAAGCCGCGTCAGAATTGCGTGAGCTGGAAGGAAATCTCGAAGCATCCTATCTTCTCACGTCACGCTTGGCCAATCTCAGCCTGCTGAATTATTTAAGGTAACGCCATGAAGTGGTCCACACGGTTAATTGCCCTTCTTTCGGCAGTCCTAGTCACGCTCCCCGCACCAGGCCTGGCGCAGCCGCGTCTTCGCGACATCGTCGATGTGGAAGGCGTACGCGAGAACGACCTCGTCGGTTACGGCATCGTCGTGGGCTTGAACGGCACGGGCGATTCGGTCAAGAATTCTCCGTTCACCGAGGACTCGCTATCTTACATGCTCGAGCGACTAGGCGTGAACGTGCAGGGCGAAGACATCAAGCCGAAGAACGTGGCCGCCGTACTTGTGACGGCCACACTTCCATCCTTTGCCCGAAATGGCTCGACCATTGACGTGACAGTTGCGTCGATCGGGGATGCAAAAAACCTCAAAGGCGGCACACTGATCCTTACCCCTATGAAGGGCGCGGACAACGAGGTCTACGCTGTCTCGCAGGGCAGCATAGTTGTGAGTGGTATCGACGTGCAGGCTGCCGGCGCAAGCGTTACGCGCGGATCGCCCACGACGGGTGGCATTCCGAACGGCGCGAGGATCGAGCGGGAAATCAACTACGCGTTCAACCAGCGCGAATCGGTCACACTGGCCCTGCGCAGTCCCGACTTCACAACTGCAGCTCGCATTTCCGATACGATCAATACTGCGGTCGGTGCGAATATCGCATCCATGCGCGACTCCGGCACCGTCGATCTGGACCTGCAGACCATTTCCGACTCCCCTGCCCGCGTGCTGGCGAGTATCGAAAACCTGCTTGTCTCGGTCTCCAGCCCAGCACGTATCGTGATTGATGAAAAGTCTGGCACCATCGTGCTCGGCGAAGATGTTACAATTTCGCAGGTGGCGATTGCGCAGGGTAACATCTCGATCAAGATCGTCGAAACACCGGTGGCATCCCAACCCAACGCATTCTCTGACGGGGAGACTGTCACCCTGCCCCGGTCACAAATTACCATCGGCCAGACCGGCAGCGGCCATATCGCATTGATGGAGCCGAATGTATCTCTGTCGCAACTGATTGCGGGCCTGAACGCCCTGGGCGTGTCACCTCAGGAGATGGCAGATATCATTCGCGCAATGAAAACAGCGGGAGCCATTCACGCTGAACTGGTCGTTCGATAATCGATACAGCCACGAAGCATCAGATTCTCTACGAGCGCTAGGCGGCCGCAGTCGCGTCCTCGGTCGCGTCGCCAGGCTCGATCTTGACGAGTTCAATCTGGCCACCGCGCTTCAACTTCATCAGCAGGGCCAGGAAATCCCTGTGGACGATGTCGATCTGTTTCTGCGACAGGTCTTTGAACTCCGTCAGCTGATCGCGAAGCTTTTCGGCCAGACGTGGCGAAATGCTCTTGAACAGGAATTCGGACACTTCGTCATTGCCGCCTCTCAGGCTTCCCATCAGCTTCAGCGTGGCTTCTTCATCCAGTTCACGGAATATAATCGGCACCGCCGTAGACGGAAGCATGGCGGGAAGCCCCTCTATCGTGAACATTGACTGCTGAATCTGCTTATACTTGTCCTCATACTTGCCTTCCAGGAACTTGACGAGTTCGTCACGTTTCTGGGCGGGGATCAGACTGAGCAGCTCGCCAATATCGGCCAGATGATCGTCGTTCCCACCGAGTTCCTCTTGCGTAGCATTCAGGAATTCCAGCTCGATCATTCGCGCGAGCACTTGGTCAATGCCGGGATCGTCGGCCTGGCTTTCGACCATGAAGCCCATTGCGGGGCCGAGCTTGTCGCCTTCCATGTGATTGAGCACATCGGAGGCAATTGAAACGTCAAGTTTGCGCAGGATCAGCGCGATGATATTCGGGGTCAGTCCCTCCAGGTAGCAGGCAATTTTCTTCGGATCGCTCTTTGCAAGCCGCGACCAGGGCGTCTCATTGGCGGTCTTTGTCGTGGGTGTCGCAATTTCTGTCGGCTCGTCTCCAAGGATCGAACTTAGGCGGCCGGCGTCGAGGATACCGGTGAGCACCTCGCGGGCTTTTTCCCTGCCGCCCCGTAGTGCTCCATTCGAGTGTCGAAGATGCGAAAGAAAATCGATAGCGATCATGATCATCTCGTCGCGCGTGACAAAGGAAAGATCTTGCAGCGCTTCCGCGATCTTCACCATTGCGGTGTCATCCAGCTTTTCAACGATCGGCTTGGCTGCACCCTCACCCAGCATGGTGATGATTACCGCAGCGCGCTGCGATGGCGTGACGTTCGACCTAGCGGCCGGCGGGCGTGCGGTATCGGCCCCGCGAAGCGTCAGCCCTGCTGCCGGTGTGGTTTTGGGTTGCGTGCTCATCCCGAATATCCTCTCAACACCGCTTCGGTGACCTTCAGCCAACCATCTGCCAAAATGAAGAACCCGAGCTTAAAGGGCAAGGAAACAACTGTCGGCGGCACCATCATCATACCCACTGCCATCAGCACGGATGCCACAACCAAATCAATCACCATGAAGGGCAGGAAGATGACAAAGCCGATCTGGAAGGCATGTTTGACTTCAGACAACATGAATGCTGTCGCCAGCAGCGAGAAGGATGGTGCGTCGCCTTCCGCTACCGGGCGGTTTACGGCGTCGCCTAGGACATCAATCGTCGTCGGTTCGACGCGGCGCATCATGAATTCCCGGAACGGGTCCGTCGTCTGGACCCATGCCTGTTCTTCAGTCAGGACGCCATCCATGTAGGGGGAGATGCCCGAATCCCAGGCGGTCATGAAGACAGGCTCCATGATGAAGAATGTCAGGAACATGGCCAGCGCCATGATCATCATGTTGGGCGGCGCCTGTGGCACACCAATCGCCTGACGCATGAACGAAAAGACGATGACCATGAATGGCAGGCAGGTCACCATCATGGCGATCGCTGGCACCAGGCTCAATACCGACACGAGCAGGAAAAGTTGGATGGTAGAACGGCTGAGCCCACCACCCGCGCCGTTCAGCACGTCATTCAGCCCGGCAGCAATCGGTTCTGACTGCACGCCTTGCGCATAACCGGCAGACACAAGGTACACCGACGCGGCAAGGAGGATTACAAGATAACGGGTTGCACCGCCAATCCTAGCCAATGGCATCGCCGGCCTGCTCTTCCAACTCGGTAATCTTCACCCCGAGCGATCCATCTTCTGTTTCGACAAGCTCGCCGCGGGCGATGATCTTGTTGTCGATTACCAATTCCACCGGGTCGTCGATGCGCGAGGTGAGCGGCACCACGGATTCCGGACGCAGCTCCAGAATATCCGAGACGCTCAGTCGCGCCTGTCCGATCGATACGGTCAGCATGACCTGTACATCGAAAATCGAGCGGCGATATTCGTTCGCATCGGAATCGTCCCGGCGGTCAACATCGGCCTGCGCCTGAGGGGTCTTTTCGGGATTGGACATGTTTCTACTCTTCAATCGTGGCTGAGGATGGTTCCAACTGGGCGATGCATGCATTCAGCAGACCGTCAAAATCAAATGTCAGGCCCCCTGTTTCCCAGGAAACACGGACCTGATCATCGTCCGGCGTTTCAGCCGGAACGACAGAACAACGCTCTGACAGGGACGCCGTTTTTTCCACAAGGTCCCGAAGTTTTTCCAACAGTGCTGGCTGCGCGCGGATTTCGACGGCCGGAGCCGTGGTTGGAATCATGCCGGGCAGATGCCGCCCAATCTCTTCGGCCAGGAACAGTCTGGACAGTTCAGGGAACAGTCTCGACGCGATTGATTGTGTCACGCTGACCGCCCGTTCATGCGATTCCCGCTCCAGCCGCTCGATCGTGTCGGATAGCGCTGTTAGCATTATCTCGATCTCGGCGAATTCCGGAACGCGGCCCGATGCCGCCTGAGCGAGCTCAGCCTCATCCCCCGAGGCAGAGGCCAAGGCGTCTTGAGCCGGGTCGATGGCCGCCTCTTCGACGGGCATCTGGCCCAGCAGCAACCGGCGAGCGCCGGACGCCGGTGGCGGAGGTGCGCTATCAAAGCGGGGCAAATTGGAGAGGAACGCCTCATTCATTTACGGCGGCCTTCCGGTCTTCGTTCAGCCATTCCTGAAGGATCGCGGCGGCGTCATCCTGGCGCCCCATTGTGTAGTCTTTCAGGGAAACGAAGGGATCGGGTCCTCCGACGCCTCCGCCAGCGGCGAAGAAATCATCGCCAGCAGCTCCGGACTGTGCGTTTCCGTTCTGGCTGAGCAGGGGCCGGATCACACCGAAAGCCAGGACGATGACCACAAGGCCCAGGACGAGAATCTTCACGCCGGACCAGAGATAGCGCTCTGTCAATTGCTGGACCAAGCTGGGCGCCTCCACCATGTCTATGACTTCGGGCAGCTGGAATGGCATGACCTCCACCGTCAGATCGTCTCCCCGGCTCGTATCCAGACCGGCTCCAGAAATAATCAGTTGCTTGAAATCTGCAATCATCTGGTCGGTCAACGCCGCCGCATCGGCAGCAGCCGGATCGATGCCGAGAACCTGGTCATTGAGGAGAACCGCGATTGAAATCCTCTCAATGGCGCCGGGCATTGTCTCGGTTTCGGTCCGTGTCTCATTGATCTCGTACGATACGTTTTCGGACGAATTCCTGGCTGTGCTGTTGGATGATCCGCCCGACTGTCCAATCTCCTGCGGAAGATTGCTCGCTGCCGTAATGCCCGCTGAAGTCCCGCCGCTCGATTCGCTGACATCGCCGCTTGAGCGATTGCGAACGACGCGCGAATCCGGATCGAACATGACGGCTGACGTCACTTGGCGTTCATGACTGACGTCGACGGACACCGAAACACGCGCGTTGTTCGGGCCAACGCGCGCCTCCAGCAGCCGCAGGATTTTCTGCTCGAGCATACCCTCCTGTGTTTCTGCCTTGAGGCCCGGCTTCTCAGCGGAATCGGCCCCAGGGCCTGCGAGAATACCTTTTTTCGAGTCGATCACGGCAACTTCGGACGGGCTCAGTCCCGAAACGGCCAGCGCGACAAGATATTGAATTGCTTGCGCCTGGGCGCCAGACAGGTCGCGGGCAGCGGCAATCGTCACAGACGCCGTCTGCTTCGGTTCCGATCGCGCAAATCCGGATCGAAGGCTCGCGCCGATATGAACGCGGACAGACTGAACGCCCGGAATCGCCAGGATGGTACGCGTTAGTTCACCCTCTTTGGCGCGCCAGTAGGCGGCATTGTACATTTCGGACGTCACGGAGAAGCCGTTAACCTCGTCAAGCAGCTCGTAACCCTGAACGGATTGCTGCGGCAGGCCCGATTTCGCGAGCGAGAACCGGACGGAATCGCGGTCCTTCTGCCCGACAAAAATGGCGTCGCCCCGGATTTCGTACTGGGTGCCCCGCTTTTCGAGCTCGTCGATGATTTCGCCCGTACTGGCTGGCTCGAGCCCTGCGTAGAGCAGTGTCATCGGCTGTTGCATGGCGCCCCGCACGAGAAAGGTCATCGCTAGCGTGACCCCCAGTATGGCAAACGCCAACATCAGTTGCCGCTGCAATGGCAGCGTTCTCAAGGTAGCGATGAAACTCATGACCCGGCAATTCTGTTTATGGCAGCATTACTGCAATGGTTAAAATTAAGCGGGTAATTGTTAACGGTTCCTTTACCTCAAAATTTCATTAACAGCATTGTGGGGTTTTAAGGCTGAATCGGGTTCTCATGGCGAAGAGCAAAGGCGCAAAAGCGGCAGATGATGCAGCGCCAGAGACAGCGCCTGCCGAAGCAAAGGCGGGGGGTGGAATACTGGGTCTCGCCCTGCTGGCTGTCGGCGCGATTGCCAGTTCTTTTGCGACTGTCTATTTTCTCTCACCTGAACCTGTGGCCGAAGTTGCAGTGTGCGAAGCCGACGAATCAGCTACGCATACCGAATCGGTGATCAAGCCGAACCAGTCTTACGTCGAATTGCGGGATATCCTCATTACGATCGGAGGCGCCCCCGCGACGCGCTACCTCAAAATGAAAGTTGCGATCATCACTGATAGCGGAGACATCTCAACAGTGAACGAGGCAGAACCCGTGCTGATCGATGCATTCACAAATTATCTTCGCTCTGTTGAGCTCAGCGATTTCGAGAATCCCGGCTTTTATTCCCACATGCGGGATCAGTTGGACCGCCGTTCACAGCTCGTCTTGGGAGGCAGTGTATCCGACGGTGTCCTGATCACCGAATTCCTGTTGAGATGAGCCGATGAATTTTGAACCCACCGATATTGCCATTGTCCTGGTGTCGTTCGCGGCCTGCGTATATTGCTTTGTGCTCAATCGACGGCTGAAAGCGCTGCAGAATACGAAGGACGGACTTGGCGCGACAATCATGGCCATGTCGAAATCCATCGCGGCGAT
>NZ_JBDNGN010000066.1:0-12626 GCF_041689225.1 Hyphomonas sp. | reverse complement strand
GCCGCCACGGCACGTTCGCGAAGATCAACGGAATAGTACTTGCCCATGGTGATAAACCTCCTCTTCCAGTCCGGAAACTGAATCAGAGTTCGAAGTGTCTGGGAATCCGTCCGATTCTGTCAAAGACAGAACCGCTCTAGATGAGAGCACTGTCTTCCTTGGCGAAACGGGCCAGGAGATAGGCATCTGTATCCTCGATGGTCTCCAGTTTCCCGAACGCGAAGGCCTCGCGGTCGAGCACGAGGTCACGCGGGCGCAGTTCGCGGCTGATCTCCAGCCCCTCCAGCGTGCGTGCGCGGGAGAAGGCGACATAGGCCTGCCCATGGGCAAACATGCCGCTGTCGAAATCAATGAACACCTTGTCCAGCGTCAGGCCCTGCGCCTTGTGGATCGTCACGGCATAGGCAAGGCGCAATGGTACCTGCTTGAACGTGCCGACGACTTCGCGTTTCACCTTCTTGGTTTCCGGGTCGAGTTCGTAACGGTACTTTTCCCAGGCCGACGGCTCGATCTCATAGACCCGGCCTTCGATCGACACGATCACCGTTCGCCCTGAAAAGCCTTCGACCGTCGCCAGCGAGCCATTGACCCAGCGCCCTTCGGGATCATTGCGGATCAGCATGACCCGCGCGCCTTCCTTCAGTTCAAGATCGGCCTCGGTGGGAAAGGATTTCTCGTCGAACTGTCCCTGCACCTCGGCGGGGAATATCTTGGGTTTGGTGGCCAAACCGGCGAGGCGGGCCTGATTTATCCGGTTGGCATTGGCATTGTTCGGCGTCAGCACGACATGCGTCTCCGAGGCATCGACGGCGCTGCGTGACGACACCACGCTGCGCAGCACAGCCTCGTCCATCGGCGTGACCCGCCCCGTGCGCAACGCGCCCAGAAGGGCGAGGAAGCGCGGGTCTTCCTGCCGGAACACATGTTTCAGCGCCAGCAAGGCAAACTCGGCTTCCTTGAACGCGCGGGCGTTGAAGAAATAGCTCCCGCCATAGCGTTGCTGCAGGATCGGCGCCTCACTGTTGGAAACGACCGGGGGCAATTGGTGCAGGTCGCCCGACAGGATCATCCGCACGCCACCGAACGGGCGCTTCGACATGCGGTTGAGTTTAAGGCTACGATCAATCGCGTCCAGCATGTCGGACCGGACCATCGAAATCTCGTCGATGATCACCGTTTCCACGGCCTTGATCAGGCGGGTCGAGCGCAGCCGTTTGATATCGGTAGGCTCGACCAGGCGCGGGGGCAGCTTGAAGAAGGAATGGATCGTCTGGCCGCCGGCATTCATCGCTGCCACACCTGTCGGCGCAAGGATGACGGCCTTTTCACCGGCTCCCGCCAGGAACTTGCGCAGCATCGTGGTCTTGCCGGTTCCCGCGCGCCCGGTGAGGAACAGGTTGCCCTGTGCGCCGGCGCCGGAGGCTACCCATTTGGCGGGCGCGGCATAGAGGGTTTCGGGATCTGAAGCAGGCGTCTCGGTCATGTCCCCGCTTAACGGGGTTTTTCCTCATTGGCGAGGGCAGGGTGCGTTTGGTCACGTGGCTCGACCGGATGCAATCGCTCATGCGAGCGGCTGAATAATTCCTAACGGCCCAGCTGCGCGGCCCCCCAAGCCCCGATCCGCGCAATCGCGGCGCGCGAGTCGGCGAGAAAGGGATAAAAGGCTTGGAACACGTGGGGCATGTGTGGCCAGCATTCGAGCGTGACCGCGACATCGGCGGCCCCGGCGCGTTCCGCCACGGCCACACTGTCTGAATAGAGCACTTCGGCCGTGCCGACCTGGACCAGCATCGGTGGCATGCCGGTGAAGTCGCCGTAGGCTGGCGAGACATAAGGATCGTCAGTATTGCCGTCTGCACCCAGATACTGGTCGACATACCAGTTCAACGCCTCGCGGCTGACCATGAGGTCTGCCTCAGCCTTGGTGTCGTAGCTTGATCCGACTTGGTTCAGATTGGCCCATGGCGACAGCAGCACAAGGCCGGCCGGCATGGCCAGGCCCGTATCGCGCGCCTTCATGGTCGCTGCGAGCGCAAGGCCGCCGCCCGCGCTGTCGCCTGCGATGATGACGTCGCCCGGCGTATGCGTTTGCAGGAGTTCACGATAAGCGGTAACGGCATCGTCGACCCCCGCGGGAAATCTGCCCTCGGGGCCCATGCGATAATCGAGTGACCATGCGTTTGCGCCCATGGCGTCGCAGATATGCGAGACGATGCCGCGATGGGTCTCCGGACTGCCGATGACATATCCGCCGCCATGGAGGTACAGTAGCGCCTTGCCCGCGACGGCGGCCGGTGGTCGGAAGGCAAGCGCTGGTCGCCCGCCGAGCGTCGTTTCCGAAATCTCCACCGTTTCCAGCGCAGTCATGGCCGCCGTTGCGGCCAGCATCCCGGCACGTCGTTCTTCGACCGTCGCGTTTGGATCGCTTGCGACCGAACTCCCGCGCAGCATGGCGTTGATCTGATCAATTCCGAGATCCATGACCGAACCTTTCAAGGGCTGATGAGCCGAACCTGCGCACCGGAGCGCGAAGGCTTCGCATCGGCCATGACATGCCAGCCCAGTTTTTCATAGGCATGACGCGCCGGCATGTTCTGTGTGTCGACGTCAAGGGTCAGGGGCTTTCCGGCCTCGGTGCGGGCGATATCAAGCAGGCCGCGCCCTACCCCGCACAGGCGCCAGTCCTCTTGCACGAACAGGTGGTCGACATAGCCAGTCGAGACATTCACAGTCAGGAAACCGATCACGCCGGCTGACGGCTCGACAGCGACCAGAACGCGAGCGCTGGCAAAGGCATTTTGCAGGGCGGGCAAAAAGGCCTGCCACTCACCCCGCCACGGAAAGGCGCGAAGACAGTCCCGGAAGATGCGCAGGCATGGTACACGGTCGTTCCTGACGAACGGCCTGATGTTCCACCCGGCTCCGGCATGCGTGTACATGCCGGAAGCATAGTCCGACTACATCTGCATCGTCCAGCCTTCGACACCCATGGCCGCCTGACGGACAGCTTCGGAGAGTGTCGGGTGGGCATGGCTGGTGCGGGCAACGTCTTCAGACGCGGCGCCGAATTCCATCGCGACGCAGATTTCGGCAATCAATTCACCGACGCTAACGCCGATCATATGCGCCCCCAAAATCCTGTCAGTGCCCTTTTCGGCGAGGATCTTCACGAAGCCGACGGTCTCGTGATTGGTGCGCGCGCGCGCGTTGGCCATGAAGGGGAACTTGCCTTTGACATAGTCGACGCCAGCGGCTTTCAGTTCTTCCTCGTTCTGGCCGACCCAGGCGATCTCCGGATTCGTGTACACGACGCTCGGCACGAGATTGTAATCGACATGGCCTGCCTTGCCGGCAATCAGTGCTGCAACCGCTGCGCCGTCGTCCTCGGCCTTGTGCGCCAGCATCGGTCCCGGAATGCAGTCTCCGACCGCCCAAACACCGTCTGCCACTTTGAATTGGCCTTCCACGGGCTGGATCACGCCGCGCTTGTCGGGGCTGACGCCAATGCTCTCGAGACCAAGGCCTTCCGTAAACGGTCGGCGTCCGACAGCAACGATCACGACATCGGCATCAATCGTCTCGCTGTCGCCGCCCTTGGCGGGCTCCATGCTGAGCTTCAGCTTGCTCTTCAGTTTATCGACACCTGTGACTTTCATGCCAAGGCGGAAGTCGAGGCCTTGTTTCTTGAACGCCTTCTGGGCTTCCTTCGCCACTTCTGCGTCGGCAGGCGGCAGGATCCGGTCGAGATATTCGACGACTGTCACTTCGGAACCGAGGCGCGCCCAGATCGAGCCCATCTCAAGTCCGATCACGCCGGCGCCGATCAGCACCAGCCGCTTCGGCACGGAGGTCAGCGACAATGCGCCCGTATTCGTGACAACACGCTCTTCGTCGATCGCGATGCCGGGGAGGTTGGTCGGCTCGGAGCCTGTGGCAATCACGATATTCTTCGTTTCCAGCACGGTTTTCTTGCCGTCCGCGCCGGTGACTTCCACCTTGCCCTTGCCGACAATCTTGCCCTTGCCGTGGACGCGATCGACCTTGTTCTTCTTCAGCAGGAACTCGACGCCCTTGGTCAGGCCGTCCACAGCCTCTTCCTTCTGGGCCATCATCGTTGGCAGGTCGAGTTCCAGCTTGCCGACCTTGATGCCCATGCCGGCAAAGTCGTTCTGTGCCGACGCATACATCTGCGACGCATGCAGCAGGGCCTTGGACGGGATACAGCCGACATTCAGGCAGGTGCCGCCCAGTTTGCTGTGCATCTCGATACAGGCGGTCTTCAGACCAAGCTGTCCGGCGCGAATGGCGCAATTGTAGCCGCCTGGGCCGCCACCGATAATGACGACATCATAGGTCTCTGACATGGGATTTTCTGCCTTGCTGAAGGAGCCTCTACGGCGAGTGCTTGCAACCTAGGCATTTTGGGTGCGAAATCAATGCGGCGGCTGATGCGCTTTCAGGCTTTCCGCCGCTTGATTACAAAAAGGGCAATCGTGAGGGCGATCAGGACCGCCGAGAAAATCGCCTCGTCCATCCACATGTTCGAATCCACGCCGGATGCGGCCATCAGGACCGGCAACAGGAGGAACAGGACTGTACCGAGGGCAGCGAGCAGTGCGCCGCCCGCGCGTTGCGCCAGGGCGAGGAGGGCGCCAATCAGGATAATTGACGCGCCGAGGATGCGAATCAGGCTGGTCGGGGGTTGCAGCAGGGCGTCGCCCAGTGGGCTGCCCCGGCCAGTGATCATGATCACTGCCGACAGGCCCTGCCACAATAGCCAGGCAGACAGCAGCGTCAGCGCGGCGGCTGCTAGTGTTCTGGAATTCATCTCGACGTGCCTCCCATGGCCTCCGCCTCATTTTAGGCTGTAGCGGGAGAATCGGCAATCACCAATCAGAACAGGCGGATGGTGCGCGGCTCGTTGCGTTTTGCGTTCATGCGGCGGCCGTGCGCGGCGAAACTCGCTCGCTGGCGCGCAATGGCTGCAGGCACGAACACGGGCTTCGGCGGCGCGGCGCGGGGACGGACGACGGCGACCGTGGGTTCGGGGAAAGGGGCGGCAGGGACGAGGTCGGGCGCGACGGCGGCCGGGGCAACGGCCTCGGGCTGCATCACGCGGACCGGTGCCCGCTTGCGAAGTTCATACACGGCGCTCAACAGCAGGACAGCGCCGATCGCGGCCCCTGCCACGGCGCCTTCAGCGATGCTCGGATCCTGCCACCAGCCGCTTTCGAAGCTGACAAGATAGACCGTCGGGAATCCGGCGCAGAGGCCCATGACGTACCAGAGCACACCGCCGCTGCGGCGTCCGGAAATCATCACGGCAGAGCAATAGAAACAAAGCGCGGCGAGCAGGTAGGGCGCGCCATAGGTAATGCCGAGCGCCCGCCAGTCGACGGCGTCGAGGCCGCTCGCGATATCGTCCTGCACCATCCAGCTGACCAGCATCATGATCGATGGCCAGCGCACAGCCGACAGCGCGCCAAACGCGAAGGCGATGGCATAGAGGGCGATCAGCGAGGCAATGAGCATGCGGAGCATCCAATATGGTTACCATGGCGGCGGTATATGCCGGCTGAACAGGATGTTGCGAATTTCATCAATCGGGCCCGATTCACGCCTACGAACTGATGATCAGGGCTGGTAGGGCCATAACGGCCGACTGGAGCAGCCCGGTCATGATGAAGGCGTCAGCATCCGACTTGGGCTGCCAGGCCAGGAATGTCAGCGAATAGAGGAAATAGGGCCAGGCAAAGATCAGGCCCGACTGCAGGCCCGCGCCGATGCTGAACAGGACCAAGAAGACCAGCGCCGATGCACCGGCGGCATGCCAATAGGTCGGCGTGATGCGCCTCAGCCTGGCCAATAGGGCCCAGATCACCAGCGTGGACAAGATGGGCCAGATCACGAGCACGCCGATCATCGGAGGGCCTGTCCGGTCGCGGGCATCAGGTGCGGCACTTTCCGGCATGAGCAGACTTGTTAGCGTGGCAACAAGTATGGTGCCCAATACAGCCGCAGCGAAGGCCTTCACCAGATATAGGATCCGTGGCACGTCGATCTGCGTCATGAATTGCAGGTATTTCAGCACGACATGCTCTCCCGTACCCCCATGCACAGCAGCCTGCGCATCCCCGTGAACGCGCAGGCTGTCCATGTAGAGGCGTGACAAAAACAGAAACGGTGTCAGGCTTGCGAGTTACGCGTCACCTGGATCAGACCATTTCCGACACTGGCCAGCGATTTTTCGCGAAATATTGTGTTGTCATCCGTTCCATATAGCCGACGAGGTTCGTGTGATCACGTACGAGGTCAGACAGCGGCGTTTCGAAGAATTCGGTCGCGCAGGAAATCAGTACGGCCGAAACGCTGGCATCAGCCGCTGTCGGTCTGTCCCCGAACAGGAAGGGCTTGGCGGCCAGCTGGATCGCCAGGGCCTGCAGGTCCCATTCTGCGAGTTGCATCCGCTCGAGGGCCCGGCTGGCTGCGCGCTGTTCATCCGTCAGGCCGGCATCCAGTGATTTGCCGAGCATTCTTTCAAAGTGTGCCCGGATGAAATTGCTGACCTGTACGAGGGTATCGCCATCCATCACATAGGGCGCCTTGTGTTTCGGCACTGATTCCAGGTCGGCGATGGCGCGGTCGAAATCGAGCCCCAGCATCTGCAGCTGGATATCCGTTTTCATCACGTAATTGCTGGGCGAGGGGCAGTCGAACAGCGGGCCCCATCCATAAAGCGTAATCATTGTCAGTCTCCGTATCGTGGTTGCGATAGGGGCTTGATACGCGAAGCCTGCTGACAGCATGGTTTCAGTAGTATGGCGGTAGGATCCGTAAAATGAGACGCACCGAACGCATGTTCCAGATCATCCAGGTCCTGGGCCGCCACCGTGCGCCGGTGACCGGACAGGCGCTTGCCGAAGAACTGGAAGTCTCGCTGCGTACGCTCTACCGCGACATGGCCGAGTTGATCGCCCAGCGCGTGCCGATCCGGGGTGAGGCGGGCACCGGTTATGTTCTGGAAGACGGCTACG
Organism: Hyphomonas sp.; assembly: GCF_041689225.1. Lineage (GTDB taxonomy): Bacteria > Pseudomonadota > Alphaproteobacteria > Caulobacterales > Hyphomonadaceae > Hyphomonas. The sequence continues at coordinate 5,592 of NZ_JBDNGN010000066.1, read as the reverse complement.
ACATGCCGGCGCTGATGCTGACGGCGGACGAGCTGGAAGCCGCCGTGCTCGGCGCGCAATGAGTGGCCGCGCGCGACCTGATCGCCAAGCTGACAGTTGCCGTGCCACGCGAGCTGCAGCCGGTGATTGTCGATTCCGGCCTCGTCCCGGTCAGCTACCGTGAGCGCCCGAAAGACAATTTCGACGTCGCGCTGGTCCGCAGGGCGATCCGGGGACAGACGAAAATGGCCATCGGCTATGCTGACGAGACGGGCAATGTTACGCGCCGTGTCATCTGGCCCTTCCTGCTCGCCTATTGGGACCAGGTCCGACTCATCGGCGCATGGTGCGAATTGCGCCAGGATTTCCGCCACTTCCGGACCGACCGCGTGTGCCGCGCCGAAACACTGGGCCGCTTTCCGGAACGCATCACGACGTTGCGCCGCAAATGAGAGCAACAGCGCCGCCGCGCACCCGATTAGTCGAACAGGCCCGGCAGCATCGGCGCGGCTCCGTCGGCATCAGCGCGTTCCAGCTGCAGCATGTGCCGCTTGGTCGCCCGGCCACCATAGGCCGAGAATCCGCCAATCTTTCCGGACGCCGCCAGCACCCGGTGGCAGGGCACGATCAGTGGCCAGGGATTCTTGCCCATCGCGGCCCCGATCGCCCGCGCGGCGTGCGGATCGCCAAGCGTCTTCGCCAGCGCGCCATACGTGGTCGTTTGCCCCCAGCCGACCTTGCGCAGGGCGGTATAGACCTGCGCGTTGAAGGCGCTTGCCCGGCCCATGTCGAGTGCAACATCGGTAAAGTCGATGGCCTCGCCGTCGAAATAGGCGCGCATGCACCCCGCGCAATTCTGGATCGACCGGGGCAGCGTGTCGGTCCATCTCGCCGAGGCGCCCCCGCCGAGCCGCGTCTCGGTGGCCGCCTCGCTGGCCTCTGGCAACTGGACCTGGACGAGGCCCGCAGAATTCCACGCCAGTCCGCACGGGCCAATGGCCGTATCAAACAAGTGGAAATGGGCTTCTGCCCGATCAGGATCAGCGCCCTGTGTCATGTCCGGCAGGATCACTCCGAATGGCTCGAGCATCAAGCGGATTCCGGAAAGAATGAGTTTGGCCCCCATCACTTTCGCCTGCTAGGGAGAAGGCCACAGAAAAAATTGAGAGGAAACAGGTATGGGCAGGGTTCAGGGAAAAATGGCACTCGTCACCGGCGGCGCACAAGGCCTCGGTGAAGCGATCAGCAAGATGCTGGCAAAAGAAGGTGCCAAGGTCACGCTGACGGATGTGAACGGCGCGGGAGCCGAAAAGGTCGCCGCCGAGATCAATGCCGCGCATGGCGCCGGCACCGCCTTCGCCTTCCAGCATGACGTCACAGACGAAGCCCAGTGGCAGGAGGTCCTGAAAGCCGCGCATGCGGCGATGGGCGGGCTCAACGTACTCGTCAACAATGCCGGCATCGGCTCGCTCGGCAGTGTCGAGGACGAGACCTATGACATGTTCAAGAAGGTCCAGACGGTCGACGTCGATTCCATCTTCCTCGGCTGCAAATATGCGATCCCTCTGATGCGCGACCATGGCCTGGGTTCGATCGTCAATATCTCGTCGATCGCCGGCATCATCGCGAGCGGCAACTATGTGGCCTACAACACGGCCAAGGCTGCGGTGCGCCACCTGTCGAAATCCATTGCCCTGCATTGCGCCAAGACCGGCGGCCAGATCCGTTCCAACTCGGTCCACCCGGTTTTCATCAACACGCCGATCCTCGACCGGACCAAGGAAATGTTCGGCGAGGACAAGGCGCTCGAAAAACTCGGTCGCCAGATACCGCTCGGCAAGGTCGGCGAGCCCGACGATATCGCCTATGCGGTTCTCTATCTCGTCTCGGACGAGAGCAAGCTGGTGACCGGCTCCGAGCTCCTGGTCGACGGCGGAATTTCAGCCCAATAGGGGCTGGTTCAGAACACACGTTCATGATATGTTCTTCTCTTCAATTGGGGAGAAGGACATGATTGGATATGTAACTTTAGGGGTGTGCGACCTCGCCCGTGCCGCCGAATTCTACGACGCGATTGCCGCTGAAATGGGCACGCCGCGGATGATGGAATTCGACACGTTCATTGCCTGGGGCACGCCCGACGGCCCGGCCGGAATCGCTGCAACGCTGCCCTTTGACGGCCAGCCGGCGACGACTGGCAACGGCACGATGGTGGCCCTGCAGGCAAAGGACAAGGACCAGGTCCACCGGATCTACAAGATCGCCATGGCGCATGGCGGCACGGACGAAGGCCCGCCGGGGCCGCGCGGCGACAGCGGCTTCTATGCTGCCTATTTCCGCGATCCGGACGGCAACAAGCTCAACGCCTTCATTATGGGTTGATCGGGCGGCGCGCCGTGACGACGAAGGCGTAGACGGCCAGTATGCCGACAACGCTAGCGGATGCCACGAGCGGCAAGCTTGGCATGATGGAATACAGCGTGGCGCCGATCAGCGGCCCGAAGATAAACCCTGCAGGCGGCGCCGCTGCCAGAAGCGCAGCGGCCGAGCCCTGTTCCTCGCGTGAGACCGACAGGCTGCCGAGCGCGTTGGCCGACGGTACGGCCAGCGCCGCGCCCACACCCACGACAAGAAAGCTCAGGCACATCGCCCAGAAGGGGTGGAACGTGTCCGCGCAGACATAGCCAATGGTCACAAGGCTGAGTCCGATGGGCAGGATACGGCGCGGATCCGGCTTGCGGGGCGCGATATAGCCGAATTGCACGACGATCATCGAAAAGGCGAGGCAGGAGAAGATGATGCCGGTGAAGAGGACCGCCATTTCACCTGCGGAACGTGCGGCGGTGTCGACGAATTCGTAGCGGTCTTCAATGAACCAGCCAACGGTCTGCTGTATCATCCCGATGGCCACGAAATAAACGAACAGGAACATCAGGTGCGGCCGCACGCGGGCATCGGTGAAGGCGAGCGGTTTCGGCCGGTGGCTCTCGCGCACCCGGTCGCGGCTGCGCGGCAGGACGAAAGCCAGGATGACGCCGACCACCAGATTGAGGATGATCGTGCCCCAGAGTGGCACCAGCGCGCCAAACGGGGCCAGAACAGCAGCGCCGGCCGGGCCGAGGATCGAGCCGACACTCATCGCCGCGCCCAGCATGCCGAGACCACCGGCGCGGGTCATTGTCGTCGTCGCGTCCGTCATCGCGGCCATCGAGGCGGGCTGCAGGCCCGGCGAGAGCAGGCCGAACCAAATCCGCACGAACACCAGCAGGAAGAATGTCGTCATCCCGGTCACGACGCCCGCCAGTGCGGCGCTCAGCGCGAACAGGAAGGCCATGTTGGTCAGGCCCATGGCGAACAGGGAAAAGACCATCACGCGCTTGCGGCCCACCCGGTCCGCGATCCGGCCCCAGATCGGGATCATGATCGTGTAGATCACGGTCGACAGCGTCAGGATGCCCGCCACCTGGATTTCGGTCAGCCCGGCCTTGCGGGCCAGGGGCGCCACGACCACGAAATTGATCGTCATGCCGGCGCCCATGGCGACCATGGCCAGAGCGATCATCCCCTGTTGCAGGCGGGTCAGCGGGCGAAGGGGTGTTTCTGTTTCAATCATACCCGTGTGCCCTCCCGCGGCATCCTCCAGAGCTAATCCGGCACCGGCCCGATGCAAACCATGTCGCAGGGTAAAGCGACAGCGCTGACCTTGCATCCCCTTACCAACACATCCTAAGTGACACTTTGAAGCCACCTTGTTTCCGGAGAGTTTTCAATGCGCGCAATACTGGACGTCATCCTGTTTCTCCTGACCATCGCGAAATGGATCATCATCGTCCAGGCCGTCATGTCCTGGCTGGTCGCGTTCAAGGTCCTGTCGATCCAGAACCCCACCGTGCGCAGCATCTGGGGCGGCCTCGAGCGGATCACCGAACCGGTCTACGCGCCGATCCGCCGAATCCTCCCTCCGCTCGGCGGGCTCGACCTGACGCCCATGGCCGTGCTCCTGCTCATCTTCTTCCTGCGGCGCCTGATCGTTCGCTACGGCTTCACGATCGCGCCCTTCTAGCGCATGCATCGGCTCGCCGTCCGCGTGCAGCCAAATGCGTCGGCCGACCGGATTGAAGGCCCCGAAACGGATGCTGCCGGACGCACCTATTTCCGGGTGCGCGTCCGTGCCGTTCCGGAAGACGGCAAGGCCAATGCGGCAGTCGAAAAACTCATCGCCAGGCATCTCGGCGTGCCGAAGTCTGCCGTCAGGGTGGTGACGGGCGGCAAGAACCGGCTAAAAGGCCTTGAGATTGACGGGCCGCCGGATCTGGCGGCCGTACTGGCAGGGATGATGCGGGAATGAGTGCGAAACGGATCGACGGAACCGGTGTAGCCGCCGAGGTGCGGGCGAAGGTCGCCAGCGCTGTGAGCCAGCTACCCGGCCAGCCCGGACTCGCGGTCGTTCTGGTCGGTGACGACCCCGCCAGCCAGGTCTATGTCCGCTCCAAGGTCCGGCTCACGGAAGAGGCGGGCATGGTCTCGGTCCATCACCAGCTGCCCGCCACTGCCACACAGGCCGAGGTCGAAGACCTGATTGCACGGCTCAATGCCGATGACAGCATCGATGGCATCCTGCTGCAGCTGCCCTTGCCCAAGGGCCTTGACGAGCACCGCGCGATCGAGTGCATCGACCCGGACAAGGATGTCGATGGCCTGACGGAAGTGTCCGCCGGTCGCCTCGTGCTCGGCAAGCCGGGCCTGCGCTCGTGCACGCCGGTCGGCTGCGTCATCCTCGCGAAAAGCGCGCTGGGCGACGATCTCTCCGGCAAGCATGTCGTCGTGATCGGCCGCTCGATCCTCGTCGGAAAGCCGGCCGCGCTCCTCTTCCTAGCGGAAAACTGCACCGTCACCATCGCTCACAGTCGCACCGCCGACTTGCCCGCCATCTGCCGCCAGGCCGACATTCTGGTCCCCGCCGTCGGGCGTCCGAACATGGTCAAGGGTGACTGGGTCAAACCCGGCGCCACGATTGTCGATGTCGGTATCAACCGCGTGCCGGCACCCGAAAAGGGTGAAGGCAAGACGCGCCTCGTCGGCGATGCCGATTTTGCCGATTGCGAACCCGTTGCCGCCCATATCACGCCGGTGCCGGGCGGCGTCGGCCCGATGACCATTGCCTGCCTCCTGCGCAACACGGTGCTCGCAGGCTGTGCGCGGCGCGGCTGGCCGGTGCCGGACGGCCTGTGAGCCAGGAATTCGCGCCACCCGCAACGAAACTGTTCCAGCGCCTCTGGCAGGCACAGGGCGGTAATTGCGCCCTGTGCGGCAAACCCATGCCGTCCACTAGGTTCACGGTCGGCCACGCCACGGTCTGGAAAAAACAGCGCCCGACCTTCGACCATATCCACGCCCTCGCGCGCGGCGGACCGGATGATGAGACCAACCTCCAGCTCGGCCACGCCGTCTGTAACAAGCGCAAGGGGCGGGGCTAGAGCATCCCTCTCCAAATGTGAATCGCGGAGGATTCCCAATTGGACTGGTTTGTGATTCCCTCGTCTTGGAGGTGGATCATGGGCAAGAGTTATTCTCAGGATATTCGCAGTCGGGTGATCAAGGCGGTTGCCTTGG
>NZ_JBDNGN010000065.1:0-2648 GCF_041689225.1 Hyphomonas sp. | reverse complement strand
TGTGGCGCGACAATCTGGATGAGAGGCGCGCGACAATCTGGATGAGAACCTGGTGTCGCGGCGGTGATGATGATCGCGGCAATGATTATCGCGCGCAAGAGTCTTTGTTGGTTTGATTGTCGCGGCGCGTCAATCAGGTGCGATATTGGCGGGCGTCGCATATGACGCTGGCCGTCCGGGGCCACGCTTTTGCTCCATGGCCTCTCGCCGCCTGTAGCTTTCGACATTCATCTCGAAGATCGTTGCGTGATGAACGAGGCGGTCGACCGCGGCGAGCGTCATTGCGGGATCGGGGAAAACCTTTCCCCATTCCCCGAATGGCTGATTGGCGGTGATGAGCATCGAGCGCCGCTCGTATCGGGCGCTGATGAGTTCGAACAGCACACTGGTCTCGGCCTGGTCCTTGGTGACGTAAGCGAGGTCGTCGAGGATCAGCAGGTGGAAGCGGTCGAGGCGGCTGATAGCGGCTTCGAGGCCGAGTTCGCGGCGCGCGATCTGAAGCTTCTGAACGAGGTCGGTTGTGCGGGTAAAGAGAACCCTCCAGCCGTTCTCGATGAGGGCGAGACCGATGGCCGAGGCCAGATGACTCTTTCCGGCGCCAGGCGGGCCGAACAGAAGCAAATTGGCGCCCTTCTCCAGCCAGGTGTCTCCGGCGGTGATGGCCATCACCTGGGCCTTCGAGATCATCGGCACCGTCTCGAACGCGAATGTGTCGAGGGTCTTTCCCGGCAGGAGGCGGGCCTCGGCGAGATGGCGCTCGATGCGACGGCGATCTCGTTCGGCGAGTTCGTGTTCGGCCATCGCGGCCAGGAATCGGGCGGCGGGCCATCCTTCCTTGTCGGCCTGTTCGGCGAATTGCGCCCACATGACCTTGATGGCCGGCAGGCGCAGTTCGTTGAGGAGCAAGCTCAGCCTTGCGGCATCGACAGCAGGGTTGGTCTTCATGCCGCGTCTCCTGTCAGGCTGGCGCCGATCAGGGCTTCATAGGCGTTGAGGGACGCAAGGCGCACGACGACATTCGGCAGCCGGGAGGGATCGGGGGCGAAACGTGCTCGAAGATCCCCCATGTCTGGCAGTCGCCCCGCCTCAAGACAGGCGGCAAGCTGGTCGGCCAGTTCGCTCTCGCAGCCGCGCTCGTGCGCCATGGCGAGGAGATCGACCATGACGCGGCAGGCCTGCCGCTCTGGCAATTGCTCCAGGAGCATGTGGAAGGTTCGCCGGTATGCCTCACGCGGGAAGAGCTGGTCGCGATAGACGAGATTGAGGAGCGCCATCGGCTTGCGGCGCAGCGAATGGATGACATGCCGGTAGTTGACCACCTGGCCGTGCTTGCCAGATGAAGATGCACGTCCGCGCGGCAGCGACATGAGTTGCGTGCCGCCGATGAAGACGTCCAGCCGGTCGTCGAAAAGGCGTGCCCTGAGCCGATGACCGATCAGGCGCGAGGGCACGGTATAGAACACCTTGCGCAGCGTGAAGCCGCCCGATGACGTGACGCGCACGGTGACCTCCTCGTAGTCGGATGTGCGCCGGACGGGCAGTTCCTGGAGCTCGGCGCGCTCGATGTCGACGCGCTTGGAATTGCGGGCATTGCAGCGGCTGACGATCTCATCGACGAAGCGGCGATAGGCGGCCAGATCGTCGAAATCGCTCGAACCTCTCATCAGCAGCGCGTCATTGATGGCCCGCTTGAGATGCCCGTGCGGCCCTTCGATGGAACCGTTCTCATGCGCGATGCCGGCATTGTTGCGGGTCGGCGTCATGCCATAGTGGCCGCACAGGTCCTCGTAGCGGCGCGTCAGGTCCTGCCGGGCATCGTGATCGAGATTGCGGAAAGCCGCCGACAGGCTGTCGCTGCGATGCTCGCGAGGAATCCCGCCGAGGGACCACAGGGCGTTCTGCAGGCCTTCCGCCAGGGCGACGAAGCTCTCGCCGCCGAGCACGACATGAGCATGCTCGAAGCCGGAATAGGCGAGCCGGAAATGATAAAGCCGATGATCGAGAGGCTGACCGGCGATCGTGACGCCGGCGCTGCCCATGTCTGTGAAATCCGACAGGCCGAGGCGGCCGGGCTCGTGCACCTGCCGGAAAATGACCTCCTGCTCCTCTCCATGGATGGCGCGCCATGAGCGGATGCGGCGTTCCAGCGTCCGGCGAACGCCATCGCCAAGTTCGGGATGCCGCCGCATCGTCTCCTCGAAGATCGCAACGGGGCGAATGCCGGGCGCGGCCTCCAGCAACGGCACGACCTCGGCGTCAAAAATATCGGCAAGTGGATCCGACCGTCTGCTTCCTCGTGGCGCCTTCTTCTGCGAGGGCAGCCTCGAATCCTTCTCGAGGCGATAGGCCGTGGCTGTGCTGATCGACGCCTTCGCCGCCGCGACGGCCGTAATGTTGGTCTGACGGAACTTCATGAAAAGCCTCATCTGGTGATCGGTTACGTGGCGACCGGGCACAAAGTGATTCCTCCAAGTCGGAAAAACCACAGGCTTACCCGGTCGACCGCAAACACCAAACAAACGAACCCCGAAAGGAACGAGCCGACGGCGGATTGAAACTCCAGTCGGGCTACGCCCTCTCTACGTTCCAATCCGCCGTCATTCTCATCCAGATTGACGCTGCGCTCTCACTTTGATTGTCGCGCCGCA
>NZ_JBDNGN010000064.1:0-9108 GCF_041689225.1 Hyphomonas sp. | reverse complement strand
GGAAAGCACGAGGCCGCCGGACAGTGCTTCGGAAGCAGGGAACACGCGGCCCGAATAGCACCATGCGAGCGCCTGCTGGATGCCGACAAGGCGTGGCAGGAACCAGCTTGAGGCAGCTTCCGGGTTGATGCCCCGACGGTTGAACACGAAACCGAAGCGCGCATTGTCGGACGCGATGCGGATATCCATGGGCAACTGCATGGTGACACCGATACCGACAGCCGCACCATTGATCGCGCCGATGACAGGCTTGAGGCTGTCAAAGATGCGCAGGGTGACGCGGCCACCGCCATCGCGCTGGATGTCGACATCGGCGGCGCGGCCTTCCTCGCCAGTGGCAGCGCGCGCATCATAGTCGAATGTCTTGGCGCCCTCGGAAAGGTCTGCCCCGGCGCAGAAAGCCCGGTCGCCCGCGCCGGTGACGATCACGGCGCGAACGCTGTCATCGGCATCGGTAATGTCGAAGGCCTCGATCAGTTCGTACATCATCTTACCGGTGAAGGCGTTCATCTTTTCGGGGCGGTTGAGCGTCAGGATGGCCACGCCGTCCTCAATATCCAGGATAATCTGCTCGAACTTTTTCGGCTGTGCCATCATGTGTCTCCCTTGGGGCAATCGTTGGCCCCACACTGCCCGCCCGGCCGCAGAGGTCAAGCGCGTCGCAGGGGAAACCAGCCCCGGGCTTGACCACCCGGCGATTTCGCCCTGATAGTCGACCCACAATCAACCTGAACAACGTGTGGGCACGAGCTTACCCGGCGTACTCATTGGCAATCTGGATAAACACGCATGCTGCCCGAATGGCTATCAAAGATCGACCCGACGACGCTTGCCGCGCCGCTGTTCATCCTGTCGGTCATCTGGGAGTGGTGGGCGGTCAAGACAGGCCGTGCCAAGGGCCGTTACGAGACGAAAGACGCCTTCGCCTCGATGGCGATGGGCACCGGGAATGTCGTCGTCGGCACGCTGACCGGCTTTGCCACGCTGTGGATGATGATGCTCATCTGGCCCTACCGGCTGGCGACGATCCCCTTTACATGGTGGAGCGCGCTGATCGCCTTCGTGCTGTATGACTTCACCTATTACTGGAAGCATCGTTTCGCCCACCGCATTCGCTGGTTCTGGATGGAACACGTCACCCATCATTCCAGCACGCACTACAATTTCACCACGGCCCTGCGCCAGCCCTGGTTCGGCCCTTTCACCGGCCTGATCCTGATCGGCACACCGATGGTGTTCATCGGCTTCCATCCCTATGTCATCTTCTTCGTCGTTGGCCTGAACCTGATCTACCAGTACTGGATCCATACCGAAGCGATCGACCGGATGCCGCGCTGGTTCGAGACGGTCTTCAACACGCCCTCCCACCACCGCGTTCATCACGCCACCAACCCCCGCTACCTCGACTCCAATTATGCAGGCGTGTTCATCACCTGGGACAAGATATTCGGCAGTTTCGTGCCCGAGCTGGATGAGGACAAGCCGGTCTATGGCATCGTCAAGCCGATCGGCAGCTACAATCCGTTCGTCATCGCCTTTCACGAACTGGGCGGCCTGCTGCGCGACTGTGCGCGCGACGGCCTGCGCCCCGACCGCTGGATCCGTCGCGCGATCAATGCGCCCGGCTGGAACCCGGACGGCATGCACAATCGCTCCGTAGAACTCAAGGCGGCTTATGTCGCCGCGCATCCGGAACATGCCGGAACGCCCGGCCTGCCCAAGGCCTGACTTTCCCCTGCGTCGCCAGTGGACGCGGGCAGCTGGTCGGATAAGTTCGTCGAAACAATCCGGCAGGCCCCGCAAGAGGCGCCGCCCCCCAATGGAGCGAGACGACAATGCACCCCTTCCATCATGCCAAGGCCCGGCCCGATCACCCTGCCTATAAGATGGCCGGCAGCGGCGAAGTCGTCACGTTCCGCCAGCTCGACGAGCGGTCCAACCAGATCGCGCATGCCTTGCGCGAGGCCGGCTGCCAGCCCGGCGACACGATTGCCCTCTTCGCCGAAAACTCGCCGCGCTATTTCGAAGTCTGCTGGGCGGCCCAGCGCTCGGGCCTCTATTTCGTGTGCATCTCGTCTCGCCTCACCACGCCTGAAGTCCAGTATATCATCGAGGATTCCGGCTCGAAGCTGCTGATCACCGACGCCCACAAGTCGGCTGTCGCGCAGGACGTGAAATCGGTGACCAAGCTGGACCAATACTGGTCGATCGATGGCGACATTCCCGGCTTTACCGCGCTGGAGACGCTGCAGAGAAAATTCCCTGTCACGCCGATTCCTGACGAGATGGCGGGCACGGACATGCTCTATTCGTCGGGCACGACCGGTCGCCCCAAGGGCATCCGGCCACCGCTCGAGCGGGGCCTTCCGATCGACGCCGACAATGTCCTCATCCAAATCTGCCGTGGTCTCGCCGGCGTGACCGAGGACTCGATCTATCTGTCGCCCGCCCCGCTCTATCATGCCGCGCCCCTGCGCTGGAGCATGGCGATGACTCGGCTCGGCGCGTCTCTCGTGATCATGGAAAAGTTCGATCCGGAAAACTATCTCCACCTCGTCGAGAAACATCGTGTCACGCATTCCCAACTCGTGCCGACCATGTTCGTGAAGATGCTGAAGCTGCCGCCCGAAGTGCGTGAAAAGTACGATGTCTCCAGCCTGCAGTTCGCCATCCACGCCGCCGCGCCCTGCCCGATCCCGATCAAGCAGAAGATGATCGAATGGTGGGGTCCCATCATCGATGAATATTATGCCGGCTCCGAAGGCAACGGCATGACCTGGGTGCGCAGCCCCGACTGGATGACCCACAAGGGCACGGTAGGCAAGCCGGTCCACGGCGTCGTCCATATCTGTGACGAGGAAGGCAATGAAGTGCCGGTTGGCGACGAAGGCCAGGTCTATTTCGGCGGCACGGTCGCGCCGACCTACCATAACGACCCGGAGAAGACCAAAGGCGCCCTTCATGCCACCCGGCCGGACCTGTCATCCCTCGGCGATGTCGGCAAGCTGGATGAGGACGGCTTTCTCTACCTCACCGACCGCAAGGCCTTCATGATCATTTCCGGCGGGGTCAATATCTATCCGCAGGAATGCGAGAACATCCTGATCACCCACCCCAAGGTCGCCGACTGCGCGGTGATCGGCGTACCGGACGAGGAATTCGGCGAAGCCGTGAAAGCCGTTGTCCAGCCAGCGGCAGGCGTCGCCCCGTCGCCCGAGCTCGCCGCTGAGCTGATGGCCTTCTGCCAGGCCAACCTGTCAAAGATCAAATGCCCGAAATCGGTCGACTTCGATCCGGAGCTGCCTCGCCACCCGACCGGCAAGCTCTACAAGCGCCTTGTCCGCGACCGCTACTGGGGCAAGACCGGCAGCCGTATCGTCTGAAGCAGCCTCGAAACGAAAACACCCGCTCCTTCCGGGGCGGCTGTTTTAAATTCGGGTTCCGTCTGGCGGTCTAGAACAGCCAACTGCCCGGGTTGTCGATTGGCTGACCAGCCGACAGGGATTGCATGCCCTTCACGCAGCGCACGATATACCAGACCAGCGCGGCCAATCCGGTAAGGATGCCAAGCCCGAGGATCGGGATGAGGATCACGCTAATGACAGAGTACAACAGGCCCTTCCAGAAAATATTGATCTGGTTGTTGTAATGGTTCTCAAGCAGCGCATCACCCTGGCCCTTGCCAAGATATGCCATGACGAGGCCGATGATCGACGTAATTCCGACCACGATGGCGACGAGGTAGAGAATATAGACGAGGTTCGCGTTGCCCCTGGTATTCGGATCAACCGAAATCTGGTTTTAATCTGTCATTGAATGTCTCCCAATTCAGCCCGTTGGGGCAGTATTTGCGAGAATCACCTGCAGGTCCAGCAAATTGACGTTCGGGAAACCTTGCCGGACCGCCATCGCCGCGCCAGAACTAGGCCCAGCAAAAACCCTGGAGGAACACCCCAATGGCCAACCCGAAAAAAGTCGCTTTCGCTGACCTCGAATCCCTTGCCGGCACGGAAGTCGGCGTGTCTGACTGGCATCAGATCGATCAGGACCGCGTCAACAAGTTCGCCGACGCAACCGGCGATCATCAATGGATCCACGTCGATGTCGAACGCGCCACCAAGGCCATGGGCGGCCCCATCGCGCACGGCTTCCTCACGCTTTCGCTCCTGCCGATGCTCGGCTCGGAAGTGCTGAATGTGTCCGGCGTCACGCGCGGCATCAATTACGGCTCCGACAAGGTGCGCTTCACCAACATGGTGCCCGTCGGCTCCAAGGTCCGCCTGCGCCAGAACTGCAAGTCCATCACCGAGAAGTCCGGCGGCAAGCAGATGATCATGGAAAGCACCGTCGAAATCGAAGGCCAGGAACGCCCGGCCCTCGTCGCTGAATCGATAACCGTGCTTTACGGCTGATAAGCGCCTATATTGGGAGGGAACCATGATATGGAGCCCTCCCGATGACCCAGACCAAGATCGACCGCTCAGACCGCGAATGGCGTGAACTGCTCACCCCGGAAGAATTTCGCGTCGGCGTGAAAGAAGGCACCGAGCGCGCCTTCACGCCGGGCAATTGCGAAGGCGAGAAGCGCGTAGGCCTCTACCATTGCAAGGGCTGCGGCACCGCGCTCTGGTCATCCGAGCACAAGTTCGAGAGCGGCACCGGCTGGCCGAGCTACTGGCAGCCTGCCTCCGAAGGCGTTGTCGCCACCAAGACAGACTTCAAGATGATCATACCGCGCACCGAGTGCCACTGTGCCACCTGCGGCCTGCATCAGGGCCACGTCTTCAAGGACGGTCCGCCGCCCACGGGCGAGCGCTGGTGCATCAATGGTGTGGTCCTCGAGTTCCGCCCTGCAGAATAAAGCTGGACAGGCCGGGCCCGGCCTGATTCATTCCCCGCATACTCAACCCCTGAAGCCAAAAGGAGCAGGCCTCATGCGCCTTTAATTTCTCCTCGCCAGCGCAGCGACAGCTGCCCTTCTGACCGGATGCACCATGACTGACCAGACACTCACCGAAGCGGCTGCGACCACGCCCGTTGCCACCACCTCGCCCCAGCCACCGGTTGCGCCCCGCATCGATAATGAGATCACGCAGGTGGACCGCACCCGCAGCGATCCCTATCAGTGGATGAAGGATGACAACTGGCAGGAGGTGATGCGCGACCCGACCATGCTGCGCGCAGACATCCGCACCTATCTCGAAGCCGAGAATGCGTTCACCAAGGCCGTGCTGGAAGAACCGACAACGGCCCTGCGCAACGAGCTGTTCAAGGAAATGCGCGGCCGCATCAAGGAAGACGACAGCACCGTTCCCGAAATTGACGGGCCTTATGCCTATTACACGCGCTACCGTCAGGGCGGCGAATACCCGATCATCGCCCGCCGCGCGGCTGCGGATGCCTTCAATCCCGACGCCCCCGAGACGATCTTGCTCGACGGCGACGCGATGGGCGAAGGCAAGGACTATTTCTCCTTCGGCGGCATCGACACCAGCCCGGACCACCAGCTGGTGGCCTATTCGACCGATACGCAAGGCAGCGAGTTCTACCAGATCCACATTCAGGATATCGAGACCGGCGATGAAACCGCAGGCATCATCGACGATGCCTATGGCAGCTTCGAATGGTCGGCGAACGGACAGGCCATTGTCTGGGTCCACCGCGACGAGAATGCCCGCCCCGACGCCGTCTACCAGCGCAACCTGGCGACGGGCGAAGACACGCTCCTCTATGAAGAGAAAGATCCCGGCTTCTTCGTCGGCGTCGACAAGAGCGTCAGCGAAGAGGTCATCTTCATCAGCGCGTCCGGCCATACGACATCGGAAGTCCACTGGTTCCCCGCGAACGAGCTGAACCCGACCCTGCGCACCGTTGCCCCGCGCCAGACAGATAATGAATATTCCGTGGTCCACTGGGATGGCCAGTTCTACATCTCGACCAATCTCGACGGTGCCGTCGACTTCAAGGTGATGAAAGCCCCGATGGACGCGACCTCCCGCGACCAATGGGAAGAAGTCATCCCGCACCGCCCCGGCACGCTTCTGCTCGGCATGCAGCCGCAGAAGGACTATCTCTCCCGCATGGAGCGCGAGAATGGCCTGCCCCGTATCGTCGTGCGCGCCCGCGCCGATGGCGCCGAGCATGAGATCAGCTTCGACGAGTCTGCCTATGATCTCGGCCTCGACAGCGGCTATGATTTCAACACGCCGATCCTGCGTTTCGACTACGCCTCCCCGACCACGCCGGACCAGGTCATCGACTATGATCTGGCCACCCACGAGCGCACCCTGCGCAAGACCCGCGAAGTGCCCTCCGGGCACAACCCGGACGACTATGTCTCCGAACGCGTCATGGCCCCGTCATGGGATAGCGAACTGGTGCCCGTCACGCTGCTGCGCCGCAAGGACACGCCTATCGACGGCACGGCGCCGCTGCTGCTCTATGGCTATGGGTCCTACGGCATCACCATCCCGGCAGACTTCCGTACCGGCCGCCTCAGCCTCGTTGATCGCGGCTTCGTCTATGCCATCGTTCATCCGCGCGGCTCGATGGCCAAGGGTTATCAATGGTATCTCGATGGCAAGCTCGAGAAGAAGACCAACACGTTCAAGGACTATATCGCGGCCGGCCACTACCTGGTCGATCGGGGCTACACGTCCAAGGGCAAGCTTGTCGGCCATGGCGGCTCGGCTGGCGGCCTGCTGATGGGCGCTGCGGCAAACATGGACCCAGAACTCTTCGCTGGCATCATTGCCTCCGTGCCCTTTGTCGACGTTCTCACCACGATGTCGGACGCCACACTGCCGCTGACGCCGCCGGAATGGCCCGAATGGGGCAACCCGCTGACCAGCGAAACCGATTATGACACGATCGCCGCCTACAGCCCGTATGACAACGTGACCAATCAGAACTATCCGGCCGTGCTGATCACCGGCGGCTTGTCGGACCCGCGCGTGACCTATTGGGAGCCGAGCAAATGGGCAGCGCGTCTGCGCCACGACGCGCCAGAAGGCGGCCCCTACTTCCTTCGCATCAACATGGAAGCCGGCCATGGCGGCGCCTCGGGCCGCTTCGAAGGCCTGAAGGAAACCGCCGTGGAATACGCGTTCGCGCTGGCTGCTGTCGGCAAGACGGATGAGCTGGATCTTTCCGGAGACGATTGAGCCTTTTCTGGTGGCCCGAAGCGCAGAAGCTGCCGGGTCGCCGACTTTCGCTCAAACGCGAGAATGCAGGGTGGGATAGTCTCGCATAGTCGGAATGTCTTCGGCTGCTTTCTGCGTCGGAGCGGACATAGCGGCGGGTTACATCAGACGGCAGATTCTCGCCAAAAGACATCGCAGCGCTTGAACATGGCTATGGCGGGGATACTGCCGGAATGAGGCATTATATCCTCATCTGAGACCTGTCAGCTAAGGCAACACTTTGCGCCGTCGCAAATTGCACTACCGAGCCTATTCTGAGGCCGCGAAAAGTCTCTGAAAAACTAATCGCAGAAGCTGGAACTACCGCAGAGATATTGTCCGGCATTGCCCTCGAGATAATTCATCTTCGATTCAAATTGTGCGTTCTCCAGCGCTGCATTCGCACTGCTGGAAGTCGGTCTGGAATTCGAGGCGCTCGAAGGGATGGACACCGGCGAACCCTGATAATTCCGCGCCGCAGTCAACATGTTTTGCACGCTGAACGCGCGCGCGGCCTCGGCCCGTTTCAGATCGGCCTGATAGGTTGTCAGGTTCGCGCGGGCATTCAGCCTGGTGTTCTCTTCAGCGTTAGAAAACTGTTTTGCTATCTCGATATCCGCGAGACCGACAGCCTCTTCCCGTCCCGCATCGATCGCGCGCAGAACCGTCTGATAGAGGTCGCGCCAGGAAAGTTTGCGCCGCGCGATCTGCATCGCCAGCCAGTAATTGCCATCGGCCAATGCCGTGGTTTGCTAGGTGCGAGCGGTTTGTTGATTGGCGGCAGACATCGCAGCAATATCGGCCAGCTTCTGCTGCATCACACGCGTCTGCTGGTCCCTGAACGCCTGCTGCTCGGCTTCACTTTGTGCCAGCCGCGCCCGCGCCGCCCGCTACCGCGCCTCCCAAAAACCTTTAGCTGCACTTTCATTCGGCAAGGAGGCTGCATTGATGCGTTCGAACTGGCCCTTGGTATCCGTGCGGTCATAGGCGTGGACATCAAACATCCCATCCAATCGCCGTGAGGCGTAAACGGCCTGGCCGTGGGAGTAGATGCTTTCCTGTTTCGGGTCAGGGGTGAAGTCACGAATAGAGTCGTATTCCGCCACATCCGACGTGGCGACGATCTCTAGATAGGTCGGAAGGTCATACTGCCTGTAACCCTGGCTCTGAATGACCGCATCGCCCAACAGGGCCAGGCCGATCTGGCGACCCTACCGTTCCCACAGGGCGGTCCGTTTCAGCGTGACATCGCATCCCGGCTGCTCGACAACACATACAGGAAGGTCAGCCGCATAAGGAGAAGCATCCGGCGTTTCGGGCCGGTACAGATTGGTGATCTCTGCTGGCGTCAGTGGTGTCACCTTTGACGTCACCACACCTGACAGCGGACGAAGGCCGATAAAATCATCAGGTTTCGCGATCACATCACTGCCGCGCACGGGCCACAGCAACCGTCGCTCGCGGTCAATCTCCACGAACATCTGATGGTTCCTGCTGGCATAAACCGCCATGATCAGCGGAGGCATTGGCGGGGTCAGGGCTTTGGCACCTGATGCGTCGAAAATCTGGTCTAAAACTTTTCCGTTCGCATCCAGACGATGCACCAGCACAGTCCTGTCCGCAAACACCTCAACCGGCGAAATCCCTTTCGGAAGCTGCGCTTGCGGGACGACACGGTCAATCGTAACCGAGGCAGCTGCGCTATGCATTGCGCTATAGATCATTCGTACACTGATCGTGCTGTCACCGGCAGTTTCAAAGAGGTAAGGATTGTCGAGTGCAGACTCCTAAAGCACATCCGCGACAAAAGGAATCGTGAGGGATTCCCTTTTGCTTCGAACTCTGATTCTCCTGTTCGGCAGGAGGATTTGTCGATGGCAGTTTCGTATTCGCTTGATTTTCGCCGGGCTGTTGCGGCCCATGTTGG
>NZ_JBDNGN010000063.1:0-16686 GCF_041689225.1 Hyphomonas sp. | reverse complement strand
TGCCCGACGGAAATGATGGAGACGACATGACCAGCTTCAAGCTCAACGGAAAACCCTTCACGATCGACACCGATCCCGACACGCCCCTGCTCTGGGTAATCCGCGACGAGGCCAACCTCACCGGTACCAAGTTCGGTTGCGGCGTTGGCCAGTGCGGTGCCTGCACCGTCCATATCGGTGGCGTGGCCGTCCGGTCCTGCATCACACCGGTAAGCACTGTCGACGGTGAGGAGATCACCACGATCGAAGGCCTGGATCCGAACAGCGCGCATCCCGTCCAGGTGGCCTGGCAGGAACTCCAGGTACCGCAATGCGGCTACTGCCAGTCGGGCCAGATCATGCAGGCCGCCGCAGCCCTCGCCGAAGACCCCAACGTGTCGGACGAGGATATCGACTCGATCATGACCGGGAACCTGTGCCGCTGTATGACCTATACCCGCATCCGGGCCGCCATGCGCCAGGCCGCCGACGCTATGAAGGGAGGCTGAGACTCATGTCACGCTTCACACGCACCACTGATTTGTCCGCCCCGACCGCTCTCTCGCGGCGCGGCTTTCTCATCACCACGGCTGGCGGCGGTCTCGCCTTCAGCTTCCTGACCGCCTGCGGCGCTAAGGATGCACCGGGTGACGCCACCAAAATAGACGCCGAGCTCTATGCCCCCTCGCTCTGGTATGCCATCGGCGCCGACGGCATTGCGACGATCAACATCATCCGCGCCGAGATGGGCCAGCATGTCGGCACGGCGCTCGCGCGGATCCTCGCCGACGAGCTTGAAATCCCGTGGGACAATGTCCGCATCAAGCAGGTCGACTCCGATCCGAAATGGGGCCTCATGGTCACCGGCGGCAGCTGGTCTGTCTGGCAGACCTTCCCGATCTATTCCCAGGCCGGCGCAGCTGGCCGCACCGCATTGATCGAAGCGGGCGCCGCCGCCCTCGGGGTCGATGCCGCAACCTGCACCGCCCGCAATGGCGAAGTCATCTCCGGCAGCAAGACGATCAGCTATGCCGACATCGTCAAGAAGGGCGTCAACAAGACCTTCACGCCCGAGGAACTCGCTGCCCTCCCGGTCAAACCTGCTGCAGAACGCCGCCTGATCGGCAAGCCGGTCATGGCGCGCGACATCAGGGAGAAGACCAACGGCACCGCCCTCTACGGCATCGACGCCAAGGTCGACGGCATGGTCTATGCCCGGCCCATCATGCCGCCGACGCGCAATGGGTCGAAAGTCAATTCCGTTGACGACAGCGCCGCGAAATCGGTGAAGGGCTACCGGCAGAGCCTCGTGATCGACGACCCTTCCGGCACCGTGACGGGCTGGGTCATGGTGATCGCAGACACCTATCCGGCAGCCATCAAGGCAGTTGACCTCGTCAAGGTCGACTGGACCCCCGGCCCGACATCCAAGGTCTCCGAAAAGCAGATCCAGGACCATGCCGGCAGCCTGCTCGACGATCCGTCGAACGGTGCCATTCTCGACACCGGCGTCACCGACACGACCGCAGCCTTCGCCACCGCGACAACGAAAGTGGAAGCCACCTACACGACCGGCACTGCGCTCCACATGCACCTCGAACCCGTCAATGCCCTCGCTTTCGAAAAAGACGGCATTATGGAAATCCACACCGGCAACCAATGGCAAAGCCTCGTACTGCCCTGGCTCGCCACGGCGCTTGGCATGCCCGAGGACAAGATCGTCATGCGCACCTACCGGCTCGGCGGCGGTTTCGGCCGCAGGCTGAACGGCGACTATGCCGTGCCAGCCGCCCTCGCCGCCAAGGCGCTGGGCAAGCCGGTCAAGATGGTGCTCACGCGTGAGGACGATACCCGCATGGACTCCGTGCGCTCGCCCAGCGTCCAGCGTCTCCGCCTTGCCGCCGACGCCGATGGAAAGGTCACCGGCATGGAACAGCATGTCGCCGCCGGCTGGCCGACCCAGGTCATGGCGCCCTTCTTCATGCCGAACGGCGTGAACGGAGTGGCCTATGACCCCTTCGCCATCAGCGGCGCGGACCATTGGTACACGGTCGGTGCGCACCGCGTCCGCGCCGTCTCGAACGATCTTGCCAACAGCACGTTCCGACCAGGCTGGCTGCGCTCGGTCGGGCCCGGCTTCACCAATTGGGCGCTGGAAAGCTTCATGGACGAAGCGGCCCACACGCTCGGCAAGGACCCGGTCGGTTTCCGCTTGGCCCTGCTTGACGGCGCAGGCATCAATGCGGGCTCGGCGCCGAACGCCGTCGGTGGCGCGCTACGCCAGGCCGAAGTCGTGCGCCGCTGCGCCGCCAAGGCCGGCTGGGGCAAATCACTCCCCGCGGATTCGGGAATCGGCTTGGCAAGCAGCTTCGGCCAAGAGCGCGGCATGCCGACATGGGTCGCCTGTGCAGCGCAGGTCCATGTCGATCGCGCCAGTGGCCGCGTCACGGTCGAGAAGCTGACACTGGTGGCCGATGCCGGAACGATCGTCGATCCGGACGGCGCGCTGGCGCAAATGCAGGGTGCAGCCCTCTGGGGCCTCTCGCTCGCACTGCACGAGGGCACGGAGTTCGTGAACGGACAGGTCAAGGACCTGAATCTCGGCCCCTACACGCCGCTGCGCCTCGCCGATGTGCCGGAACTCGACATCAGTTTTGTCGAGAGCACCGAAGTACCGGTCGGCCTTGGCGAACCCGCCACAACAGTCGTCGGCCCGGCGATCGGCAATGCGATCTTCAACGCTGTCGGTGCACGCCTGCGCCATATCCCGATCACGCCGAAAGCGGTCCTGGCGGCGCTCTAGTCCGCCAACTCACCCGTTAGCGGGTTGCCGCGCGATGCAGGGCGAGACCTTTGGCGACGGCGCCGAAGCGGTCATTGGCTGACAGGGCGGCATTGCCGAACCGTCGTGTCAGCCGTTCCTGCACCAGCGGGATGAACGTGGAGCCGCCCACCATCACGATATCGGTGATCTGGTCCGGAGACACGCCCGCCCGCTTCAGGCAGTCTACGGCCACCGCATCCATTTTCGAGATCGCCTCATCAATGAGCCCCTCGAACGTCCCGCGCGCGACCAGCCGCTCGAGATGCGCCTCCGGCGTGTCATAGACGAAAGTCTGCTGGTCTGCCTCGCTGAGGCCGATCTTGATCTGCTCGGTGCGCTTGGCATAGGTGTGCGCTTCATGGGTGCGCACCAGATGGTCGAACGCCCGGATCCCGCGACTGTCCGGGCTGTTCATCATCATCCACTTGATCTGTTTCTGGGTGTCGCGCGTGTAGAGCTTGTTCAGGCTCTTCCAGTCAGACAGCGTCGAATAGGGCGCCGATGGCGCCGGCAGCCCGTTCAGCGCCAGCGTCTCGCCATGCCCGAACAGGTGCGAGAGTTCGAAGAAGCTCAGCATGTGGTCGAAATCATTGCCGCCAACATACAAGCCGGTACTCCCCAGCACGTCGAAGCCGGCATTGTCGGGTGATATGCGCACGACCGAAAAATCGGACGTGCCGCCCCCGATATCGACTACGAAGATCAGCTTTTCCCGGCCGGTCGGGAAGGTCACCGAGCGCGCCGCCGCCACCGGCTCTTCGAGGAATTCGACATGGGCAACGCCCGCCGCGTGAAGGCAGGCTTCCAGGATGGTCTGCGCGCGTTTGTCGAGATCCGCATGCTTGTCATTGAACGAGACCGGGCGGCCCTGGATGACAGACTCGACGCGCTGCCCCGTCTGCTCTTCCGCATTGGCAATCACCCGGCGCAGGAAATGCACGATCACGTCGCGGAACGGCAAGCGCCGGCGTCCGAGCTCTGTCGTCTCGTCAATCAGCGACGAGCCGAGGACCGACTTGATCGAACGCATCAACCGGCCCTCTTCGCCGGACTCATAGGCGCTCACCGCCTGTGACCCGATGGCGTACTCGCCGGAATCCAGGCCGTAGAACACGGCTGTCGGGATCGACGTGGCGTCCGGCTCCAGCGCAATCAGGGCGGCGCCATCCGGACCGCGAAACGCGATCGACGTGTTCGATGTGCCGAAATCGATGCCAACTTGCATGAGGAACGCCCTTGATGCGGCCCAGTCGCCTACCCCACTTGGCCGCAAAGCGGAAGGGACCGCGTCCCGCCCCTTCCCCCATTCCCGCAATCGCCTACATTCAGGTCATGCTCCGGCCCGACCTCCTCCTGCAGCCCACGCCCAAGGGCCTTTACTGCCCGCCGGGGGATTTCTACCTCGATCCCGTGCGCGGCGCGGTCGAACGGGCCGTCATCAGCCACGGCCATTCCGACCATGCGCGCGGAGGCCACGGCAAGGTGCTCGCCCATCCGGACACGCTCGCCATCATGGCCTGCCGCTATGGCCAGACCTTCGCCAAATCCACGCAGGGGCTGGACTATGGCGAGACCGTCGAGATCAACGGCGTCACCGTCTGGCTGGCGCCCGCAGGCCACATCCTCGGCTCGGCGCAGGTCGTGGTCGAGCACAAGGGCCTGCGCATGACATTCACCGGCGACTACAAGCGCCGCTTCGACCCGACCTGCGCCTCGTTCGAGCCGGTGGCAAACACGCATGTGTTCATCTCCGAGGCGACCTTCGCCCTCCCCGTCTTCCGCCACCCGGACACGGGCGGCGAGATTACCCGCCTCCTGCACAGCCTGCAGGCCTTTCCCGAGCGCGCCCATTGCGTCGGCGCCTATTCCCTTGGAAAGGCACAGCGCGTCATCCGCCACCTGCGCCTCGCCGGCCATGACGCCCCGATCTTCATCCATCCCAGCCTCGAAAAGCTCTGCGCCCACTACCAGTCCGTCGGCATCGACCTCGGCACGCTCATCACTGTCTCGTCCGGCGACGTGCCGAAAGCCGAACGCGAAACCTTTCGCGGCGAGATCATCGTCGCCCCGCCCGGCAGTTTCGAGGGCAAATGGGCGCAGAACTTCCCTGACCCCGTCATCGCCTTCGCGTCGGGCTGGATGAGCATCCGCCAGCGCGCCAAACAGCGCGGCGTGGAGCTGCCGCTGGTGATCTCGGACCATGCCGACTGGGACGAACTGACCGAAACGGTGCGCGAAGTGAACCCGGAAGAGCTCTGGGTCACCTATGGCCGAGAAGACGCCCTCGTACGCTGGGCCGAACTGGAGGGCCGCCGCGCCCGCCCCCTGCGCATGGTCGCCTATGCTGACGAGGCCGGTTGACCGCGCCCCGGCAAGGGGCCTTTAGTAACGGCTATAGGTGTATTCAAAGGGGACGACATGAAACGCCCAGCCCTCCTCGCGGCCAGCGCCGCCCTGCTCGTGCTTGCCGGCTGCGACGCCATCAAGGTGCCCGGTCTCAATCCGCCGGACGAAAAAGCCGCCAGTCCCGTCGACCAATTGCCTGCGGACGCGTTCGACGACAACGTGACCAGTTCGGTCGAAGTCGTGCCCGACACGCCCGCCACGGAAACTACGATCGAAGCGCCAGCAAACGCGGCCGATACGCCGCCTGCGACGGATGAGACCGCTCCCACTGAAACCGCGCCTGCAGATGGCGCGATAGACGACGCCGCTGACGAGACTGCCCTCGATCCCGAGTCCGCTGGCGGCCTCGCCCTGACGATTCAGGCACCCCTGCCGACGCTGGCCGCGCTGAACGCAGCCAGCTGTGGCCGCCCCGCTGACAGCCCGCCGACGCCGACCGTGGCCATGGTCGCGGGTGCCACCACGCTGGAAGCGCCCTCGGTCGGCGCGGAGGCCGTCAACGGCCTCGCCGCCACCCTCGCCAGCTTTCCCGGCATCGTGAAGCTCGAACCTCGCAACCCGCAGGCTGACGGCACCATCGCCAGCGGTCATTGCGGCGCCACGCGTATCGCAAGGAACTGGTTCGTCACCGCCGCCCATTGCGTGGACGACGACTATCAGGAACTCCGTCTCATCGCAGACGCGGCCAACCTGCGCAGCCCGCTCGCCAAGGTCACCAGCGGCACCGTCGCCGTCTGCCATGGCGGCTATCTCGGCACCGCCAATGGCTATGCCAATGACCTCGCCCTGATCCGCCTCGATGACGACCAGGTCGCCCCCATCGCCGACGTGCCGATCGCCCGCTATGGCGCCACTGTAAAGCCGCTCGCACCGGCCAATTACCCGACCGCCGACATGGCCGGTTGGGGCCTTACCCATTATGGCGGCCAGCTCTCGAATGACCTGCTGACCACAAAGCTTGCCATCACCGCTGACGGGCCGTCCCTGATCAATGTCGCCAGCGCCGGCGGCGCAGGCCCCTGTGTCGGCGACAGCGGCGGCCCGCTCTATGTGACGGAGGCCGACGGCACTCGGACGGTTGTCGGCGTATTGTCAGTGGTCGAGCAGAACCGCACCACCGGCGAATTCTGCGCCGGCGACTATAATGGCCGCTACACCAACCTGCAGGGCTATGCCGGCTGGATGGACGCTGTCATGGCGCGCTGCGACGCCAATCCGGATGGTTGCAAATAAGGCGTCACCTCGCCCCGTGATCTAGACGATCGGAGGGGCTCATCCTGAGCGAAGTCGAAGGACGAGGCCCGGGAGAGTTGTGCGTGCGGCCCGCGCCCGTCCTTCGACTTCGCTCAGGATGAGCGCTCCATGCGTCTTGTTTCCGGGGCCCTCGGCCTTTGCAGCGTTGGAGCCCGGCTAAATCCCGACCTCGAGCATTTCCTGGTAGGCAGGCCGCGCCCGCATCTTTTCCAGCCAGGCCTTGGTCGCCGGGCGGTTTGCCAACGCGCCCATGGAATCGGCCATCTGGATCTGGAAGCCCATCAGGCAGTCGGCGGCCGTAAAGCGCTCGCCGGCAAAATAGGCATATTTGGACAGGTGCGCCTCAATCGTACTCGCAGCTTTCTCGCGCTCTGCCGCCATCATCGCCTCGACCGGGTTGCCGGTCATGTCGACGCGCCGGAAATAGACCTGCAGCAGGCCCGGCAGGAACACGGCGCCCTCGGCGGCATGCAGCCATTCCAGGTAGCGCGGGAATTCCGGCGAGTTCGGGCGTGGGTGCAGCTGGTAGGCCGTATCGTACTTGCCCATCAGGTATTCCGCTATGGCGCCGGTTTCCGCGATGACGACGTCGCCGTCTTCCAGCAGGGGCGACTTGCCCATCGGGTGAATCTTCAACAGGTCCGGCGGCGCAAGGTTGGTCGTCTCATCGCGCTTGTAGTGGACGATCTCGTGCGGCACGCCGATTTCGGCGAGAAGCCAGACAATCCGCTGCGAGCGTGAGGCGTTAAGATGGTGGAGCGTGAGCGTCATGAATGGATGTCCCTTGGTAATTGGCTGCTTTTTAACAGTGACGCGCCTTGTTTCGACGCTGTCATGCCGCGTGTTTGGCCTTATGTAGGATTGTATGCAAGCCTTTGCCGACCTGCTTGACAGACTTGTGCTCACGCCGTCGCGTAACGGCAAGCTGCGCCTGATGGTGGATTATTTCGCCACGGCGCCTGATCCGGGCCGCGGCTATGCGCTCGGCGCGATCACCGGCGATCTCGATATCCCGAACGTCAAACCGGCCATGATCCGCGCCCTCATGGACGGGCGCATGGACCCGGAACTCTTCGCGCTGTCCTATGATTATGTCGGCGACCTTGCCGAAACGGTCAGCCTGGTCTGGCCGGACGTGCGCGGCGCCAATCGCACACCGCCGCTCTCCGACATTGTCGAAACGCTGACCGCAGCCCCCCGCGCCGAGGCGCCAAAGCTCGTCGCAGGCTGGCTCGACGGTCTCGACGCGACTGGCCGCTGGGCGTTCCTGAAACTGCTGACCGGCGGCCTGCGCATCGGTGTATCGGCCCGTCTCGCCAAGCTCGCGCTCGCGGATTTCGGCGACAAGGACGCCACCGAAATCGAGGAAATCTGGCACGGCCTCGCCCCGCCTTATGAAAGCCTGTTCGCCTGGCTCGAAGGCCGCGCCGACAAGCCGGCACCGGACATCGCTGCACCGTTCCGTCCGGTCATGCTCGCCCATCCCCTGGTGCCCAAGGCGGACCGCGACACGCCCGAGGCGGTCGACCCCGCCCTGATCACTGCGGAGACGTTCGCTGCCGAGTGGAAATATGATGGCGTCCGCGTCCAGGCCTCGGCAGCCGACGGCGCGCGGCGCATCTACACTCGCACCGGCGACGATATTTCCCACGCCTTCCCGGACGTTGTCGCCGCAATGGAATTCGACGGCACGCTCGACGGCGAACTCCTTGTGCGCAATGCAGACGGCACGGTCGCTCCGTTCAATGCGCTGCAGCAGCGCCTAGGTCGCAAGACCGTCTCGAAGCGCCAGCTGGAGACGCACCCCGCCTTCATTCGCGCCTATGACCTGCTGCAAGACGGCATCCGCGACCTGCGCGGCGAGGCCTTCCGCGAACGTCGCATCCATCTTGAAGCCTTTGTCCTCGGCATCGAGAGCGACCGGTTCGACCTCTCCCCACTCGTGCCGATCACCACACTCGCCGCGCTCGACGATGCCCGCCTCGATCCGCCCGCGCCGGACATCGAAGGCGTCATGCTGAAGCGCTGGGACAGCCCCTATCTCGCCGGACGCCCCAAGGGTCTCTGGTACAAGTGGAAGCGCGATCCCTACCTCGTCGATGCCGTGCTGATGTATGCCCAGCGCGGCCACGGCAAGCGCTCCAGCTTCTATTCCGATTTCACGTTCGGTGTCTGGCGCGTGGAAGACGGCGAGGACAGGCTCACCCCTGTCGGCAAGGCCTATTTCGGTTTCACCGACGAGGAACTGAAGCGACTCGACGCTTTTGTCCGTGCCAACACGATTGACCGGTTCGGCCCGGTCCGCTCCGTTACGGCCAACAAGGAGACCGGCGTGGTTCTGGAAGTGGCCTTCGAAGGCCTGCAGCGGTCGCCCCGCCACAAGTCCGGCCTGGCCATGCGCTTTCCGCGCATCAATCGCATCCGCTGGGACAAGCCGACCGCCGAGGCTGACCGGATCGAAACGCTGGCAGCGATGTTGCCGGACTAGCCGAAGCTTTCACAAGGAAGGCGCAGGCGCAGAGGCCGCCGCGTTAGCGGCGAACAGCCTCGAGCAAACAAAAAAAGGTCAGGCGCTCTGCGAGCCCGACCCTTTCCGGAATTTCAGAAGCTGTCCTATATTAGACGGTTTCTTTGAGTTCCTTGGCGACGCGGAAGGCAACCTTCTTGGACGCCTTGATCTTGATCGCTTCGCCCGTTGCCGGGTTACGGCCCATGCGTGCGAGGCGCTTGCGCACTTCCAGCGTGCCGAGGCCGTTCATGCGAATCCGCTCGCCTTTCTTGAGGCGTTTCGTGATCCGAACGGCCATGTCGTCGAACAGTTCTTGTGTTTGTTTCTTGGTGAGGCCATGAGCCTCAGCCATTTCGACCGACATCTGACGCAGGGTCACAGTCGTTGCCGTTTTCGGTGCTGCCTTGGCAGCCGCAGCAGGTGCAGCTTTAGCAGCGGGCTTCTTCGCCGCGACAGCTTTGGTCGCAGCCGGTTTCGCAGCCGCGCGCGCAGTTGCCGGTTTGGCAACAGCTTTCTTGGCTGCAGTTTTAGCAGGGGCCTTCTTGGCCACAGGTGTCTTTGCCATGAGCAAAATCCTTTGTTGAGTCTTCGCAGAGAGGGCGGCCTATAACGTGAATCCGGCCGGTGCCATCACACTTTTGTCAGTGCAACCAATTTGCCCTCCAGCCATTCAGGGTCATATGTCGTCCATGCAAAAACAGCCGCCTGTGATTCTGCTCCTGCTCGCCGTGCTGCAACCGCTGTCTGGAGCGCTGGCGCCGCTGCTTGGCGTCGGCACGCCGATTGGCAATGCGACACGCGACCTCGGCGCGCCTGAACAGCCCCTGCCAGTCTTCTTTGCGATCTGGAGCCTGATTTTCCTCGCCTATTTCGTGTTCGCCCTGTTCGCCGTCTTTCGCCGCGAGCCGTGGATGGATCGAATCACCCCGGCCCTGATCATTGCCGGCATGCTGAACGTGATCTGGATGTTGAGCGCCCAACTGATCGTGTCCCCGCCGCTCGACTTTGCACTCCTGTTTCCGATTGCCGCCGCAGCCTGGTTTGCGGCCTACAGGTTTGACCGGATACGCGGCATGGGTGGCAGCCCGGCCAAACTCGTCGCCGATATGGCCACCGGCCTGCTCGCTGGCTGGATCACGGTCGCGATCGCCATCTCGATCCCGCTGACGATTCGCCATTTCACCACGCTCGGCGCAACCGACTATCCGTGGCAGATGCTGTGGGCGACGCTGGTGCCCGCCGCGCTTGCGGCATGGGCCTTCAGCCATATTGTCAGTCGCAGCATCTGGTTTTTTGTTTCGCTCGCATGGGGCCTCGTCGGCATCCTGCTCAACAACTGGACCGTCACCGGCATGACCTGGCTCGCCATCGTCACCGGCGCCCTCACCATTCTCATCCTATACGTGCGGCTGACGCGCGGCGCCCACGGTGCGCGCGGTCAAGCCTGAACCCCCGGAGTAATTCATGGACTTTCTGAACGATATCGACTGGCAAGCCATGATTGCCGAACACTGGCCCGTCCTTGCTGCCTATGGCCTGAAGGCCCTTGGTGCCTTCATCGTCCTGATAATCGGCCTGCGCATCTCCGGGGCCATGGCCAGTATGGTCCGCAGAGAGGCCGTCAAGCGACCGAACATCGACGAGACCCTCGGCAGCTTTTTTGCGTCGCTCGTCCGCTGGTTCCTGACAGCCGCCACGATCATCGCTGCGCTGCAACTGTTCGGCGTACAAGCCACCAGCTTCGTCGCCATCCTCGGCGCCATGACCCTGGCCATCGGCCTGTCATTGCAGGGCGCCCTCGGCAATATCGCGTCGGGCATCATGATCATGCTGTTCCGGCCTTATGGTGTCGGCCAGTATGTCGAGGTTGCGGGCGTTGGCGGCACGGTCAAGGAAATCAACTTGTTCCAGACCATTCTTGCGACACCGGACAATGTTCAGGTCATCGTGCCCAACAGCAAGGCCATCGACGGCATCATCAAGAATTATGCAGGCTATACGACACGCCGCATCGATCTCGTTTTCGGCATCGATTATGGCGACGGCATGGAGCATGCGATCAGCGTGATTGAAGGCGTGATCAAGGCCGACAGCCGTGTGCTCGCAGACCCTGCGCCTGTCGTGCGGGTCGACAATCTCGGCGCCAGTTCCGTCGACATCATTGCCCGCCCATGGGTGAAGACGCCTGACTATTGGGAGACCCGCTGGGCCCTCACCATGAACGTCAAGGCAGCGCTCGACGCGGCCGGCATCTCCATTCCGTATCCGCACCAGGTCAACGTGAACAAGGACTAGCGCTCAGCAGCAACCGCCAACCGGGGCCGCAGCCGACACGTCCCCGGCAGCGAACACGTCCGGCGCGGCGCATCCGGGGAACAGGCCGAAATGCCTGTCGCCTGCGCCGATCACCTGGAAATGGGGCGCAAACCGCGTGTCCATTAGCATGGCCAGCGTATTGCCGCAGACCGGGAACACCCTGCCCTGCTCGATATGATGTTCGGCGTCGAGGATGAATACCTCTTCCATGCCTTCCACGCCGCCGCGATAGATCACGGCCTGGCCATAATCCTCGCAGGCGGGCTCCAGCCCCTCCAGCTTGAACAGGCGCGCCGTCACCGAGGCAAACCGGATCGCCCCGAGCTTCGCCTTCAGCGCCGGATCAAGGATTGCCAGTGGACGGTGGCTGATGACGCGCAGATCGGCAAAGCCCGCCGCTTGCGCCACCGCGTGGTAGTCGCCCCAGTAAAGCGCGCCTGACAGGCATTCGCCGTAGAGGACCGGATCCTTGACGAGGTCTGCCGGTATCCGGCGGTCGGCATAGACATCCGAGAAATACAGCTCGCCGCCCGGCTTCAGCAACCGGTGCGCCGCGCGGAACACGGCGGGCTTGTCGGTGCAGAGATTGATCACGCAGTTTGAAATGATCAGGTCGAAGCTGCTAGGCTCCAGATCCAGCGCGTCCAGGTTTTCCAGCTCACCTTCAAGGAAACGCGTGTTCGGAGCCGCATACCCGAAGGCCTCGGCATGCCAGTTCTCATGTTCACGCGCCACCGCCAGTTGCGCCTCGGTCATGTCGACACCCGTCACAAGGCCCTCAGGCCCGACAAGGCTCGCCAGCGCATAGACGTCGCGCCCGGCGCCGCAGCCGAGATCGAGCACCCGCAGGCCGCCAAGCTCGGCCGGAATCGCCAGGCCGCAGCCGTAATAGCGCGCCGCAACCGCGTCATGCACCCGGCCCAGCGCCGTGCGCACATGCAGGGGCGGCGCCGCATCCGTCGTACACGCATCTGTGCGCAGGTCTGACGTGGATTTCAGGATATCCCCGTAATATTCCTGGACGACCTGCCTGTTCATGCGCTTGCTCCCGATGGCTGACCGGGCCCGACTGCCGCAACTGACGGGTTTCTTCCAGTCACCAATGCGTGAAAGGTGAGTTGAAGCCCGCAACGGCCCATGACAAGAGTGCAACATGATGCCTGAATTCGACATGACTGGCTGGCCCGCCTGGGCGCAGGCCGCTGAGCCCCAGGTCCTGAAATGGTCGCTGGTCCTTGCCGCGACAATCGCCATCTGGATTGTGGCCGTTCTGGTCAAGCGGCTGGTTGCGCTCTTCGGCAGGCTGGTGACGCCGAAGGACCAGGACTTCGAAGGCTCCAGCTGGGACCTCGGCGCCTCGGTTACCCGCATGTTTGCGCTGATCCTTATGTCGCCCCTGCCCCTCGGCCTTGCAGGCTATGACTGGCGCACTTTGGTCGAAAGCCGGGGACCCGGCGCCGTCGCCGCAGTCGCCATTCTGCTCGTGGCAATCCTGTTCGCGAACTGGGTCGCCCGCTCGATGCGCAATTTCGGCGGCAAGGCACACCGCCGCACGGGCGCGGATGACACATTGTTTGCCTTTGCCGGGTCGCTGGTCAAATACCTGATCTTCGCGGTCGCCATCGTCACGGCGCTGACCCAGCTCGGCTTCCCGACGACCTCGCTTGCCGCCGTCCTCGGCGCACTCGGCCTGGCCATCGGCCTTGGCCTGCAGGACACGATGAAATCGGTCGCCGCCGGGGTTATGCTGGCCATCCTGCGCCCGTTCCGCATCGGCGACTATGTCAGCCTGGCCGGTCTCGAAGGCGAGGTCACCGACATCTCCCCCTTCACCACATCGCTCAAACAGGTCGACAACAAGATCGTCATCGTCACCAATGACAAGGTCTGGAGCGATGCGCTGGTCAACCATACGCGCCAGACGCGCCGCAAGTTCGACCTCTATTTCGACATGTCCTATGACGACAATATGGACCATGCGCTGAAAGTCCTGCTGGATACGGCCAATGACCATCCGCGCGTACTGTCAAAGGCGGAAACCTGGGTCGGCGTGCACGCGCTCGCCGACTGGAGCGTCAAGCTGCGCCTGCGCGCCTGGGTCGCGACACCCGAATTCGTGCAGGTCCGCGCCGACCTCACCAAGGCCATCAAGGAAGCCTTCGACCGTGAAGGCATCACCATTCCTTATCCGCACCAGGTCAATGTCGCCTACAAGGGCAACACCGAAGTGAACAAACCGGAACATGAGTGAGAATGAACCGCCCGTTGTAGAGCCGCTTGCGCCGCCGCCCGGACCGGCGCCCAAGGTCAAGGCCAAGGCGGAAAAGCCGCCGCCCCGGTCGGTGCTGCTGCGCCTGTTCGGCATCGGCCCTTGGGGCGTCGTCAAGCTGCTTGGCCTGTGCATCCTTGTTGGCTTCGTCGTGCTCGCCGCGAACTTCAACCCGGCCTCACCGGATGTGAACATACCCGACGCCATCGCCTCGATTGCCAGGCAGACTCTGGCCGCCGCCGGCTGGGCCATCCGCAATTTCTGGAAGCCCGCGCTCGCTGGCGCTGGCATCGTGTTGCCGATCTGGATCCTCTGGCGGCTGGTCAGCCTGCCATTCAGGAAGTAGCGCGCCTAGCCGACCGGATTCCAGTTCTGCGTCTCGCAGAGCATGGCGATGCAGCCCTTCACTTCCAGCACACCATCATCGAGCAGTTTCATGCGCGAACTGTAGGTCTTGCCCTCTTTCGGATTGTAGATCGTGCCGCCGGTCCAGCCCTTGGCTGTCTGCCGGAAGCCTTCCAGCATGGTTAGGCCGAGAATCTTCTTGCCGTCGGCATCCGTCGCCGTTTCAGGTGTCTTGCCCTCGGTCACGCTGGCCGGATCGATCCAGACAATCGTGCCGCACGGCGTGCCGTCGCCGCAATCGGCAATCTCGACATGCGAGTTTTCTTCCTCGGTCGCGAACGTGCCGAACACATTCAACGGATCGGCCGTCGCGCTTCCTGCCCCGAGGGCAAGCGCGACAATGGCAAAAAGGACAGGTTTCATAGGATGTCTCCGGCTTCAAGCGAGCTATACTCGATAGCAGAAAACACAGAGGGAGAATACAAATGAACACGTCAAAACTGATGTTTCGCGATGGCCTGATGAAGGATGAACGCATCCTCGTCACCGGCGGCGGCACGGGCCTCGGCAAGGAAATGGCCGAAGGCTTCCTGAAGCTCGGTGCCGAAGTCCACATCTGCGGTCGGCGCGGCGGCGTCTGCGAAGAAACGGCGAAAGACCTGATGGAAAAGCATGGCGGCAAGGTCGTGCCCCATGCCTGCGATATCCGTGTCGCCGAAGCCATCACCGACATGAATGACGAGATCTGGGCCAAGCACGGGCCGCTCACCGGCCTCGTCAACAATGCCGCCGGCAATTTCATCTCGCGCACCGAAGACTTGTCGATCCGGGGCTTTGACGCAATTGCCAATATTGTTTTCCGCGGCACGTTCTACATGACCCACGATATCGGCACGCGCTGGATCAAGGGCGGCACCCGCGGCAATGTCATCTCCATCCTGACAACATGGGTCTGGAATGGTGGCCCGTTCGTCGTGCCCTCGGCCATGTCCAAGGCTGCCGTCAACACGATGACGCAAAGCCTCGCCGTCGAATGGGCCCGCTATGGCCTGCGTTTCAACGCCATTGCGCCCGGCCCCTTCCCCACCGAAGGCATGTCGAAACGCCTCGCCCCCGATGCCGATGGCGCCAAGCGCATGGACAGCGGCACGGCAAACCCGATGGGCCGCGTCGGCGAAATGCACGAACTGGTCAACCTCGCCGTCCTGCTGATGGGCCCGGGCGCGGAATATATCAACGGCCAGACCATCGCGATTGACGGCGCCATGTACAACGCATCCGGCGGCAACTTCTCCCAGCTCGCCGCCTGGGGCGACGACCAATGGCAGGCCGCCAAGGACGCTATCACCGCCACCAATAATGCCGACAAAGCCCAGCGCACGGTCTAGGCGGCCGCGATCCGGGCGGAACGTTTCCGGGTCTCATTGCTTGTTCCAGCAATGAGACCACCCCGAGACACCGACATGAACCCACCCACCCCTTCGCCCTCCTCGCCCCCGCCGCGTCTGCAGCCGCCTGCGCGGTCACGCCGCCAGCGACTAGCCAGAAGGGCGACCTGCGCAGGGCCAATGACCCGGCCTATGCCGCGCCCTACAGCGCCAACCTGATCTCGCCCTATTACGAATGCGGTGCGCTTCAGCTCGAAGCCAGCGTTGTGGGTACGTCCGCTACGGTCATGTTCAACGGTGAAGTTGACCAGCTGCAACAGGTCGCTGCCAACAAGGGCATGCGCTATCAGTCCGGCATCGGCCCGACGCGCGTCGTGTTCTGGGACCAGGGCCGCTACGCCGTGCTGCAACAGGGCACGACCACCTTCCCGCAATGCACGCGGGTCCGCTAAGCCGCCTTTGACAAACCCATCCGGCTGCTGTCCAAGCGCTCGATGGAACTCTGGATACCCATCACGATTGCGGCCGCCTTCCTGCAGAACCTGCGTTCGGTATTGCAGAAACGGCTGAAGGCCACGCTCAGCACATGGGGCGCCACGGCAGCGCGTTTCGTGTTTGCCGCGCCACTGGCCTGCCTTCTGCTGGCCGTCCTGCTCGTGAGTACAGGGCGCAGTGCGCCGCCGCTCAACCTGACCTTCGTCACCGGTGCCATTCTCGGCAGCCTCGCACAGATCCTGGCGACCGGCCTGCTGATCCACCTTTTCTCCTACAAGAATTTCACCGTCGCCACGGCCTTCACGAAAACAGAGCCCGTCCAGACAGCCCTGTTCGGCATTGTCCTGCTGGGCGACAGGCTCTCCCTGCCCGTCGCCCTCGCCATCCTGATCAGCCTTGTCGGCGTGATCCTGATCTCGATTCCGGCAGACCCAGCTGCGCGCCGCAGCTTCCTTGATCGCAAGGCCCTGCTGGGCATCCTGTCGGGCGGCCTGTTCGGACTGTCCGCCGTCGCCTATCGCGGCGCGTCCCTGTCACTGATCGAGGGTGACGTCTTCCTGCGCGCCGCCACCACGCTCGCCTTCGTCACGGCCTTCCAGGCGCTGGCCGTGCTGGCCTTCCTGCAGGTCAGGGAACCGGGCGAAGCTGGACGCCTGCTGCGCAGCTGGCGCAGCGCCGCCTGGGTTGGCCTAATTGGCATGCTTGGCTCGCTCGCCTGGTTTACCGCCTTCACCCTGCAGAACGCCGCCCATGTCCGCGCCCTCGGCCAGGTCGAGGTCATCTTCATGATCGGCGCGTCAATCTTGTTCTTCAAGGAACGCGTCACCGTGCGAGAGATCATCGGCGTCGTGCTCGTCTCCGTCGGTATTCTCGGATTGGTGCTATTTGCCCGCTAAAGCAC